>NZ_LBIZ01000117.1:0-515731 GCF_028128665.1 Bradyrhizobium sp. CCBAU 45384
GCGAGCGCGACCGAGGCCGAGATCATCGCCTTCTGCCGCACCCATATGAGCGGGTTCAAGACGCCGAAGGCCGTCGTGTTCGGGCCGATCCCGAAGACGTCGACCGGCAAGATCCAGAAATTCCTGCTGCGCAATCTGGTCGACTCGGCGAAGGCGATCTCGGCTTGAGCCATCATGAAACGGTTTCGAACGCCGCCAGCGTGCTGAGACGTAGCACACCGCACGCAGGCACCGCGCGTCGCGCTCCTTCCCTCCACTGCCCGGAGCTCTCACGAGCTCCGGGCTCTCTTTTGGCAGGCAGCGACCCATTCGGCGCGATGACGGCGATCGCAGCGTCAGTATCTTGGCGACACCCCAGTGGCATGGGCGGCAGGTCAACGCGCGGGGCGAGGTCCGCCAGGCGCTCGCGCCGGTCACTAATCAGCTGGCTCGGTTGTGGTTCAAATACGTGCGAGATATGCCACTCGGCAGAGACAAAGATCTCTTCACGACCGGCTGGTGTCCTCCAGCCCTGCGCGCCTCGCGATCAGAAAGATGGTCGGAGGAGACGGGTATCGCTCGAGACGCGATCCTTTTCCTCGATCGTCTTGCCGTCCACCGTTGGCGCAAGATCTGCGACAGTCCCCTCCAGGATCGTGGCCACCTCCAACAGTGAGATCACCAGGCGTGGCATGCGCCGGAGTTTCTCTTCAACGGCAACCGCGCGGAGATCGTTCATCGACTGCCCACCGAGCAGGCGCCATCCCCCAAAGGCGATCTCGCGGACATTGCCGGAGAGGTGTCCCACTGACGACAACGACTGCTTTGATTCAAGCAAGAGCTCGTCAGCCATGCGATCCATCACTTTGATCACGGCAATCGCATCCCGCGCGACACTAGCGAGACTGTCCCCATGGCCATTGTGCTTGCCGGATTTACCGAGGCTCTCCCAAAGCGCGATGGCCACAGATCGATTATGCAGTTCGGAAAGTCGGGCCACCAGCGTCGAGAATCGCGACCGAGCGGTTCTAACAAGTGCTTCCAGCAATGACAGGTTGGCCTGCATCGATGCCGATGCGGCCTTCGACCTGATGAGTGTGAAGTACATCATTTGCTCCAGAGGCGCCCTGCGATCGCGGCAATACAACTCTAGATTACAGAAGGGCAGCGCGCTTGAACGTCTTGAGCCACGATTGATCAATGCACGCCTCGAAAGCTGATCCCGCTAAAATTAGTCTGCCAGCATCTTGCCAGCCGATCGCCAGCGCCGCAGCGGAATGACGGCTTGGCAAGTTCGGACCGCAAAAAACATGATATGCACCAATCTCGATGGTGAGTTTTCTCTCGCACGCATCGCCAGGGAATGGGGTCTATCGGCAGCGCATTTTGCCCGCGCTTTCAAAGTCAGCACGGAGACACCGCCACATGTGGGCTGCGCCGGCAGCCGAGCTGTCACTGCCCCTCTCTTCGAAAGCTATTTAATCCTATCATTGCCCGGCCTAACCGCTTGAAAATACTGGATAGGAAGAGCACCTTGCGCATGAATCGCCTATCGCGATCCAAACATTTCCGTTCAGCCCTCCTCGCGGAGGCAACGCTCCCAATGAGGCCATATGGCTGCTACGTCTGCCGACAAGCTCAAGCTTTTTCGTATCCGCCGCGCGCCAAAAGGCGGCCGCAAGGCGGCCGCGCCGGGCCCTGACGTCGAAGAAAAGATCCTTGATGCGGCGGAGTTCGTATTTGGGCATTTCGGCTTCCGGGGGGCGACGACTGCTCTGATTGCCAAAAAGGCATCGATCGCAAAACCCCACATCTACTACTATTTCGAGGACAAGGAGGATCTCTACCGCGCGGTGCTCGAACGTGCGATGAACATGTGGGCGCGGGATATGGACAATCTGGACATGACGTCCGACATCCAGACCATTCTTATCGCCTACATCCACAAAAAAATCGATTTCTCGCGAGATCACCCTCATCTGTCGCGCATCTATGCAAACGAAATCATCAGCGGCGCACAATTCATCGGCAGCTTCATCGAGAAGGTCTCAACCCCATTGCTGCTCGACAAGGTCGCGACGTTGGAGCAATGGGCGGCGAGCGGGTCCATTCGCGCGATCAGCGCAGTGGATCTCTTCTTCTGCATCTGGGCAATGACGCAGGCTTATGCCGATTTCTCGAGCCAAATGATCATCATGAAAGGCAAGCGGCAGCTGGAGGATGCGGATTTCGATTCCGCAAAAGCGACCATCGTCCAGCTCGTTCTTGGCGGCCTCGGGCTTGAGAAGAGCGACAAGCCGACGAACCGGCTCCCGACGAGCGGGCCACGGCAAAGCCGGGCACCTAAGGCACGATGACATCTGGATGAATCGTCATCGCGCTTTCGGTTGTCGTCTGCGCACGACATCCACGCAAGCGTATGCCGCGTTTGTCGCGAAGGAAGATTGCTTCGCACCTTTCGGGACCATGCTTTAGGCCCTTGCTCGGCCGCGCGCATCCCGACTCTTCAAGACTTTCCCTCGACAAACGTCACTTCGGCGCTCGCGGCCGACCGGCCACTCTACCTTTAGTTGTTCGCCCAGCTCGCGTCAATGACTAGAGGCGGCCATGAAAACCTTATTGTAAAACTATTTTATCGAACGTAAAATTATTTTATCGATCGTTACAGAGATGGCATGTCGCTTGCTTCGATCCGATCGCCTCGCATGGTGCGGGCCTTCGTCAAACAAACATTGGAGAGAGGATATGACATCCAACAGCGGCGACGTTCCCGCGCTGGTCATTATCGGTGCTCATCCCAAGCTCTATAATCACGACCTTGCTCCGACCGCGCCCGAGGGACGAACATGGGGAGTATTCAGCCTGTTCGCGATGTGGATGTCGGATGTCCACTCGGTTGGCGGCTATACCTTCGCCGCAAGCCTGTTTTTTCTCGGCTTGACCGGATGGCAGGTTCTTATCTCCATGACGGTCGGCATCACGGCGGTCTACTTCCTAATGAACCTCATTGGCCGCCCCTCTCAACGATACGGCATCCCCTTCCCGGTCATGGCGCGCGTGTCGTTCGGGGTAATGGGCGCCAATCTCGCCGCCATCGTGCGAGGCGTCGTCGGCATCGTCTGGTACGGCGTACAGACCTACTTCGCCTCGAAGGCGGTCCAGGTCCTCATCATCACTTTGGCACCTTCAGCAGTCGATCTTACGCACAACAGCACTATCGGCCTGTCCACCCTCGCCTGGTTCAGCTTTCTGTTCATGTGGCTGTTCCAGCTCATCATTTTCCTGAGCGGCATGGAGCGCATCCGCCGCTTCATCGATTTCTGCGGACCGGTGGTCTACGTTGTCATGCTGGCCCTCGCGGTCTGGATGCTGTGGCAGACCGGCTTTTCGAGCCTGTCGCTTCAGCTCAGCCCACCCGCGGCATCGAACGCGGCAACGATTGGGGTGATGGCCAATGCCGCAATGCTGATTGTCGCGTACTTCTCGGCCCTCCTGCTCAATTTCGGTGACTTCGCCCGGTTCGCCAAGAGCGAGGACGCCATGAAGGCAGGAAACCTGCTCGGCTTGCCCGTCAACTTCCTGGTGTTTTCGATCATCACGGTGATCGTGACGGCCGGCACTCTGAACGTGTTCGGGGAAGCGATCATGGATCCAGTCCTGATCGTCGAGAAAATCGGCAACCCCATCGTCGTCATTGTGGGCTCGATCACGTTCATCGTTGCGACCATGGGCATCAACATCGTGGCGAACTTCGTTTCCCCCGCCTATGACATCTCCAACCTCAATCCGGAGCGCATCAATTTCAAGATGGGCGGCCTCATAACGTCTATTCTGTCAGTGCTTGTATGTCCCTGGCTGTTCGTGGCGAGCCCATCGGCCATCACGCTGTTCGTGAGCATCTTCGGCTCAACGCTCGGACCGATGTTCGGCATCATGGTCGCCGACTACTACCTCGTGAGAAAGCAGATCGTGAGAGTGGATGACCTCTATACGATGTCGCCGAGCGGAGCATTCCACTACGACGGCGGCTGGAACTCCAGGGCGTTGATCGCGCTGGCACTATCCGGGGTCCTGTCGATTGGATTGTCCCTGTTGGGTGCCTATGGACTGATCCTCAACGTCGGAGACTGGGGATGGCTCATCGGAGCTTGTGTCGGAGGAACGATCTACCGAGCGCTATCGAAAGAGCAGGACTCGGTCCCCATCGTCGTCGGGGCAGGTGAATGACGGCCGTCTTCGCGGACCCACCGCCATGCCGGCGGCGTCCGGGAAGAAACTTCAGCATGCGCGTTCGACCGAACGCGCATGCAAGATTGAGACGAGCTCGTGATCACCTCAGCAGCTACTGCCGATTATCCGCCCGTTCTGCGGTTTTCAGTGGATGCAGATCGTTGACCGCTTCTTCCAATATGGTCGCGACCTCCAGCAGCAAAATCACCAAACGCATTATCCGCTTGAGATTGTCCTCGTCAGGAACGGCCGGCGGAGCACCCGGCTTCCGCTCGCCCGCCGAGCGCTGTCGTCCGAAGTCGATCCTGCGGATCCGCGAGGTTGCGCTTGAACACCTTGAACCAAGGTTGAACGAATCGAGCCTGCGACGACATGCGGCGGCAGGGCTGGTCGCAGACTGCGCCAAACGGTTCCGGCGGCGCTCCGGGAGCCGACAATGATCAATGCTGGCCGCTACGGAGATCGCTTCGCAAGACTATTTCCCATGCTCCGGCAGCCGAACACCGGAACAGTCAAATCGCTACAGAAGGGAGCGTTCGCCGCCGTCCGGATAACATATTGCGGGGCGGTCGGTGATCCGACATTGCCATCCCCGGCCGACGAGGCTTTTGGGCTTTGCGTTCGGCTACAGCATCAGAGAGGCGAGATATGGGTGGACGGCCGACATATGCGCAAGGGCGCCTTGAAGGACGAAACAACCGTCTACGATCTGCGATGCGAAACGATCATTCACTTCCATGACCCATTCGACTTCCTGTACCTCTATCTGCGCCACAACGCGCTAAGTGAACTTGCGACCGAGCTTGACCTTGGTCGCTTTCAATATGACGTCGTAGCCGGTGCGAACCTCCTCGACCCTGTCCTGGCACATTTGGGCCGCTGCCTGCTGCCGGCCTTGGAGAGACCTCAAGAGGCAAACGAGCTGTTCATCGGCTATGTTTCGATGGCTCTTAATACTCATTTCCTCCGCAAATACACGATCAGTCGACCTGGCAACCGCCCTTGCCGCAGCGGATTGGCGCCATGGCAGCTTCGGACCGCGAAGGCACTCATCCGCGCGAATCTGGACGGCAAAATGTCACTGGCACGGATCGCGTGCGAATGTGGCTTGTCAGCTGCCCACTTTGCGCGCGCTTTCAGGATTAGCATGGGGGCACCACCGCACCGGTGGCTGATGAATCAACGCATCGAGCAAAGCAAGGCCTTGCTGCTGGACTCGACGTTGTCGCTGACGGAAATTGCAATCAAATGCGGCTTCGCCGACCAGAGTCACTTCACCAGATCCTTCTCAGCGGCGGTTGGCGCCACACCAGGCCGCTGGCGACTGATCCGGAAGACTTAAAGCGCGCCGCTAGATGCTCGAAACAGGCTCGCATGCCGACACTCGACCGGTCTGACTTTCTCATCATTCCATCGAACGAAAGTGCTCCTCGACCGACCACTCAACCAAACCGACCGCTCCGGAAGGCTTCGAGGCTCGGAACGTCGTTTCGCCTGTCGATGAGGCCTGCGACGACACGGCTCGTGGCACCGGCCAGGGTCAAGCCGAGATGTCCATGTCCAAAGGCGTGGATCAGGTTGGGAAGGCGCCGGCTGGGTCCGATGACGGGCAGCGAGTCCGGAAGCGAAGGACGAAAGCCGAGCCATCGCGACTGAACCGGTCCAAGGTCCGGGAAAATCCCGCGGACGCCGCGCTCCAGCAGCGCGATCCGGTTCGGATTGATCGGTGCTTCGAGGCCGCCGAGCTCGACCGTTCCCGCAACCCGCAAGCGGCCCGCCATCGGCGTGAGATAGAAGCCGAGATCGACCGGACTGACCGGCCGCTTGATCGGGCAGGCATCCATCGCGAATTCGATGTGATAACCGCGCTCGGTGTCGAGCGGGATGTCGTCTCCGGCTTGTGCGGCGAGATCGCGGGACCACGCACCAGCGGCAAGGACAACACTATGTGCTTCGATCGTGCGGTCGCCACACACGAGATGGATGCGGCCTCCCTCCTGCGGTTGCAGCCGGTCGACACGCGCGCGTTCGAACAAGGCGCCTTTCGCCGCCGCCCCGGATGCCAGCCGGCCGGTCAGTGCGGCCGGATCAACGGTGTGAGCCGCATCGGGAAAGAAGATGCCGCCGGCTGCGCGCGGCAATGCCGGCTCGAGCCGCGCGACCTCGTCCGCGCTCAATCGCTGTTGTCGCACGCCGAGCTCGTTGCGGAGGCGGGCTGCCCAATCGCCGTCGTCGTGTGGCATTTTCCCGCGATAGAGATAGAGGCAGCCTTCATAACGAAGCAGATCCGCAAGCTGCGCCTGCTCGGCAAGCTCGCGCCATGCCGGAATTGCGTCCTTCAGCAGGCCCGCAAGCGCGTGTCCGTTGCGGCGCGCGCGGGCAGGCATCGATTGCCAAAGGAAGCGCGACAGCCACGGCACGAGTGCGGGCAAGGCGGCCAGCCTCACCGAGAGAGGGCTGTCTGCGCCAACAAGCAGGCTCGGCAAGTTGCTGAGAACATCGGGGTTGCCGACCGGCGCGCAAGCGTAGGGCGCAAATGTTCCGGCATTGCCGTAGGAGGCGCCCGAACCGGGCTCGTTGGGATCGATGACGACGACGTCACGGCCGCCGTCCGCCAGCCGAAACGCGATCGCTAGCCCGATGACCCCGGCCCCGACGATCGCGACGTCCGTTTTGATCAATTCGGCCACAATGCCTCAGACCGCTCCCGAGATTTCGAAATGACCGGCATTGAGCAGGTCGGCCATGATCGCAAGCGCCTGGCGCAATTCACCTGAAGACGGTGCTGCACCGACATTGATCCGCACCGCATGGGCGAGGGTCTCGCGTCCGACGGCGAACGCATCCGCCGGGAGCACGCCGACGCCCCGCTGACGGCAGGCACGGGCGAACGCCGCGCCGCGCCAGGGTTCGGGCAAATGCAGCCAGGCGTGCGGCGACGTCTCCTGCGACTGGACATCGAAGGCCGCAAGCGCATCACGCAAAATGGCCTGCCGCCGACGCAGCTCCTCGCGCTGAACGTCGATGATGCGCCTCGCGGTCCCCTCCTCCAAAAGGATGGTGGCGATCAGCGCCGTGAGCGGGCTGATGCTCCAGCAATCGATCCGGAGCGCCGCTGCAACGTTGCCCAGTACCGCACGCGGCGCGACGACGAATCCATAACGCAGGCCCGGCGCAATGCATTTCGACAGGCCGCTGATATGGACGGTGAGTTCGGGCTCCAGCGCTGCGAAGGACGGGACGGCGCGATCGAGCAATGGACGGTAGACGTCGTCCTCGATGATCAGCACGTTATGGCGGCGCGCGATCGCGGCAAGCGCGCGGCGACGCTCCTCGCTCAAAGTGACCGTGGTCGGATTATGCAGGGTGGGCACCAGGAAAACCGCGCGCGGACGCAGGGTCGCGCAAGCCGCCTCGAATGCGTCGGGCCGCATGCCCTCGCGGTCGATCGACACCCCACGCAGGTCGACGCCTTGTGACCGGCACAGCGCGCTGATGCCTTGATACGTGATGGAATCGGCAAGCACGACATCGTCGGGCTGCGTCAGGGCACGCAACACGCAGGCAAGGCCATGCTGAGCGCCATCGGTCAGCACGACGCGGCCTGCATCACCGTCGCCCGCGACGCCATCGAGCCAATCGGCGACCGTGGCGCGCGCCCATTCAGGACCCTCAGGAGGATGGTAGTCCTGCAAGGCGCTGAACCTGCGATCTTTTGCGATGTGCGGGAGCAGCAGCGCGAGCGCTTCGCGATAGGCCGACGTGGCCGGCCTGTTGACGGACAGATCGATCAAGCCGGCCTCATCGCTGGGAGCCGATTTGAAGCCGCCCTCCTCCGTCTCCCTACCCGCGACAAGGGTCCCGCGGCCAGGGCGCGCCTCCACAAGTCCTCGCTGCTGCAACGCAGAGAAGGCACGCGTGACGGTCGTGACATTGATGCCGAGCAGGCGCGCAATTTCCCGGTGCGGTGGCAAACGATCGCCTTCTGCCAGCTCTCCGCGTGCAATTCTCTCACCGATGGCATCCGCCAAACGCTGATAAATTGGTCGATCGTTGTTCGGCAATTCCAGATTTTCGAGCATTGCGGCTTGGCGCCCCGGACGTTCCTGTCATCAGCAAAGCCTTCTTATCATGGAGAAAAGGACCAGACAATCTGACTTGTATGCATACCAACAGGCTTTGCAAGTCTATTATATGGCACGATGTCTGCCATAAATTGCATCATATGATCCGCTTGACGGTGGAATTTCCGCATTATACGGTCACTCAATATCGTATTGTCTGACCACATAACTGCGGCGGGGCGCCCTGGAGGTCGAGCGATGGTTTTATCAGGACAAAGCACGTCGCTTCGCGAAGCGTTGACCGAGAGCGCCCCCTCCGCAATGGACCGGCCGGCAGCCGTCGCCGGCGGAAGAACGGGGCCGGCGGCCCGGGCCGACGCCAAGTTTGTCGAATTCATCAACGTCGAAAAAACCTATGGAAATTTTCACGCCGTCCGCCGGCTCAATCTGAGCATCGGCCGCGGCGAGTTTCTCACCTTCCTCGGGCCGTCGGGCTCCGGCAAGACCACGACCCTGAACATGCTGGCGGGCTTCGAACGCCCGAGCCAGGGCGTGATCACGCTCGACGGCAAATCGGTCGACCGCCTGCCGCCCTATGAGCGCAACATCGGCATGGTGTTCCAGAACTACGCCCTGTTTCCGCATATGAGCGTAGCCGACAACGTCGCCTTCCCGCTCTCGGTGCGCAAGGCGCCGAAGGCCGAGATCGGGCCGCGCGTCATCCGCGCGCTCGAGATGGTCAAGCTGGAGCGCTTCAAGGACCGCAAGCCGACGCAGCTCTCCGGCGGACAGCAGCAGCGCGTCGCGCTGGCGCGCGCGCTTGTCTTCCAGCCGACCCTCGTCCTGATGGACGAGCCGCTCGGCGCGCTCGACAAGAAGCTGCGCGAGCACATGCAGATCGAGCTGAAGCAGATTCACGAAATGCTCGGCGTCACCATCGTCTACGTCACGCACGACCAGAGCGAGGCGCTGACGATGTCGGATCGGGTCGCGATCTTCGAGAGCGGCAACATCGCCCAGATGGGTACGCCCGATGCGCTCTACAACGAGCCTGCGACCGCCTTCGTCGCCGGCTTCATTGGCGAGAACAATGCGCTGGATGGCGTCGTCGAACGCGTCGACGGCGATCAATGCCTGGTCGCGCTGCCGACGGGACTGACGACATCCGCCATGGCGATCGGCGGCATCAGTCCCGGAGCCGCGGTCCAGCTGGCGATCCGGCCCGAGCGGATCGCAGGCAACGGCGAGCCGGCGGACAACCGCTTCAAGGCCATTGTCGAGGGCCGAATCTATCACGGCGACCATCAACGCCTGCTCGCGCGCCTGCCGGGCGGACAAGTGCTGACCGTCAAGGTCAGCCCCGACGCTGCGATGGCGACGGGCGAAACCATCGATCTGAGCTGGCGCACGATTGACTGCCGGGCCTTTCCGGCGGGCGCAGCTCCAGACGGCAACACTCCGAACACAGGGAGCGTGACATGAAGTTGATCTACCGGACGACCTTGGTTGCCTTATTACCTGTCCTGGCAAGCGCAGGAATGACCTCGCAGATCCGGCCCGCCAGCGCCGAAGAGCTCACCGTCATGGCAACCGGCGGTGAGTGGCAGGCGGCGCTGCGCAAGGCCTGGTTTGAGCCATTCGCCAAGAAGACCGGCATCACGTTCAACGAGCAGGAATACACCGGCGAGCTCGGCAAGATCAAAGCCATGGTCGAGACCGGCAATGTGCCGATCGATCTCGTGACCGTCGAGACTTCGACGGTCCTGCAAGGCTGCGACGCCGGCGTGCTGATCCGCCTCGACTATGCCAAGGTCGCCGATCGCGCGCGGTTCCTCCCCGGCACCGCGCTCGACTGCGGTGTCGGCATCGACGTCTATGGTGACGTCCTTGCTTACGACACCACCGTGTTGAAAGAGGCGCCGACATCGGTGCTCGACATTTTCGACACCAAGAAGTTTCCGGGCAAACGCGCCATGCGCAAGGCGCCGGCACAGAATCTCGAATGGGCGTTGATGGCCGACGGCGTGCCGATCGCCGAGATCTACAAGGTCCTGGCGACGCCCGCCGGCGTCGACCGCGCCTTCAAGAAGCTCGATACGATCAAGAAGGACATCGTCTGGTGGGAGGCCGGCGCGCAGCCGCCGCAACTGCTCGCGTCCAAGGAGGTGGTGATGACGACCGCCTGGAACGGACGCATTCAAAACGCGATCGACAAGGACAAGCGGCCGTTCGCGATTGTCTGGGATAACCAGATCGTCGAGTACGACATGATTGCGATTCCGAAAGGCGCCAAGAACCTCGACCTCGCCTACAAGTATCTGGCTTATGCGGCCGGGCCCGAGGTGAGCGCGCAGCTCGGCGCATACATCCCCTACGGTCCCGTGATGGCGGATGCGACGCCTTTCGTGCCCAAGGATGTGCTGGCGAAGCTGCCGACGGCGCCGGACCACATGAAGACCTATCTGGTCGGCGATGTCGAGTTCTGGGGCGACCATGGCGAGGACCTGGTGAAGCGCTTCAACGCCTGGCTTGCCCAGTAGATAGCGCGGCGATAGCGCGGCGAGATCGCGATCGGGCAACCTGCCCGATCGCCAGCGACCACACGAGGTGACGTTCATGTCGTCGATCGCAATATCAGGCGTCAAACCGCGCGCCGGCGCCACCGACCGCAGCGACAGCCTGCGGCCACTGGCATTGGCCGCGCCGCTGCTGCTCCTGCTC
The DNA here is from genome assembly GCF_028128665.1 of Bradyrhizobium sp. CCBAU 45384. Taxonomy (NCBI): domain Bacteria; kingdom Pseudomonadati; phylum Pseudomonadota; class Alphaproteobacteria; order Hyphomicrobiales; family Nitrobacteraceae; genus Bradyrhizobium; species Bradyrhizobium sp. CCBAU 45384. Next base: position 10,995 of record NZ_LBIZ01000117.1, read on the forward strand.
GCCTTCAGCTTCGGAGCGCCGATCGTGCTGCTGCTGTCGCGCGCGGTCTATGAGCCGACCATCGCCAACGCGCTGCCGCACACCATCGCGGCGTTGCGCACGGACAGCGCGCGTGTCCCGGCCGAGCCGGTGTTCCGCGCCCTCGCGGACGACCTGAAGACCGCCCAGGCGGCGGGCGCGATCTATGAATTCGCCAAGACGCTCAACACCCGCCTGCCCGGCGCGCGCAGCCAGGTGCTGCGGCTCGCGCGGCTTGCCGGCCAGGATCCGGCGGCCACCAAGGAGGCGATGATCAAGGCCGCGCCGCTGCTCGGCGAAGACCAGGGCTGGACAGCGATACGCGCGGGAACCAACCGTTTCACCTCGTTCTTTCTGCTCAGCGCGTTCGATCTGCGCTGGACCGACCAGGGAACGATCGGCGCTGTCCCGGCCGAGCAGGCCGTGTTCACCCGGGTGTTCGGACGGACCTTCCTGATCGCGACGCTGGTGACGCTGGCGACCCTCGCACTCGCCTTTCCGCTTGCTTATGTCATGACCAACGTGCGGCCGGTGATCGCCGGCATCGTGCTCGTGTTGGTGTTGCTGCCGTTCTGGACGTCAATCCTGGTGCGCACGGCCGCATGGACCGTGATCCTGCAGAAATACGGCCTGCTCAACGATCTGCTGCTCTGGCTTGGCGTGACATCGGATCGCCTGGAGCTGATGTACAGCCGGACCGGTCTCATCATCGCGATGACGCACATCCAGCTGCCCTTCACGCTGCTTCCGATCTATAGCGTGATGCGCGCGGTGCAGACCTCGCAGCTCAGGGCAGCTCAATCGCTTGGCGCGCGGCCCTTCACCGTGTTCCGCAGGATCTACCTGCCGCAGGTCATGCCCGGTGTCCTGGCCGGCTGCCTGCTCACCTTCATCCTGTGCCTTGGCTATTACATCACGCCAGTCCTGGTCGGCGGCGCCAGCGACCAGCTGATCAGCAACTTCATCGCCAACTACGTCAATGTCGAGCTGAACTGGGAAATGGCGGCGGCGCTCAGCTTCGTGCTGCTCGCATCCACGCTCGGCCTGTACGTGACGATGACACGCTATCTCGGTCTCGACCTCTTCAAGATGGGATGAAGCGCCATGCTGTCGCCCTACCCGACCACCTCTGAACGGATCCGCGTCGCCGCGCTCTGGATCTGGTGCGTGCTGGTGCTGATCTTCCTCGTCGTGCCGATCTTCGTGCCCGTGCCGCTCTCGTTCAACAGCGGATCGTTCTTTACTTTTCCGCTCGCAGGCGTTTCGACACGCTGGTACGAGGTCGTGCTCGGCACGCCGCGTTGGCGTGCTGCCATCGGCAACAGTCTGCTGATTGGGGCGGGTGCGACCGTGCTTGCCACCTTTCTGGGAACGCTGACTGCGATCGGCTTGTCGGACCCGAAATTTCCGGCGCGTCGGTTTGTCGTGCCGCTCCTGATCTCGCCGCTCATCGTGCCCGTCGTCGTGACCGCCGTCGGGACTTACCTGTTCTATGCCCGGCTCGGACTCGCCAATACCTATGCCGGCATCATCCTCGCCCACACCGTGCTGGCGAGCCCCTTTGTCGTCGTGACCGTCGGGGCGAGCCTCTCGGGGTTCGATCGCAATTTGATGCGGGCGACATCGATCCTCGGAGCAAGGCCCCTGACCGGATTCTTCCGGGTCATGCTGCCGCTGATCCTGCCCGGCGTGTTGTCCGGCGCGGCCTTCGCCTTTGTGACATCGTTCGACGAGGTGGTCGTCGTCCAGTTTCTTGCCAACGCCCAGCAGCGCACCTTGCCGCTCGAAATGTTCACAGGCCTGCGCGAGCAATTGAGCCCTGCGATCACAGCCGCTGCGACATTGATGATGGCACTGTCGATCCTGTTGCTGATCGTTGCCAATCTGCTGGCCCGCCGGTCCAGACAAGCCGGCCTGCCGGCCGAGTGAGGCCTTGTTGCATGTCCTTCCATACGACGATCAACGGCACACGCTGGACCTTTGATGACCTCAAGACGCTGCTCGCCAAGGCATCGCCGGCCCGCTCCGGTGATGCCCTGGCGGGCATCGCGGCGCAAAGCGCGATCGAGCGCGTCGCCGCCCAGACGGCGCTTGCCGATCTTCCGCTCAAGACGTTCCTTGATGTCGATCTCGTACCGTACGACGAAGACGAGGTCTCTCGTCTGATCCTCGACCGCCATGACCTCCCGGCATTCGCGCCGGTGTCCCATCTCACTGTAGGCGGGTTCCGCGAATGGCTGCTCGACACACGCACCACGACAAGCCAGCTGACGGCGCTGGCCCCTGGCCTGACCCCGGAAATGGCTGCCGCAGTCTCCAAGATCATGCGTGCGCAAGACCTGATTGCGGTTGCCGCCAAATGCAACGTCGTGACCGCGTTCCGCAGCACGATCGGATTGGCCGGCCGACTCTCCACGCGGTTGCAACCGAACCATCCGACCGACGATTCACGCGGAATTGCCGCCAGCCTGCTCGACGGACTCCTGTTCGGAGTCGGCGACGCGGTCATCGGCGTCAATCCCGCAACAGATACATTTCATGACTATGTGCGCGTCGTCACCCTGCTCGACGATGTCCGCCAACGCCTCGACGTTCCGACGCAGACCTGCTGCCTGGGTCATGTTACCACCGCGATCCAGGCCATCAATCTCGGCGCTCCGGTCGATCTCGTCTTCCAATCCATAGCCGGCTCGGAAAAAGCCAATCTAGGATTCGGGATCAGCCTGTCCGTCCTAGCGGAGGCCCACGATGCCGCGCTTTCGCTGGCGCGCGGCACGGTCGGCCGCAACGTGATGTATTTCGAGACCGGGCAAGGCAGTGCCTTATCCGCAGATGCGCATTTCGGCATTGACCAGCAGACGATGGAGGCGCGAGCCTATGCCGTCGCGCGGCGCTTCAGCCCGCTGCTCGTCAATACGGTGGTCGGCTTCATCGGTCCCGAATATCTCTACAATGGCAAGGAAATCACGCGGGCCGGGCTGGAGGACCATTTCTGCGGCAAGCTGCTCGGCGTGCCGATGGGATGTGACGTCTGCTACACCAATCACGCCGAGGCCGATCAGGACGACATGGACACGCTGCTGACATTGCTAAGTGCCGCGGGTGTCAGCTTCGTCATCGCGGTCCCCGGAGCCGATGACGTCATGCTGAACTATCAGAGCCTGGCGTTTCACGACATCCTTTACGCGCGCCAGACCCTCGGCCGCCGATGCGCGCCGGAGTTCGAGAGTTGGCTGAGCCGGGTCGGCCTCGCCGACGCGGACGGTCGCCTGCTCGAGCAGCCAGCATCCGGAGCGATCGGTCCGGCCATTGCGTTGATCGAGACGATGAGAGCCTGATGATGCGCGACGACCCTCCCCGTGACGGCGATCAGCTTGCGGTGCTGGATAAACTTGCAGGCCTGCGGCGCTTCACGCCGGCACGCATCGCGCTCGGACGATGCGGTTCCGGTCAACCGACGATGACGAGCCTCAACTTCATGCTCGACCATGCGCGCGCGCGTGACGCGGTTCACACGGCACTTGATTTCGAGGCGCTCGGGCGATCGCTTCGCGAGCGGAACTGGGACGTCATTGCCGTCCGGAGTGCTGCGGTCGATCGGGCCGAGTATCTGCGCCGCCCGGATCTGGGACGCCGCCTTTCGCCCGAGGGGCGTCTTGCCATCGAAGGCCAGCGGCGTGGCAACGACGTCGCGATCGTCGCCGCCGATGGCCTCTCCGCTTCGGCCATCGAGATCAACCTGCGGCCATTGCTCGATCATCTGCAACGGCTGTTGTTGGCCAAGGGCCTCACTGTCGGTCCCATCGTTCTGGTCGAGCAGGGACGCGTCGCAATCGGCGACGAGATTGGTGAAACCCTTGGCGCGAGGTTGGTCGTCGTCCTGATCGGCGAACGTCCGGGTCTATCGGCCGCGGACTCGCTCGGTGCCTACATGACGTGGCAGCCACGAATCGGCACGATGGATTCGAACCGAAACTGCATATCCAATATTCGCCCCGCCGGACTGCTGCCGGAAGACGCGGCAGCCCAGATCGTCGGCTTGATCGAACTGGCATTCAAGCATGCCGTGACGGGTGTACAATTGAACGATTTGCGGGAAGCGGACGCAATGCTTCTGGTCGGGCCTCGCGCAAACCACGTAAACCGATGAGCGACTCCCGCTTTCCGCGCGGGCTTAAGTTCAAGATCACTGGCGAGTGGCTCCCGGCGGTGCGCAAGCTATTCGGAACCTCGACGTAGGAAAAAGACGGCTGGCTCTATCCATCAGAGGTCATCATGGCCAATGGAAGCGGAGAGCGGCTCGAACCCTCGACCAAATCTTCTGATGAACCAGAAAATACTAAGCACCTCTCCCTGGCTTGGCTTGGTCGGGATCAAAGGAGATCTCGAGGATCATCTGCTCCGGACATCGCGCGACAATTCACCTGTCGCCACATTTATCAAATGAATCCGCGCACAAGCCGGGCAATGCACGACCAAGACCGCCTCGGCACGCGCCCCTGAGGCAGGCTCGCAGATAGGATGTTGAACGTTCATGCCCGTGTTGGGGCAGCGAAACAGGATGTTGGACATGGAAGCTCCGTGACACAGACCTGTCTCTCCCCTGCCCGAAGATCAACTCAGGAAGATCACCTAGGCGGCAGAAGCCAAAACCCCATCCTGATACCGCCGCTCACTCCCTTCGATGCTCGATCCGTTTCGCCGACCCACCGTTAGTGGTAACATGTAACAGTTGCGCGCAGCGCGGGGGAGCAGACCATGCACAGGTACGTCGCCCGGGCAAACATCGATCACTACGTAGAGATTTTGAAGGACATGAGCCTGTCGACGCAGCGCCGAAGCACCACGATCGCACTGCTTATTGCTGAGCTCGACAAGCTCGGCGCGGACGGCGAGCATCTGGAGTTCGCGGAAACCAAGGTTTCAGCGAGCCGTCAACAGGTCGCACAAGCAGCCGCCCGCCGCGATTCTCTCGCCCTCGGCACATCCGCGCGGGAAAACGCAGAGAGATACCTGATCCACCTTGAGAATGTTCATACGGTACTGGATGATTTCTGCCACCGCCTTCGTCACAGAATCGCATCGGGTCCCGCTTGAGAGCTGACGGAGGTCGCGCAGGTAACGCGACACCAAGCCGCGAACTCTTGAGGAGGTGATGGTCGGCTCGGTTGCGATCAGGCAGCGACGGACTCGTTCGTTTCTCTGTTGCCGAGTAGTGGCGTAAACTGCTCCGCGGTCACGGTTTCGTTTGCAATCAACAGTTCAACACCGGCGTCAAGGTCGGCACGGCGTCGCTGCAGGATATCGCGGGCACGGCGATCACCCTCCTCGATCAGATTGCGCACGGCAAGATCAATCTCGCGGCCGGTGGCTTCGGCAGCAGTCACGACCGTATCCTGGGCCGCGAGAAATGCCTGGGGCTTGGGGGCATAGGTGCGCTGCCCGACCGTCTCGTCCATGCCGTATTTGGTCACCATCTCAATGGCCACCTCGGTCGCACGTTGAAGATCGTCGGCGGCCCCGGTCGAAATCGCACCATCGAAGATCAGGCGCTCCGACGCGCGTCCACCCATCAGCACCGCGACCCGGTTCTTCAGCTCTTCGATGGTCAGCAGGAACCTGTCTTCGGTGGGACGCTGAATGGTGTAGCCCAGCGCCCCGATTCCACGCGGGATGATCGATACTTTCTGCACCGGATCGACCCCCGGCAGGCTCGCAGCCACGAGAGCATGGCCCATCTCGTGATATGCAACCCTACGCCGCTCCTCCTTGCCGAGCACCCTGCTCTTCTTTTCCACTCCGGCAACGATCCGCTCGATCGCGGCGACGAAATCGGCGAAAGAGACCTCGCCAGCGCCCCGCCGGGTCGCGGCTATCGCGGCCTCGTTGACGAGATTGGCAAGGTCAGCCCCCGTGAAGCCGGTTGTGAGGCCAGCTACCTTCTCCAGATCAACTAGCTCACCCATCCGGATCTTGCGGACGTGCACTCTGAGAATGGCAATGCGCCCCGTCTTGTCTGGCCGGTCGACGAGGACCTGCCGGTCGAACCGTCCTGCCCGCAACAGCGCGGGATCCAGGATTTCAGGGCGATTGGTCGCCGCCAACAGGATCACGCCGACGCTCGGATCGAAGCCGTCAAGCTCGGACAGGAGCTGGTTGAGGGTCTGCTCCTTCTCATCATGACTCGACAACGACAGCGGTCCACGGCTACGTCCAAGTGCGTCGAGCTCGTCGACGAAGATGATGCATGGGGCTGCCTTGCGGGCTTGCTCGAACAGGTCACGCACGCGCGCGGCGCCGACGCCGACGAACATTTCGACGAACTCGGAGCCCGAAATCGAGAAGAACGGAACGCCGGCCTCGCCGGCGACAGCGCGGGCCAGCAACGTCTTGCCGGTACCGGGCGGTCCCACCAATAGGATGCCCTTCGGCACATGCGCACCCAGTCTGCCGTAGCTGCCGGGATCCTTTAGAAACGACACCACCTCCTGCAGCTCGAATTTCGCGTCATCGACCCCGGCGACGTCGGCGAAAGTCACCTTGATGTCCTTCTCCACATAGACTTTGGCACGCGACTTACCAATCGCCATGAGTCCGCCAAATCCCTGCCGGCCGGTCATGCCGCGCCCGATCCAGTACCAGATCAGGAAAAAGACCACGATCGGGAAGATCCAGGACAGCAGGCTTTGCAATGCGCCGCTCCCGGGAACGCCAGTGACGCTCACGCCCTTCTGCGCGAGCTTGTCGGCCAGGACCATATCAACCCGCGCGGTGACGAACGCAGACTTTCCGCTCGGGAGTTGTTCCTTCAGCTTTCCCTGGATGCTATCGGGTCCCACGGAGACCTCTGCGATCTTTTCCTGGGCGAGCAGCTGCTCAAACTGGCTGTAAGGAATGGTCTCGATCGAATTATAGGTTGCGACAAGGAATTGCAGGGCGACGAGCAACATACTGCCTGCGAAGATGATGGCCATCACGATGGTCTGCTTTCGCGACCCTTGACCTGCCTCCACCTGCTCCTCCCATCAACATCAGCTCGCACTCAATTGGTAACGGGAGATGGCCGCGTCGGATTGATTCAGGTCCACTCGATGGCCAACACCGCTGCAGACCGCGACATCGGCATTGATCACCTGTTTGACCAAGATCAATTTCCGTCAAGCACAGTCGTACACAATGTTTGGCGAGATTTCGGCACAAGGCAGCACAGCCGAGGCATTTCAATGGCTCACAAACAAGTTTTGTTCCATTCAGCCGCGCGCGAGAAAGTCCTGCGCGGCGCTTCCCTGCTCGCGGATGCGGTGCGCGTTACGCTCGGTCCGAAGTCGAAATCCGTTCTGATCCAGAAAGGATGGGGGGCGCCGATCGTCTGCAACGATGGTGTCACCATCGCGAAGGAGTTTGATCTCAAGGACGCCGAGGAAAATCTTGGCGCTCAGGTTCTTCGCCAAGCCGCCGAGAAGACGGGTGACGTCGTCGGAGACGGCACCAGCACCTCGACCATCCTCGCGCATGCCATCCTGTCGGACGGAGTTCGCAACGTTGTTGCCGGCGCGAGTGCGATCGACCTGAAGCGTGGTCTGGACCGAGGGACGCAGGCCGCCATCGCGGCGCTGCGCGCGATGGCAAAGCCGGTGAAGACGGGAGCCGAAAAAGCTCAGGTCGCGACGATTTCGGCCCACAACGATACGTCCATCGGTGAGCTGGTCGCCGACGCGATCGAAAAGGTCGGCGGTGATGGTGTGATCTCGGTGGAGGAATCCAAGACGACAGAGACCCTCCTGGACGTCGTCGAAGGGATGAAATTCGATCGTGGCTTCCTGTCCCCTTACTTCGTCACGGATGCCGACCGGATGGAATCGGTGCTGGAGGACCCATACGTCCTTTTGTGCGACCATAAGATCGGTGCATTGCGTGACCTCGTCCCCGTCCTTGAGCAAGTCGCCAAGAGCGGCCGGTCGCTCCTGATCATCGCCGAAGACATCGAGGGCGAAGCTCTGGCGACGCTCATCGTCAACCAGCTGCGTGGCGTGCTCAAGGCCTGCGCGGTCAAAGCACCTGGATTCGGCGATCGGCGCAAGGCCATGCTGGAAGACATCGCGATTCTAACCGGCGCCCAGGTGATCTCGGAAGACATCGGCCTGAAGCTCGAAAGTGCCACCCTGGAGCAGCTCGGCCGCGCCGCGCGCGTGGTTGCGGACAAGGAGAACACCACCCTCATCGGCAGTGGCGGCGACCGTTCGCGCATCGACGCGCGGGTCGCCCAGATCCGGGTCGAAATCGAGAAGACCACCAGCGACTACGACCGGGAGAAACTCGAGGAACGCCTCGCCAAGCTCTCTGGCGGCGTCGCCGTGATCCGGGTCGGGGCACCGACCGAAGCCGAGATGAAGGCGAAGAAGGAAGCCCTCGACGATGCCATTAGCTCGACTAAGGCTGCGGTTGCGGAAGGCATCGTACCGGGCGGCGGACTGGCGCTGCTTCGGACTGTCGCAGCCGTGGCCAAGGAAGAAGCGGCTTGCGAGGGAGACGAACGTACTGGCGTGCAGATCCTGAGGCGAGCACTCGAAGCGCCGGCCCGTCAGATCGCCGAGAATTCCGCTACCGATGGAGGCGTCGTCGTTGCGCGGATGCTCGGCAGCGAGGGAAATTTCGGCTTCGATGCTGCCCGCAAGGTCTATGTCGATCTCGTGGAATCCGGCATTGTCGACCCCGTGAAAGTCGTGCGGACCGCACTTGAAAACGCCGTCTCAGTGGCGAGCGTCCTGCTTCTGACAGAAGCGACGATGACTGAACTTCCGGAGGCGAAGCGCGAGCGCTTGGCGGAGCACGATATGGCGATGTAGGGCACGTCCCAACTGCCCCGTTTTTTTGGCCAGAAGGTTGACGACACGATCGTCCAGATCTTGCCTACACTTCTGACACCGGCGTGGGAATTTGAGGGAGATCAACCAACGCGCGACAGCCGCGATTATTCTTTCTGTTGACCAATATGGTCAGCCTCTAAGGAGAAGATGATCATGGCAACCGAAACCAAACTACCCGTCACCAAGACCTCCACCGCACCCGCAGCGCCCGGCACGGCATGGCAGCCATTCCAGGCCCTGAGGAACGAAATCGATCAGATCTTCGACGATTTCGGCAACGGTTTCTGGAAGCGGCCATTCCCGTCGCTTGCCCGGCTGGAGCGTGATCTGTCCAAGAACTTCAGCGCGCCAGCCGTCGATGTTTCCGAGAGCGACAAGGCTTACGAGATCACGGCGGAGCTTCCCGGTCTCGACGAGAAAAACATCGACGTCAAGCTCGCCAATGGCGGTCTCACCATCCGCGGCGAGAAAAAGGAAGAGACTGAAGAGAAGAAGAAGGACTATTACGTCTCCGAGCGCCGCTATGGCTCCTTCGAGCGCTACTTCGCACTGCCGGACGATGTCAACTCCGACAAGATCGAGGCAACGTTCAAGAACGGCGTGCTCAAGGTCGTCTTGCCGAAGACCGAAGAAGCGCAGAAGTCTGCCAAGACCATCAACGTGAAGGCCGCCTGAGCGACCGTCGAGGGGAGGCTGTGATTGTCGCGGCCTCCCCGACGACCAACATATCGGCAAGCGCACCACGCTATCACCGCTTTGCCTCGCAATAGCGCAATGGAGATGTTCCACCTTTCGCGTTGTTGGAGATGCCATCGAGGAATTGACTGGCAGCGTCGCGCGCGGACAGGAAGCGACGAGGTGCGGCCGACGGAAAGCGGCCTACGAATGCTTCCTGCGGTTAGGCAGATTCAGCGTCCTCCAGAGCCTCCTTGACCGCGCGTCGGACAGGATTGTCTGGAATGAAACGTTGATAAGGGAGGTTTGCCATGCAGGCACGAGACGTGATGGTATCGCCAGTGGTTACCGTGGGACCGACTGCAACCGTCCGCGAAGTCGCTCAAAAGCTGCTGGAGCGTCGGATCAGCGCTGTACCGGTCGTGGATGCCGACAACAAGGTTCTCGGAATCGTGAGCGAAGGCGACTTGCTGCACAGGGCCGAGAGCGGGACCGAACGCTCTTCTTCCTGGTGGTTGCGCCTGTTGATCGGCGACGCCCAACTCGCGACCGACTACGTCAAGTCGCACGCGATCAGGGTGCAGGATATCATGACGCAGGATGTTGCGACCGCGGCGCCCGAGACGCCCTTGCATGAGATCGCGGTGCTTCTCGAAGAGCGTAGGATTAAGCGCGTTCCCATCGTCAACAGGGAAGGTCAGCTCATCGGAATCGTCAGCCGGGCCAACTTGCTCCAGGCGATCGCAAGCGCCAGGCCGACGCTCGAGATATCGCTGCCAGATTCAGCCATCCGAAAGAGGTTCTTCGAGGAAGTCCGAAAGCAACCATGGGCTCATACGTTCAATTTGAATGCGACCGTGCAGAATGGTGTGATCGATATCTGGGGCTTTGCCCCATCGCTCGCCGAACGTGCGGCCGTTCGCGTTGTCGCAGAAGCGATCCCGGGCGTGGTGGCGGTGAACGACCATCTGCTGGAAACCCCCGCCTTCGTCTATTGACCTGCAGGACCAGTGATCAGACACGGTCGCTGGTCGGCCGCCCGGCGGCGCCGCGTCGATCTCACGGGTCCGCCCTCGACGCGGTCGGAGATGATAACAATGCGACCGCCGCGCATTTCGACATCGGCGCGAAACTCATCGCTTGCTGTCACGATGGTCCGCCGCGAATGGCGGGGTCGGGCTGTGTTACAGATCTCTCCGTCACCTCATCATGGCGGATGTCTGGAAGATGCGCCCCCACGACGCGAGCGCCGTGATGTCGCCGCCGGCGAGACCGAGGGTTCGCCATAGCGTGACCGCGACGGAATCGAGGACGGCGATATCAAGCTCGCGTTCGAGTGCGGGCGCAAGCGCCGCGCCGTCGAGATTGGTGCAGAGGATGACGGCGGCGTCGGCCCCCTGCGCCGCGACCGCGCGGACCATGTCGGCGATATCAGCGGGAGCGACCTCGCCGAAGGAAAAATTGTCGCGCAAGCCGAGATGCCGTTCAGCATGCGGTGCGATGCCCTCCCCGGCCCAGACATTGCCGATCCGCCGCTGCACGTCGTCCGTATAGGGCGAGACGAGCGCGACGCGTTTGGCGCCAAGCGCGCGGACAGCCTCGATACAGGCGAGCGTCGAAGTCGTCGCGGGCACGTTTGTGCGCGCCGTGATCGCCTTGCATAGGCTCCTGTCCCTGTCGATGCCGAGCCAGCTTGCGGAGGTGCCGTTCCAGGCGACGGCATCGACCTTGGCATCGGCAAGCAAGTCCGCCGCAGGCAACATCACCGAAACATCGAACTGACTTAGCGCGGCAGCATCGAGCGCAATCTCGGTGACGCGAAAGCGCGAGAAATGCGCGGTGACGTCGGTTACATCATGCAGCATCGCGCTCGTGACCGGCTCGAGCACCGAGTTGGAGGACGGCGTGATCATGCCGAGGCGCTTGCGCAAAACTGACATCGATCACGATCGCTCCGTTGTGGCGAAGCGCATCCGCGCCCGCTGCAAAGGATCATCCGCATCCCCTTGCGTTCGCGCAACCGGCAATTTGCATGCTGCATACAATTTGTTCGATAAGCACGTGTTTTGAGCCACATACGTCTTCTATTTGAGCACTTGGTTTGACTGGGAATGGCTAGGATCGGGCGCAACAGGAAGTCCCCGCGTGCAGCACAGATCCGATCCGAACCCGGGACGAAAGTCGCCCAAACTCAAGAGGATGGGCCTGCACGAGCGCGCTGCCGCGCGGATGCGGACGATGATCATTCGCGGTGAGCTCCCGCCGGGATCGCAGACCCAGGAAACAAAACTGTCGAAGGAGCTTGGCGTGTCGCGCACTCCGCTGCGCGAGGCGATGAAGGTGCTGGCGGCTGAAGGATTGATCGAGCTTCGCCCCAATCGCAGCCCGCGCATCGCCGACATTGCAGTCGAGACTATCTCGGAGCTATTCGAAGCGCTCGCCGGCATCGAGCGGCTCGCGGCAGAACTCGCCGCGGAGCGCGCCAGCGAACGCGATCTTGCCCGCCTGCGCACGCTCCAGACCCGCATGGAAGGTCATCATCGCAACGGCAAGCTCGACGATTATTTTGCGATCAACGGCGAGATACACAACACCATCGTCCGCATGGCCCGCAACACGCCGCTCCGTGAGGCGCACGAGACATTGATCTCCCGGGCCGAGCGCGCGCGCTATCTCGCGCTGGGCGCCGACAAGCGCTGGAGCAATTCGGTCGAAGAGCACGCCAATATTCTCGCCGCACTCGAAGTACGGGACAGCGAGGCAGCAGGACGCCTGCTCGGCGCTCATGTCCGTCAGACCGGCATCGCATTGCTCGAGACTCTTGTCCCCAAAACCAAGCTGACGGCGGCCTGACCATGAAGCTGCTGCTGCTCAACCCCAACACCAGCACCCCGGTCACGCAGTTGATGACCGAGGTCGGGCAGCGCGCAGCCGCCCCCGGCACCGAGCTCATCCCCTGCACCGCGGCCCGCGGCGTGCCCTATATCGCAACGCGCACCGAGGCGCAGATCGGCGGCGCTATCGTGCTGGAAATGCTGGCCGAGCAGCATCGCAAGGTCGACGCCGCGATCATCGCCGCCTTCGGCGATCCCGGCCTGTTCGCTGCGCGCGAGACGTTCGACATTCCCGTGATCGGTCTTGCGGAAGCCGCGATGCTGTCGGCCTGTATGGCTGGGCGCCGATTTGCAATCGTGACCTTCGCGCAAGCGCTCGGCCCCTGGTACGAGGAATGCGTGCGCGACCATGGCCTGCGAGAACGCTGCGCCGGCATCCGCATGCTCGACACGCCGTTTCAGGCCATCTCCGATGTCGGCGGCGAGAAGGAAGATGTGCTCGTCGAGCTGGCGCAGCGAGCCATCATCGAAGATGAGGCCGACGTTCTGATCTTTGCCGGCGCGCCGCTCTCCGGCCTTGCCGAGCGCGTGGCCGACAGGATCCCCGTTCCTGTGGTCGACCAGGTCGTCGCCGCCGTGAAGCAGGCCGAGGCGGTGGTAGCGCTGCGGCTGCGCAAGGCGACCGCAGGCACGTTCCGCCGGCCGGCCGCCAAACCGACCATCGGTCTTGCCGACGCGCTCGCCGCGCGGCTCGAGCGGCGCGACAGCTAGGGAGGCCCCGGCGGCGATGCAAGAAGTTCAATCCGTTTTGAATCGCCGAGCCGGCATTCCAAGGCTTGCGACTTGCTTTCTCTCTCGACGAAACCGGAGCTACCATCATGGCTGAAGCGCAAGGCGGCCGTTCGCTCGTCGTCGACGCCGTCACCCACCGCTATCCGAGCGGCGCGCTTGCGGTCGAGAACATTAATCTCGATATTAGGGGTGGCGAGATCATCGCGCTGCTCGGTCCGTCCGGCTGCGGCAAGACCACGTTGCTGCGCATCATCGCCGGCTTCATCGCGCAGACGCAGGGACGCATCATTATCGGCGACGACATCGTCGACGCGCTGCCGCCGAACAAGCGGGCCGTCGGCATTGTGTTCCAGAACTATGCGCTGTTCCCACACCTCTCGATCAGCGAGAACGTTGCCTATGGACTGGCCGCACGCGGCGTCGACAAGACATCGCGCCAGCGCGAGGCACAACGCCTGCTCGAGCTGGTGCAATTGCCGACCATGGCGGAGCGTCTGCCAAGACAGCTCTCCGGTGGCCAGCAGCAGCGCGTTGCCCTTGCCCGGGCGCTCGCGATCAAGCCGTCGATCCTGCTGCTGGACGAGCCCTTTGCCGCGCTCGACAAGAATCTGCGGCTGGACATGCAGATCGAGGTGAAGCGGCTGCAGCGCGTGTCCGGCATCACCACGCTGATCGTGACCCACGACCAGGAAGAGGCGCTGTCGATGGCCGACCGCGTCGCGGTGCTGAGCCACGGCAAGCTCGAGCAGTTCGGCTCACCGTCCGATGTCTACGACCGGCCGCAGACCCTGTTCGTGAACACGTTTGTCGGCTCCACCAACCGCATGCCCGGTGTCGTGGTCTCCGCAGATCGCACGGCCGCAAAAGTGCGTCTCGACGCAGGCGCGGAGATCATCGCCCGGCCGGCGGCGGGCAGCCTCACCGAGGGCGCCCGCGTCACCGTCTGCATCCGGCCCGAGCATCTGCAGTTTGTCGGCGACGCGTCGGGGTTTGCCGGCGTGGTCGGCATGTCGCTGCCGTTAGGTGCCACCGTCGTCCACGAGGTCACCACTGCCGATGGCTCCGGCGTAAAGGTCTCCCAAGCGCGCATCGGCGAGACGCACGCCTTGGCGAGCGGCGCGGCCGTGCGCCTCGCACCGCTCGCCCCCTCGCTCGCAAATGCCTTTCCCGCGACGCTTTAGTTCCAGTCATTGTCCACAACGGAGTTCGACATGATCCTCAACCGCCGCAGCCTGATGACCACCGCCCTCACCCTCGGAGCCATGAAGGCGTTTCCCGGACTGAGCTTCGCCCAGGCACGCCCGCTGGTATTTGCGACCTTTACCGGAAGCTGGGAAGAAGCGCACAAGGCCGTGCTGGTGCCGGCCTTCCGCAAGGCCAACGCCGATGCGGCGATCGTGCTCGACCCCATGCTTTCGGTCGACCAGATCGCGAAGATCAACGCCGCCAAGGCCAACCCGCCCATCGACGTCATGCTGCACGATCCCGGCCCGGCGCTCGTCGCGATCGGCCAGGACCTCGCCGAGCCCTATCCGGTCGAGAAGAGCGCCCATTACAAGGACCTGATCGCCGAGGCGCAGGAGCCGATGGGTCCCGCGCCGTTCTTCCAGGTGGTCGGCCTCACCTACAATCCCGAGGCGATCAAGACGCCGCCGACATCCTGGGCTGATCTCTGGAAGCCGGAATTCAAGGGGCGTGTCGGCATCACCAATCTCAACTCGACGCTCGGCACCGGCTGGCTGGTCGAGATCGCCAAGATGCGCGGCGGTTCGGAAGCCAATGTCGATCCGGGTTTCAAGGCGCTGGAGGAACTCAAGCCCAATCTCGCCGCGGTCGCCGCCAATCCCGGTGCGCTCGCGACCCTGTTCCAGCAGGGCCAGATCGACATCTCGCCCGGCAATTTCAACGCCATCCAGATCCTGAAAGCGCGCGGCGTGCCGGTCGAGTTCGTCGCGCCGAAAGAAGGCGCCATCGCCTTCAAGACCACGATCCACATCGTCAAGAACTCGCCGAACCGCGAGCTGGCCTTCAAGCTGATCGAGGCGGCGCTGACGCCGGAGGTGCAGACCACGTTGATGAACCCGCCCTATCTGATCGTCCCGACCAATTCCAAGGTGACAATGGGCGGCGAGATCGCGCGCGTGCTGGCCAAGGACACCGCGGAGCTGAAGCAGAAATTCGTGTTCCAGGACTGGAAAAAGATCAACGAGCAGCGCTCGGCATGGATCGAGCGCTTCAACCGCGAGATCAAGATCTAGGACAGGCTCAAAACCATGGGCGCAGCTCCGGCATCACGGGACGTCACGTCCTACGGAATGGGATTGGCAGCGCCGCTGGCGCTGTTCTTCCTGCTGTTCTTCGTCGCGCCGCTGCTGCAATTGCTCTGGCTCTCGCTCCACAACGATACGGCCGGGCTCCATTGGGGGCTCGGCCAATACCTGCACTTCCTCACCGATCCCTTCAGCCTCGGCGTGCTCGGCTCGACGCTGCTGCTAGGGGCCGAGGTCACAGCGGTCTGCCTCCTGCTCGGCTTTCCCATCGCCTGGCTGTATCAGCGCGTTGGACCAAAGCTGCAAACCATCATCATCCTGATCGTGCTGCTCCCGCTGCTCACCAGCGTCGTGGTCCGCACCTTCGCCTGGATCGTGATCCTGGGCCGCCAAGGCATCATCAACGCGACGCTACAATCCCTTGGGATCATCGATACGCCGCTCAAGCTGCTCTACACCCAGTTCGGCGTGGTGATCGCGCTGGCGCAGGTGCAGATGCCTCTGATGACGCTGCCGCTGATCACCGCACTCGGCCGGATCGACCCCAATCTCGATGATGCCTCCTGCTCGCTCGGCGCCGGTAGCTGGCGCACCTTCTTCAGGATCGTGCTGCCGCTGTCGCTGCCCGGCGTGATCGCCGGCTGCACATTGACTTATGCCGCGGCCATCACTGCTTTCATCACCCAGTCGCTGATCGGCGGCGGCCAGATGCTGTTCATGCCGATGTATCTCTATCAGCAGGCCTCCACGCTCCAGAACTGGCCGTTTGCGGCAGCAATCTCGATCATCTTCCTGCTCGCCGTGCTCGCGGTCGTGTCCGTTTTTACCACGCTCGGCCGCCTGTCGCGCGGCTATGGAGGTGCCTGATGAGCGGGCGCAAACGCACTCTTGAGGCGCTCAGCTTCGAGCTCGTCATGACCGTCATCGCGGTCATCGCGCTTGTTATCATCATCGCGCCGTCGCTGGTGGTGCTGATCGTGTCCTTCACCAGCGGCTTCTCGCTCAAATTCCCGCCGCCGGGTTATTCGCTGCGCTGGTACGCGGAGTTGTGGAACGCCTGGCAGCTTCACTTCGCGGCCAAGAACAGCCTTGTCGTCGCGTTGTGGGCCACGAGCCTCTCCGTCATCCTCGGCGTCGCGGCGGCGCTCGCAATCTCGAGGTCGCGAACGCTATCGGTGCGGCTGCTCGATTCCCTCTTCATGTCGCCGCTGGTCTTGCCGGCGCTGGCCTTTGGTCTGGCGGCTCTGATGCTATTCTCGCTGGTCGGCCTGCCGGTGTCGCCGCTGACCCTGGTGATCGGCCACACCGTAGTCTGCGTACCCTATGTCGTGCGCAACACGGTCGCCGCACTTGCCCAGCTGGAGCCGACACTCCTGGAAAGCTCGGCGGTTCTGGGCGCGAGCCGGCTCTATACGTTCCGCCGAATCGTGCTGCCGCTGATCCGGCCGGGCATCATCGCCGGTGCCTTCATCGCCTTCATGTCGTCATTCGACAACGTGCCGGTCTCGCTGTTCCTGCGCGATGCCGCGACCGATATGCTGCCGATCCGGATGTGGCAGGACCTCGAGGGTAAGCTGGATGTGACCATCGCCGCGCTGTCGGGTGTGCTCATCATCGCCACCGTCGCGCTGGTCGCGGTGATGGAGCGCGTCACCGGCCTGTCGCGGCGGCTGACAAGCTGATCAGGCGCCGCGGAATAGCGCAAAACCCCAGCGCGTGAATTTCAGCGGCAGATGAAAATGCTCGTTGACATCCTTGATACGGAAGCGAAATGGCGTCACGGTCAGGAAGCCCTCGCTGTCGCCAAAGAATTCGCCGAGATGAAACAGCACCTCGTACTCGCCCGCGGTCACGCCCGCGCCTTGTGCGACGGCATGATCGAGTACGCCATTGGCCCCGAGCCGCCCGTCGGCGATACGCGCGGAGTCCGGATCGATCTGCCAGATCTCAACGCGCAGCCCTTGCGCGGGCCGTCCGCTTGCCACATCGACCGCGTGAATGGAAATACCGCCTGCCACCATGTCCCTCCCGTGAGCGCGGCGCCATGGTAGACGCAAACACACAGCTTCGGCCAGCGTCCGCGTTGCTGCCGGCCCTGGGCGCGATGACCTCGCTCCAGGCGCTGGTGGCGCTGGCCCTGTTTGCGCCGGGCGTGGTCGCGCCGCGCGCCCACATCGAGGTCTGGCAACTCTCGCTGTTCTCCTGCGCGGTTTTCACCATCGGCATTCCCGCCTCGTTCTGGGGTGGCGGCCTTATTGCCCGGATGGGCTCGCTCCGGATCGCAAGCCTCTGTGCGGTGGCGATCGGGATCAGCATGGCGCTGGCCGCGTTCGGCACGACGGCCGCCCTGCTCGCCGCCGGCCTCTGTCTCGGCCTCGCGTTCGGACCGGAGACGCCGGCCAGCGCAGCGCTGCTGGCGCGGCTCGTGACCACCGAACGCCGTGCCTTCGTGTTCTCGGTGCGCCAGACGGGTAACCAGATCGGCGCCGTCTGCGGCTCGCTGGTGCTGCCAGCGGTCGCGGTCTCGCTGGGACCGGCCTGGTGCTATGCGGCGGTCGGCGCCTGCGCGCTGATTGCGATCCTGCTGTATGAGTGGCTGCGGCCGGCCTATGCCGGCAAGGCCACTCCGCCACCAGAACTCGATCTCCGCGGGCGACTGGCACTGGTCACGTCAGACCGGCGGATCGCGACGCTGGCGCTGGCCTCGATGCCGTTCAGCGCTATGCAGGTGTCGCTCAACACGGTCTTCGTCACGCTCGGCACGCGCGAGCTTGGCCTCAACCATATCGAGGCGGGCATGGCGCTGGCCTGCGCGCAGGCCGGCGGCCTCATCGGCCGTCTCGGCTGGGGCTTTGTCGCGATGCGCCTCAACGCCTCCCGCGCGGTACTCGTCGTTATCGGCCTCGGCATGGCCTTCTGCGCCGCGCTGCTCGGCCTCGACGGCGCCTCGCTTGGCCGTACCGGACAGTTCGCCATTGCTGCCCTGTTCGGCCTGACGGCGTCGGGCTGGAACGGCGTTTTTGTTGCCGAGATTGCCCGCCTCGCCCCCCAGGATAGGGTCGGCGAGACCACTGGAGCGGTTCTGACCGCATCCTATGCGGGCCTGCTGGCCGCGCCGGCCGTGGTATCGATCCTGGACGGCGCCGCCAGCCTCGGCGCGGCCTTCTTCGCCTTGGCGGGCCTTGCACTGTGCGGCACATTGGCTCTGATGTGGGGAGACCACGGCAAAGCAGGTCAATAGCGCGCCACGCGCGTCGTATCGGCGTCTCGCGGCGTTGACCACGTCCCGCTAATGCGCCGTTCGTCTCCCCCCGGCATTCGCCTTGCGTGTCGCGCTTCGTTTGCCGGAGCCCTTCGCACCCGCTCCCTTCTTGCGTCCGCCACCAGCCGACGCGGCCATGGCCGGTTTGGCTTTCTGCCAATCGGAGAGGAAGATGGTCTCGAAGTACTTGGCGATGCCCGCATGTTCGAGGATGACGCCGGCGTCGCGATTGGTCTGGACGCCGGACGGCGAAAAGTTCTGGCTGCTGACCACGGCGATCTGGGAGTCGATCACGAAGCCCTTGTTGTGCACGTCAGGCTGCAGGCTGATATTCGCCGTCAGGTCGACGCCTGTCGTTTTCATCTTTTCGACCCATGGCAGCCCCCATCGGGCACTCTCGATCAGCCTGACCTTCTTGCCTTCCGCGATCTTGTTCGCGATTGCCTGGAGCAGCTGCTCGTACAGGCTTCCGTCTCCCTTGGACGACTCAATGTATTGAAGCTGGATGTCGATCGACGTCTTGGCGTTCTCGATCAGATTCATGATGTTCGTGAGATATTGCGGGTGACCACCGGGCAGCAGGTCAGGTGTCAACAACGGCGTGATCGCAAGCGCGCTGTTGGAGAAGGTCTTGGCCGCAACCGGCTTCTTCTTCGCTTGCGCGGGCGTGATGGGCGGCGGATTTGCGTGCGCGGCCTTCTTGGCGCGGGCGTCAGCGATCGCCGTTTCGACGGCAACCGCATTCGGGGCTTGATGCAGGATGGCCTGCCCGTAATCGTAGTTCAGGTAATAGGCGAAGAGCTGCGCAAGAGCCTTGTCCTCGATGATGACGTGCCAGTCGCGATCTTCAGTCACCGGCCGCGGCCGAGCGGGATTCGGCTCATTGCTGTTGTTCAGGTTGCCGCTCGACAGCCAGAACCGCTGGTCGTCCTGGACAATCACCTTGATATGGTAGGCAAAGGGAAACATGAACGCGGTCACAAACGGGTCCTTGTCGTTCAGGGCCCAGGCGATCTTGGCGCGGCCCCCGAGGCCCGCCCTGAGATCCTGCACGGTCACGGAGTCGAGCTGGTCGCGCGTCTCGTTGGGCGCAGGGTCATCGAGAACCATCTGCAACGTCTTTTGACCCGCGAGGTCAGCCAGGAAATCGGCGAGCAGGGACCCTGAGGTGAAGTCATACATCCCCACCACTAGTGAATGCTGCGTCGCGGTCAAAAACTTCGACAGGGTTACGTAGCCTGCATCCGGGCTCACCGCCACAGTGATCGTGGTGTTGAGCTGGCGTCGATCGAGCGCGGGAGCCCCGGCCGGCGGTGAATATTGCAGCGCTTGCTTGGTCGCGTGCGCGGAGATCGCCTCATGGATGGTCGGTTGCGTCGTCCTGGACTGCGCGAATGCCGTCTGCGTGTCGCTGGCGGGATCGTCGAGCAGCTTTCCGCTCGGCATTTCGCGCTCCAGCGGCCAGGTCGGTGCTTTTTCCTCCGGCCGCGCGTGGAGCTCGCTCAGGACCGCCGCCGCAGGGTCGACGACGCGGAGACGTTGATGCGCGCTGGCCTCGCGCACGTCGACGGGGAATTTTCCGAGCTTCGTCGGCAGTAGATCGCCACGGGCGATATCGGCGGGGCTCTTCTTGGTATGCACGGTTACGACGATAGCCTGCTTGCCGGTCAACTGATTACCCGCGATCTCGAAGCCGGGCCGGACGGTCAGCACACCCGGCTTGCGCAACTTTGCCAGGTTCTTCCGAATGGTTTGGTCGATCTCCTGCGCCGCAAATCTACCGGCCGTCTTCATAGTGCACGTCCTCGCGAATGACTGAGCTGCGGCGTTGACCAACTTCCTTGAGCGCCAGAGGTTTGATGCTCTCGGGGATACCCGAGAGCACAGCAAATTGATGATGCCGAAAAGACCGCCTGTGCCCGAGCCGCACGCCTAACCGATTGGGTCGCCGGTGCGATCGTCCGTCTGAAGAGATTGAGTCTGGAAGCGCACAAAGAGGGCAACAATTTCCTGGCCGCTGTTGAAAGACAAGAACAGCGCTCCGTCGCCGTGAACCCGGTTGTCGCTCGCGAATTGCCCGCGATTACCCTGCATCATGTGAATGTCATGAATCCCCCTCTCGGGTTGAAAGCCAAAATACTTATCGACCTGCCCCGCGTCCTCGAAAAATTCGCCAAAGGCCACCACCATGGCGCTTGGGTCCGCTTTCGCCCGTTCAATATTGGCATCGAGCAGGTTTTTGAGCGAAACGCCGCTGCCCGCCGGAGGAATCGGCTGCATCGCATCGACCGGGAAGAGATCGCCGCGTAGATAGTCGAGGCCCCCGGAGCCAGACGGGCCGGTCTGCAGCGCCTGAAAGCCGGGATCGCCGTTGAGATAGGGCGCGAGGTCCAACGTACCGGCTTGCTGGAATTGGTCGTCAAAATAAGCCAGCACCTCGCTCTGATCGACCGACCTGACATTGACGGCGATCCGATAGTCCCCCCCGCCATCCACCCTGATCTCGTAGTGGGGGGAAGCTCCATCCGGGCTCTCAAAGCCGTCCACGACTGAGCCGACCAGGACACCATAGTGACGAACCGCGCCTGGCGGCTTCCTGCGCTTATGAGGCATTGCAGCTCTCCGCTTCAAATGATGCAGTCAACGAACCAAATCGCAGACGTCCAGGGCCTCAACTGCCCGATCTCAGCTGCCTCTCGATCGAATCGGCCGCTCGAAGCGCCAGAGCTGCGACAGTCGACGTCGGATTGGCATTCGCCCCGGTCGGAAAGACGCTGCTGCCGACGACGAACAGGTTGGGGTGGTCAAATGCCCTGCATTCAGGATCCACGACAGCTTTCGTTCGATCCGTTCCCATCCGGGTCGTCCCCATGATGTGACCAGAGCCAAGGAACAGCTTGAAGGTCGGCTGGTCGTCCATCATGAAGCGATGCGTGACGTCAATATGATCGAAGATCTTGTTGTGGAACTGGATGATCTTGTGGAAGCAGCGCTCGACATAGCCGCCGTCATTGTCGAAGACCTTGTAGGCGATCTGCGGTCGCTGAAGACCGAGGTCGTCTTTCTTGTCAGCGGGCGCAAGGCTGACCCTGTTTTCGAGAATGGGTAGCTGCTCGCATGCGCTATTCAGCGTGATCTGGTGGGTCGCATGCTTTGCCAGCGTCTCCTTCAGCTTTGTTCCCGCATAGCCGAAATCCCTCACGAGGTTGACGATACTTCCCGGCAGCCAATCGCCCTGCGCCGTCGAAGGAAACCGACCGCTCCCGCGCGGCCAGCTCGCGATGGTGGAGGCCCAGCCATCGTTCTTGATCGAGCATTTGAAGGACGCGTAGACCTCACGGAATGCACCGTCGCGGAAACCCTCGATGTGCGAGGTGGTCTGCGGTCCCCTGTATGGAAAGACCGGCGCTTTCGCCAGCGCAAACGACTGCTTCATGGGATGATCCATGAGATAGCCGCCCAGGACCGGACCGCAGGAGCGCGCCGCATTCGAGCGCAACAGGATCATCGGATTTTCAATGCCGTGAGCCGCCAGCACAACGATGCGACCTGTCGCGTAACCTTCCGAGACGACGGCCCTCCTGCCGTTCTCCTCCGGCTTGGTGGAATCCTCCTGCCAGACCCAGTTCAAATAGTGGACGCCGACCACCCGCTTTCCCTCGCTGTCGAAATCGAGATTGCGAACGACAGCCTGCTTTCGCAGCGTTGCTCCGGCACGAAGGGCTTTCTCGACATGAAACACCGCTTCGTATCGAGCCTTGATGGGGCACAGCGGCACGCAAGACGTGCGGCCGTCGCAAACCGGGCGGCCGTCATACGGTTGCGAGTTGATCGCATGCGGAACGGGTGTCGGCCGCAGCGAGATCATTTCCCGCTTCATCGGCGTGGGGGCCCCCTCGAGCCGCGCATCCATGTACTCGTCGTCGATAACTTCCTTGAACTGCTGATCGACGTAGCTCTGCGCCAGCGGGGGCATCGGGTAAGGCTTGCTCATCGGGTTGTGGAAGCGAGGCCTCCTGAAGTCGTCCAGGCTTCCCGATACGCCCATCTCCTCCTCGGCCCGAACGTAGTAAGGCTCGATGTCTGAATAGCCGATGGGCCAATCCACGGCTTGCTTCACGTGATAGGTGCTGTTGAGCTTGAAATCAGTCGGCAGCATGCGGACATAGATCGCCTGCCAATGCCAGGTCGTTCCTCCGACGATCCGCTCGTAGAAGCTCTTGAACATGTCGCCGGAATACTGCGGCGGATAATAGAGGTAGTTCGACGTATCCGGAGCATTCGTATTGCGAGGATCCGGCTGCGTGGCAAGGATGTTGTCGCCGCAATACGGACTGTCCGTCGCCTTGGACGTCGAAGCCGCGTAGGCGGACAACAGCTCATAACGGCCGATCGATTCGCGTGCGACGCCGCCGGCTTCCAGGATCAGGACGCGAAGTTGCTTTCGCGCAAGCTGATTCGCGATGAGCGCGCCGCTCACTCCTGAGCCAACGATAATGACGTCGTATTCGGGTTGAGAAATCCTGGTCGCCATGCACTCCCCCTTCGCTCGGAAAATCTGCAGGCCGTTAATGCAATCGTGACCTAGGCCAGACGAGGGGCCTTGGCCCAGTAATTTGGCTGGAAGGGCTTCATCGGCATCATCGGTGCATGCGCACCAATGACCTTCCAAATTATTCCTTGCTCGTATTGATCAGTCGTGCCGTAGACCCACGCGGGACCGACGGTCGTATTCAGGAAGAATGCGGACAGATACCAAAGATAGATCAGCTGCTCCGCAGCGGCCCGAATATCCTTGTTGTTCATGATGGCGTCCGCGGTCTCGGCATTCGCCGCAATCAGCTTGCGAACATCGATCGCCGGGACGTTTAATTTGGCGAATCGCACGAGATACTCGCGGCCGAGGCGAATATCGTGCAGTAACGCAAGCGGCATGCCCGTGAGTGTTCGCGAGACCTTCATGAAATCGGCAAGCAGGTCGTCGAGATCGTCGCCCAGGGCCTGTTCAGGAGCCGAGACATGGCACTGGGCCTCGCCCTCCTCCCAGATGTTTGCCTGGACCGCCGGGGCGAGGAAAGCGTTTCCGGCCGCGGCAAGGCCCGTGATCGCTACGCCTTGCAGCAGATGTCTTCGATCGATCGCAATGACAGAATGGCTGGAAGGTACGTCTGAAGCAGATCGGCTCATTGCAATGCCTCCGCCAAAACAGACTGGAAAATGAGAAAATCAATCCGCTTACGCAAGTTACTCTTGATAGGGTATTCAACGCAAGAGCGAGGTTCGCTCACTCGGCTTTTTTCATCGCCCACACGTTACACGGGTGAAGCCCGAGGTGCTAACGTCGACCACAACACACCATTCCTGTCGTTCCGAAAGTGAAGCAGGCCACAGATTGGAGTGTATTTTTGATGTTCTGCCTTGCATGCACGCCGGTTCGAAAAGGCAAACTTCAACGCTCGGACGGATCTGATTCAAAGTTGATTTGGTTGATAGGACAGGCAGGATGACCGATGCAATGCAAGGGAGTTCAACCATTCGTTGAATTGGCAGCGTCGGTCCTAGAGATGGGATGGCGGCTGGACGCTCGTTCTCATCGCGTGTTCGCCTCAGCGAAATTCGGGTTGCGAGCTGCCGCCCAGCCAGATTGGACCGGCGCATGAAGGCGCCCAAAACAGAGGTCCGATGCGACGCGTGTAGCGGCACAGGATCTCAGCCGGCCAAGCACTCGAAAAGACCAGGACGGCGCATCTTCCCGCCCAAGTGCAAGAAATGTGGCGGCAGGGGGAGAATCCCTGCCGAACTCCGGCTTGGGATGATCCCTCCCGCCAAGCCGCGCTTCCGGCCTTCCTGAAATCGAGAGATCAGCTTCCTAGACGATGCCTGCCGAAGTCCCGCCGGCGCTGGGACGTTCGCTCGCCTTCCTCGCCCGGTAGCTGGACGCGCGATACGCGGCAATTGGTGCGATAGCCCCGCCGGCCCGCATGCGCGCGACACCAAGGAGCGGCGAGACATCGGTGGTGAAGGCACGTTTCAATTCAAGATGCGCGCCGAGCGCATCGTTCGCGTCCTGCGCCGCTTCAAGGGCGGGGCGATCGACGATCAGAGCCTGTGCATAGGCGCGCTGCAACTCGATTGCCGATTGCATCAGGCTCTCGATCGGATCGGTCACGTTGTGCGACTGATCGATCATATAAGCGGGCGCTAAGCCTTCCGCTTTGCGACGCTCGGCGTCGATCAGCTCGTTGAAAACAAGAAACAGCCGGAACGGCTCGACCGAGCCGCTGTCGAGATCGTCATCGCCATATTTTGAATCATTGAAGTGAAAGCCGGCGAGCTTCCCGAAGCGAACGAGCCGAGCCACGACCTGCTCGATATTCACGTTCGGCGCATGATGGCCAAGATCGACAAGGCAATGCGCCTTGGGCCCGAGTTCCTGCGCGACCGCAAAACTCGTGCCCCAGTCCGAGATTACGGTCGAATAGAACGCCGGCTCGTAAAGCTTGTGCTCGAGGAACACCCGCCAGTCGGCGGGCAGTGCCGCGACGATCTCACGCATCGCGTCGATGTAGCGGTCGAGCGCCTTGGTCAGATTCGACTGGCCGGCAAAGTTCGAGCCGTCGGCGATCCAGACGGTCAGCGCTTTCGAGCCGAGCTTACGGCCGATCTCGATACATTCGACGTTGTGGGCGACGGCCTGCGCGCGCACCCGCGCATCGGTATGCGAGAGCGAGCCGAATTTATACGAAAGCTCCTGGCCCGGCTGATCCTGGAAGGTGTTCGAGTTGACTGCGTCGAAGGCCAGGCCCTGACCCGCGGCCTGTTCGTGCAAGGCGACATAGTCGTCAACCTTGTCCCACGGAAAGTGCGGCGAGATCGTCGGAGTTGCCCGCGTCAATTGCTGGATCACCGCGCAATCATCGATTTTCTCGACGACATTGCGCGGCTCACCCGGCCCCGGAAAGCGGGCAAATCGCGTCCCCCCAGTGCCGACGCCCCAAGTCGGAATAGCGACGCCGAAGGCCATGACCTTCTGCACCAGAACGTCCGCATCGATCCGGTGCCGCGCCAGCGCGCGCTTCAGGGCGTCATAGTCTTCGCTGATCGCGCCTTCGAGCCGCGCATTGTGTTCGGCGATGAAATCCGCGCTGATCGAGAACGGGGCGCTCATCGCGTGAAGGCCTGGGCGTTGCCGGCATCGACATTGAGAATGTTGCCGGTCGACTTGGCCGAAAGGTCGGACGCGAAGAAGTAGACGCCCTCGGCGACGTCCTCGGGGAAGACCGACAGTTTGAGCATCGAGCGTTGGCGGTAGACTTCCTCAAGTTGGTCCTCCGCAACCTTGTTGGACGCCGCGCGTTGCTGGCGCCATTCGCCCTCCCAAATCTTCGAGCCGCGCAGCACCGCGTCGGGGTTGACCGTGTTGACGCGGATGCCATGCGCGGCGCCTTCCAGCGCCAGGCAGCGGGCGAGATGGATCTCCGACGCCTTGGCGGCGCAATAGGCCGAGGCGCCGGCCGATGCGGCAAGGCCGTTCTTCGAGGCCACGAAGATGATGGCGCCGCCGATGTTCTGGCGCTGCATCAGCCGGAAGGCCTCGCGCGAAACCAGGAAATAACCTGTGGCGAGAATGTCCATGTTCTTCTGCCACAGCCCAAGACTCGTATCCTCGACAGGTGAGGCCGAGGCAATTCCCGCATTCGAGACGACGATATCGACGCCGCCAAAGGCGCGCGCGGCCTCCTCGAACGAGGCGACCACCGCCGCCTCGTCGGTCACATCGAGCTTCACGCCGATCGCCGCATCGCGGCCATGGCGCTTCGTGATCGCCGTAACACGTTCGTTCAGCGCGCTCTCGTCGATATCCGCAATGATGAGGCAAGCGCCTTCGCCGAGCAGCCGCTCCGCGGTTGCCCCGCCAATGCCGCCGGCACCGCCGGTCACATAGGCGATCCGCCCGGCAAGCGATTTCGGCTTGGGCATGCGCTGGAGCTTGGCCTCTTCCAGCAGCCAGTATTCGATGTTGAAGGCTTCCTGTTCGGCAAGGCCGACATAGGCGCTGACGCCCGAGGCGCCGCGCATGACGTTGATCGCGTTGACGTAAAACTCGGCCGCAACGCGCGCCGTCGCCTTGTCCTTGGCAAACGTGAACATGCCTACCCCCGGCACGAGATACACCACCGCGTTGGGATCGCGCATGGCCGGCGAGTCAGGACGTTTGCAGCGCTCGTAATAGGCGGTGTAGTCGCGCCTGTAAGCTGCAAGGACCTCGTCGAGGCCGGCGATCACCTCGCCGAGATTGTCGCGGACGGGATCATAGGGCAGCAGCAAGGGGCGGATCTTGGTGCGAAGAAAATGATCCGGACAGGAGGTGCCGAGCGGCGCCAGCTTCGTCAGCGCGCTGGAGTTGACGAATTCCAGCACCTCCGGCGCATCGGTGAAATGGCCGATCTTGCGCTCATCCGCGGAGATCTTGCCACGGATCAGCGGCATCAGCCTCGCCGCGATCGCGCGGCGCCTGTCCGGTGCGGCCGTCTGGACCATGGCGCCGCCGAAGGCCGGCTTCTGCTCGTGTGCGGCGAGCCAATCGGCGGCCTGCTGAATCACGCGCAAGGTCATCTCGTAACAGGCCTTCGACGTCTCGGCCCAGGTAAAGAGCCCGTGCCCGCCGAGAACCACGCCGACGTAGTCGGGATGGCACTTAGCCATCTCGCCGAGCTTCAGGCCGAGATCGAAGCCGGGCCGCTGCCACGGGAGGAAGCCGAGCTTGCCGCCGAACACCTCGCGGGTGAGACGCTCGGCGTCTTCCGAGGCGGCAATGGCGATGACCGCATCGGCATGGACATGATCGACGTGCCGGTGCGGCACAAAGGCGTGCAAGGGCGTATCGATCGACGTCGCGCGCGGATTGAGATCGAAGGTGCAGTGATTGAACATGGCGACCATCTCGTCCTCATGGGCGAGGCCGCGATAGAGGCCTTTCAGACCTTCCAGCTTGTCGAGATACAGCGTCGAAAAGCCGTCGCGCTTCATCGAGCCGATGTCGCCGCCGGAGCCTTTGACCCAGAGCACGCGCACGCTCTCGCGCGTCAGCGGATCCTTCATCTCGATCTTGGCCGAGGTGTTGCCGCCGCCGAAATTGGTGATGCGTAGATCGGCCCCGAGCAGGTTCGAGCGGTACAGCAATTGACCGGCTTCATCGAGCCCGGCAGCGAACGCGTCGTCCCAAAGATTTGGCAGGGGCGTGGCCGCAACCTCGCTCATGACGCATCCTCCCTGTGCTCGATCTTTCGGTCAGCTTAGGCCAGGGATTCAATCAAGGTCAATCACCGGCACTCAGGACCGCGACGCAATATGATTGATGCAGCGCGATATTGAGCGAATATGACGGTTTGCAGTTGACCACCGGGCGGGAGCATGACCTATTTACGAGTAAAAGGGAGGGCGACGTGCACGAGCGGGAACGCTGGCAGGTCATCAAGGCATTGTTGCGCGAGCGGTCACTCGTGCGCATTGCCGACGCTTGTCACGCGACCGGCGTCTCCGAGGCCTCAATACGGCGCGATTTCGCCAGGCTCGCCGAGCAAGGCGTCGCGATCAGGGTGCACGGCGGGTTAGAAGCGCTGCCGGACACCGCCAGCGCACCAAGCGACGTCCTCTCTCTTGCCACCCGCTCCTTCGACGTCAGCCAGACGCTCAACATCGATGCCAAGCGCGCCATCGCGAAAGCGGCCGTCGCCCTCTGCGCCGATGGAGACACGATCATCATCAATGGCGGCACGACCACTTATCAGATGGGCGAGTATCTGCGCGAGCGCCGCCTGAAGGTCTTGACTAATTCCTATCTGCTCGCCGACGCGCTGATCCACACATCGAAATGCCGCGTCGCGTTGCCGGGCGGCGAGGTCTATCGTGAGCAGGGCATGATCGTCTCGCCCTTCGACGAGGACGCGATCCAGCATTATTCGGCGACACGAATGTTCATGAGTGCGATCTCGATCGGACCGCTCGGCGTGATCGAGGGCGATCCCCTGCTCGCCCGCGCCGAATCGAAATTGTTGAAACGTGCCGACAAGCTGATCGTGCTCGCAGATTGCTCGAAATTCGTCTCGCGCGGCAGCCTTGTCGTCTGCCCGCTCTCGCGCATCGACACGCTGATCACCGATTGCGACGCGCCAAACGACGCACTCGACATGCTGCGCGGACATGGTGTCCGCGTCGTAATTGTCGATGCGAGCGCTCAAACCACTGCGGCGGCGTGACCATGACAACGGACCCGCATCGTGAAGCTCCAACCGCACCGCTCCTGTCGGTGCGTACGATCGAAAAGTCTTTTC
This sequence comes from Bradyrhizobium sp. CCBAU 45384, assembly GCF_028128665.1. Taxonomy (NCBI): domain Bacteria; kingdom Pseudomonadati; phylum Pseudomonadota; class Alphaproteobacteria; order Hyphomicrobiales; family Nitrobacteraceae; genus Bradyrhizobium; species Bradyrhizobium sp. CCBAU 45384. Next base: position 40,047 of record NZ_LBIZ01000117.1, read on the forward strand.
CAGGCGTGCGGGCCCTGTCCGGCGTCTCGTTCGAGGCCGCCAGGGGCGAGGTCCACGCCTTGCTCGGCGAGAACGGCGCTGGCAAGTCGACGCTGATCAAGATCATCTCCGGCGTATTCCCGCCCGACCGCGGCGAGGTGCTCGTGGATGGCAGGCCGGTCGACCTTGCGCGGCCGGACGATGCCAGGCGCGCCGGCATTGCCACGATCTATCAGGAGCTGTTGCTGTTCCCGGAGCTTACGGTCGCCGAGAATATCTTCATGGGTCACGCGCCGCGCGCGGGCCTTGGCCGGATCGACTGGCGGGCGATGCACGAGAAGACCAATGCCCTGCTCGCCTCACTCGAGATTCATGATCTGCAAGCCGACCGTGTCGTCGGCTCCCTCAGCGTCGGCAATCGCCAGCGCGTCGAGATTCTGCGCGCCCTGTCGCAGGATGCGCGCATCCTGATCATGGACGAGCCGACAGCGGCTCTGACCGAGTACGACGTGACGCGCCTGTTCGACATCGTGCGCAAGCTCAAAGGCCGCGGTGTCGCTGTGATCTATATTAGCCACCGGCTCGACGAGATTTTCGCCATCGCCGATCGGGTCACCGTGCTGCGCGATGGCGCACATGTCGCAACCAGGCGCGTCGCGGACACGGACGCAGCCGAGCTCGTGCAATTGATGGTCGGCCGCAGGATCGAAAGCCTGTTCCCGAAGGTCACGGTTCCGATCGGCAAACCGGTGCTTGAGGTGATGGGTCTCGAGCGACGGCCGCTGACGAGGAGCGTCTCGCTCACGGTGCGGGCCGGCGAGATCGTCGGCCTTGCCGGCCTCGTCGGCTCGGGTCGCAGCGAGCTCGCGCAAACCATTTTCGGCGTCACGCCGGCCGATGGCGGCGAGATCCGGATCGACGGGCAGCAAGCCGATATTCGCTCACCGGCCCAGGCGCGCTCCCTGGGTATCGCCTACGTTCCCGAGGATCGCGGCACGCAAGGCCTGGTGCGGCCGATGACGGTGCGCGAGAACTTCAGCCTCGCCGCGCTGGGCAAGGTCGCGTTCGGCGGCTTCATCGATCGCGGCGCCGAGCGCAGGCTCGCCGGCGATGGCGTCAAGCGCTTTGCCGTCAAGACGAGCTCGCTCGAGCAGGTCGCGGGCAAGCTCTCCGGCGGCAACCAACAGAAGATCGTGCTCGGCAAATGGCTCGCCAATGGGCCGAAGCTGTTGATCCTCGACGAGCCCACGCGCGGCATCGACGTCGGCGCCAAGGCGGAGATCCATCGGTTGATGGGCGAGCTCGCGGCCCAGGGCCTCGCCATCCTGATGATTTCGAGCGAGCTGCCGGAGGTGCTCGGCATGAGCGACCGCGTGCTCGTGATGCGCGAAGGCCGTGTCGTTGCCGAATTCCCGCGCGAACAAGCGACGCAGGAGTCGGTCGGCGCAGCGATGATGGGGAGTCATGAAAACGCGGAGAAAGCCGCATGACGGCGGTCACCTTGGTCAGCGCCGAGGTTAGTCCGCGGCGGCGGCTGAAGGTGCTCGCCTCGCAGGAGGCCTTGCTCGCGATCGCGGTCATCGGCCTTGCCATCGCGGTCGGCCTTTACAATCCGCGCTTTCTGGCGGCACGCAACCTTTCCGACGTACTGCTAGGGAACGCCTATATCGCTGTCGCCGCAGTCGGCATGTCGATGGTGATCGTATCAGGCAACATCGATATTTCCGTCGGCGCGCTGATCGGCGTCCTCGCGACGATCAGCGGAACTCTGGCCGTGAATGGCGCGCCGATCGTGGTCGCCTGGCTGGCAGCACTCGTTGCCGGCGTCGTGGTAATGGCCTTGCAGGGTGTCATCATCGCCTATCTGCGCATTCCCGCGATCGTGGTGACGCTCGGCATGCTGTCGATCCTCAAGGGCGGCCTGATCAGCCTCACCGGGGGCAAATGGATCACCGACCTGCCCGATAGCTTCCATCTCGCCGATATCGAGCTCTTCGGCATGCTGCCGTTTCCGGTCTTTCTCATGATCGCGGTGACGATCCTGGCCGCGTTGTGGATGCGCTATTCGGCCTCGGGCCGCGCGATCTACGCGGTTGGCGGCAACGCCGAAGCAGCGCGGCTGTGCGGCATTTCGCAGCCGCGGACGATCGTGATGGTCTTCGCGCTGCATGGCTTGTTCGCAGGAGCTGCCGCCCTGCTCTACGCGACGCAACTGCGCGTCATCCAGTCGACCGTGCCGCCCAATCTCGAGCTAACGATCATCACTGCATCCGTCGTCGGAGGCGTCAGCATTCTTGGCGGCGTCGGCACGGTCGTCGGTTCGACCCTTGCGGCCGTCCTGATCGCCGAGATTGCCAGCGCACTGGTCTTCATCGACGTCTCGCCCTACTGGATTCGCGCAGTGCAGGGCGTTCTCATCCTCGTGACCGTGATCGCCGACATTCTGCGGCGCCGGCGCATGGCCGGAGCATGAGCGCCATGAGCGAGATCCCCCTCCCCCAAGCCGCCAAGCGCGTCATGCCCTGGTGGCTGCTGCGCCACGAGACCATGCTCGCGGTGATCCTGCTCATCGCGCTGATCGGGCTGGGGAGCATGAACAGCCGCTTCCTCACGCTCGACAATCTGCTCAACCAGGGCAGGCTGACGACCGAGGTCGGGCTCATCGCGCTGCCGATGACCTTCATCATCATCACCGGCGGCATCGATCTCTCGGTAGGCTCGATCGTCGGGCTCTGCGCGATCCTGCTCGGCTACTCCTGGAAGGTTTTCGGCTTTCCCCTGCCGCTGGCGATTGTCTTCTCGCTGTTCATCGGCGGCGTGGCGGGGTTCCTCAACGGAATCGTCATCACCAGGGTGAAAGTGCCGCCGCTGATCATGACCATTGCGACCCTCGCCCTCTACCGCGGCCTCGCCGAGGGGATCAGCCAGGCGCGTTCGGTGCGCGGCTACCCGGAATGGTTCTACTTCATCGGACAGGACAATCTCTTCGGCGTGCCGGCGCAGCTCTGGCTCTTGCTGATTGCAATCGTGGTGACGGCAATCGTTCTCGACCGCACAACGTTCGGCCGGACGCTCTATGCGATCGGCAACAATGAGACTGCGGCGCGCTTTTCCGGGTTGCCGGTCGATCGCGTCAAGCTGATCATCTACACTCTATCGGGTTTGATGGCCGGCCTTTCCGCGTGCGTTCTCGTCTCCCGCGTCACCACGACCCGCTCGGACATGGGGATCGGCTATGAGCTGGACGTGATCGCGGCGGTCGTGCTCGGCGGCACCAGCATATTCGGCGGCGTTGGCACCATCTGGGGTACCGTAGTGGGCCTCGCGATGATCCAGCTGTTGAAAAACGGGCTGGCCCTGACCGGCGTCAAGGGCGACGCGACGATCGTCGTCATCGGCACGGTCCTCATCCTTTCAACTCTTGTGGCGAGTTCGCTCCAGCGGAGACGCGAGGGCGTTTGACGGCGTGTCTAGCCGCAAAAAAGCGGCATCAAAATGGGAGGAAAACAAGATGAAGCTCGGATTAGCTGCTGCATTCCTCGGCGCGACGCTGCTGGCCGGAACGGCCTCGGCCGCGGACAAGAGATGGGACGGCGCGGACGACCTGCCGGTCAATCCGCTCGCCTGTTCGGCTGGCGAAGCCAATGCCGCGCCCGCGGCCAAGCCTTATGATGGTGGCAAGCCGACAAATGCGGCTGACAAGGCCGGCAAACCGATCACACTGGTCGACGTGCCGAAGCTGATCGGCATCGGCTATTTCAATGCGACATCGAAAGGCATGCAGGATGCCGCCAAGGCGCTCGGCAATGTCACGGTGAAGACCGACGGCCCGACCGAGGCCAAGATCGACGAGCAGATCAAGTTCATCGACAATTACATCACCAGCGGCGTCGACGGCATTCTCTTCGCTGCCAACGATCCGGTGGCGATTGCGCCGGTGCTGAAGAAGGCGCTGTCGAAGGGCATCCACGTCGTCGGCTATGACGCCAATTCGACGCCCGATGCACGCGAATGGTTCGTCAATCAGGCCGAATTCAACGGCATCGCCAAGGCGATGATCGATTCGATGGCCAAGGAGGCCGGCGAGGACAAGAGCTTTGCGATCGTCACCTCGACCTTCACAACGCCGAACCAGGCACGCTGGATCGCCGAAATGTGGGCCTATGCGCAAAAGTGCCATCCCAAGCTGACATGGCTGGAAACGGTCGAGGCGCAGGAGGACAACAACCTGTCCTTCAACCAGGCGACGACGCTGATCAACAAGCATGGCGACAAGCTGGCCGGCCTGTTCGGCATGACTTCGGTCGCAACGCCCGCCTCCGCGGAAGCCGTCACCAAGGCCAAGCTCTGCGGCAAGGTCGCGGTGGTCGGTCTCGCCACGCCCAACGCGATGAAGCCGTATGTCAATGCGGACTGCGTCAAGTCGGTCGTGCTGTGGAATCCGGTCGATCTCGGCTATGCCGCGACCTATGTGGTGCGCGCCGTGGTCGACGGCAGCCTGAAGCCGGGCGCGACCTCCGTCGACGCGGGCAAGCTCGGCAAGCTGAACGTGGTCAATGGCAGCGAGATCCTGCTTGGTTCGCCCTTCATTTTCACCAAGCAGAACATCAAGGACTTCGATTTCTGATCTGAACGCCTCGTCCGGCGCCGAGCGCGGTCGGGCGAGGTTGGTTGCCGAGATGCTCCACTCGCCTTGAGTTGACGATGAGCCAGACGGTCGCAGTCCTCGACATCGGCAAGACCAACGTCAAGCTTGCCTTGTTCGACCGCGGCCGGCTGCTCTGGGAAAAGTCGGCGCCCAATCGCATTCGGTCGGGGCCTCCATATCCGCACGAAGACGTCGAGAGCGCATGGAGCTTCTTCCTCGATGCGCTTCGTGAAGCCGCAGGCACACATCAGATCAATGCGATTGTTCCGACCGCGCATGGTGCTGCCGGCGCCTTGATCGGCGAGGGCGAGCTCGCCGCGCCGGTCATGGACTACGAATTCACTGACGTGGATGCGATCGAGGTCGACTATGCCGCCCTGCGCCCGCCCTTTTCGGAGACTCTTTCGCCGAAGCTGCCGGCCGGCCTCAATCTCGGCCGCCAGCTCGCCTACCAGAAATGGCGCTGTTCGGACCTCTTCGTCAAGGCGAGGCATTTCGTCGGCTATCCACAATATTGGGCTTGGCGCCTGAGCGGCGTCGCGGTCTCCGAAGTCACCACCATCGGTGCTCATACGGATCTCTGGGCACCGCGGGAGGGGCAGGTTTCGAGCCTCGTCAGAGCTCTTGGCGTCGACCATCTGCTGCCTCCGATGCGCCGCGCCTTCGAGCCGCTTGGTCCGATTCAGCCTGCCATCGCGGCCGCAACCGGGCTCGCGTCTGACACGCCGGTCTTTTGCGGTATCCACGATTCCAACGCTTCACTTCTGCCCTACCTCGTCTCGCGCCAGGCGCCGTTCACCGTGCTGTCGACCGGAACCTGGGTCATCCTGATGAGCGTGGGTCTTTCGCTCGATCAGCTCGATCCTCGCGACGACACGCTCGCCAATGTCGATGCGCTGGGCCGCCCGATCGCCTGCGGACGCTTCATGGGTGGACGCGAATACGCCATCATCGCGGAGAGCGGCGGCAACGCGGACCTCGACGCGATCGAGCGCGTCATCGCCTCCGGCGCGATGGCCCTGCCCTGCTTCTCGGGCCAGGGCGGACCTTATGCGACGACCGCGGGCGTGGTCCGCGGTGAAGTCGCAGCGCAAGATCGGGCCGCACTTGCGACCCTCTATTGCGCGCTTGTCAGCGATCTGATGCTGACACGCATGGGAGCGGCCATCGGCGACCTCATCATCGAAGGAACTTTCGTTCGCAACCTTCTCTTCTGCCAGACGCTCGGCGCGCTACGCCCGTCGCAGCGTGTCTTTGCGGCGGAGGACGCCTCAGGCACGGCACGCGGCGCGGCAATGCTTGCGCAATGGCCCCCTTCTTACCGGATGGCGGAGCCGGCCCCTGTCGCTCCGATTTCGATATCCGGCCTCGATCGTTATGGTAAGGCCTGGACGGCAATAGTCGACTTGATCGCTCGGTGAGCCAGCGCCGAACCGGTGATCAGCGCGCGCGTCATATCGAAAACGGAACCAACACGCTGATTCGTGCCTTGAAGATCAAGGAGGATCAAACATGGCACGTACAGCATGGAAACGTCCCGGCTCGCCGATCGGCAAGAAGGGACCGCGCAAGGCAAACCCCTCGTACAAGCGTCGCTCGCGTCAGCCGTGGTCGACGGCGGACGTCAGGATGTTGCGGCAGCTCGCGAAGGGCAACACCCCCACGGGCGTCATGAGCATCAAGCTGCAGCGCCCGGTCGCGGCGATCCGCAGCAAGGCGCATCGCGAAGGCATCTCGCTGAAGCCGATCAATCGCTCGCCCTATAACCGGCGGGCGGCCAAGACGCGCACGGCGAAGCGGCGACGCTGACGAGCAGGCCCGGCTTCCCTCGCGAGGCCGGGCCTGGCGTCTCGACGACTGCGTGAGCGTCGGGGAACTCCTCGTCCGTGAAAGAGAGCCGCAGATGATCCATCACGTCTCGGTCGGCACAAATGACGTTGGCCGCGCGAAGGCATTTTACGACCCGCTCATGCGGCTGATCGGCTTTCGCCTCATCAAGGTCTCGCCGACGGCAGTTCACTATGGCGCCTCCGACATCGCCTTCAGCCTCGAAACGCCGATCGACGGCCAGCCGGCATCTGCAGGCAATGGGGTGCACATCGCCTTTCAAGCGCCCGACCGGGACACCGTCAGGCGCTTCCATCAGGTCGCCCTCGCGCAGGGCGGAGGCGACGCAGGCGCACCCGGAATACGGGCGAACTACAACGCGAATTATTTCGGCGCATTCGTCCGTGATCCCGACGGCAACAAGATCGAGGCTGTCACCTATGCCGCCAGGGAGAGCTTCGATTTGTTGGCGACCTCGACAGATGTGCCGAAAACGGGTGCCGCTCCCTAACAAATGATAAGGCAGCGCGATGGCGCAGGTTTTGGTTGGCACGTCCGGCTGGCACTACGAGTCCTGGCGGGGTCCGTTCTTTCCGGACGGCCTGCCGCTGAAGCAGCAGTTGCGTTATTACGCCAGCCAGTTCGCGACCACGGAGCTGAATGGCGTATTCTACCGAACGCCGACACCCGAGGCGGTCGAAGCCTGGCGCGAACAGACCGGCCGTGACTTCGTCTTCGCCTGGAAGGCGTCCAAATTCATCACGCATTGGAAGCGCCTGACCGATCGCTCGCAAAACAGCCTGGAGCTGCTGGAAGACCGCATGTCATTGCTGCGCGGCAAGGCGGGGCCAATTCTCTTTCAACTGCCACCGCAGTTCGAAGCGAACGCCGACAGGCTCGGCTCCTTCTTCAAGCTGTTGTCGCGGAAACGCCGCTACAGCTTCGAATTTCGCCACCCGAGCTGGTATCAGCCCCGCATCCTGCGAATGCTGGCTGACGAAAACATGTCGCTCTGCCTGTCGGACCACCACGATGCGCCCGCACCCTGGAAGCGCACGGCAGATTTCGTCTATGTGCGCGGCCACGGCCCGAGCGGACGCTATCACGGCCACTATACCGGACCGATGCTGGCGCAATGGGCGCGCCGCATCAAATCCTGGAAGCGGCAAGGCTGCGATGTCTACGTCTATTTCGACAATGACCAGAAGAGCGCCGCGCCCGCCGACGCGCAGAAGCTGAAAGCGCTGCTCTAGCGTCAGGGACCACCGGCAACAGAGCCTGCGATCACCATGACAAGCTCGGCAAGGTCGATCTTTCCGTTGACGACCAATTCCTCCGAGGAACCTTCGACCCTCAGCGCTTGCGGCCGGTTGGCCGCCTGACGCTTGAGTTCGCCGACGATGGATTCCTTGAGCTTCTCTTCGAGCATTTGTGCTCTCCCTGCGTCATTTGGGGTTCGGGTCTTCGAGGCCGAAGCCGGGCTCCTGGAGCTGCCCGCTCCGCGCAAGCCGGACAGCATTGCCGAGCGCACGTGCCGCATTCAAAACCTCCTGCTGGAACGCGTGGTCTTCATCCAACTCGTGATGCGAGGTGGCATATTGCTCCATGTAGCCAACATAGCCGTCGAGCTCCCCGAAGCGGCCCGCGGAGATCAGGTGCATGTCGGTCAGCCAATCCGATAGTGTTCGGCGCACGCCCTCGGCACCGACGCTGTCGCCGTGAACGACCAGCCCGAAATGCCGGCCCGCGAGATGGCGCGGGTACGACCAGCCCTTCAGCTCGATGGCCTTGGCTTCGACGGCCTTCTTGCCGTGTGTCGATGTCGGGTCAGGGTTGCCGCCGTCCGCGCAGACCAAGCGATCCATCATCGCCTTGAGGCCGCCCGGCACGTGATACCAGTTCACCGGCGTCACGATCAGGATGCCGTGGGCGGCGACCCAGAGCGGATAGATCTCGTTCATCCAGTCGTCGGTCTGACCCAGCGAATAATTGGGATAGCAGCTGCAGGGCCAGTGGCACAGCGGCATCGCGGTGGAGACGCAGGACTTGCAGGGATGAATGGTCTTGCCGAACTCCGATGTCAGACGGGACAGATCCAGGATGTCGACGGCAAAGCCCATCTCGATAAAGACAGGCTCCGCGAGCTTGACCATGCGCCAGGTCTTTGACATTTCGCCGGGACAGGTATGCTCGCTGCGCGCCGAGCCGTTGATGACGAGGATGCGCGGCACGACGCTGGCGTCGTCGTGTCGGCGCTGCGCCTTCAGGATCGCGTCACGCGTGGCCAGCCAGTCGACGGCGAGATCATAATCGGCATCAGCAAAGCCAGGGCCAGCCTTACGAGTCACCGGCGCCTTGCGCGAATGGCTGTAAGCATCCCAGGCAGCGCCGACGATCGCATCGAGCTCCCGCTCAAGCGAAGCAAAGACAGGATCGACGAACCGGCTCCTGTAACGGCTTTCGAATTCCTCACGCGACAGCTTGACGGGCGGCATCCCCTTGCGAACGTCCGGTTCCGCCATGCTAGCTCCTCGCGAAGATGGGTGTGATGGACCCAACCCGAGAGGCCCCCATGCGGTTCCTACCTTCGCCAATCCACCCCACACTCAGGACTCGCGTTCGCGTTCTCGCGGCGCAGCGCGCCCGAGCTTTGCTCTGCAACGTCCCCCCGATGAAAGAGGGCGCAGGGAAGACCGGGTGTCCGACCGGCACCCGCGGTCCACTGTGCGATAGTCTGCGCTACAAGAGGCTGCACAGCGGCATACAGGTGAAGCCGAAACATCCGGCCTTCCCTGCGCAGTGGTTTGACGGCTTATGTCGTGATCTCCCCGGGGAGCGATGCACTATTGCCCCCGTCGTCTCGCAGATGACTGATGTGCACGTCCGGTTGGACATCGCACATCACCACGAGCCTTGGCGCACAGGCTCCGGGCGCCAGGACCACACGATTTTGCCGTACGCGGACCACACCGGTCGTTTGCGCGATGCCTTCGCTCACGGTTGCCCGCCCTGCAAAGCCCGATCGCGCCGATGTGGCCCACGCCCACCGCCGTCCGGCCCGCGTCGTGACGATCGCGATACGCCCCTCTTCCGTGGGCCGGGTTGCCTCGACATATACGCCGTTTCCGAATTTCGGTAAAGTGGAATATTTTTGACCATAGGCGTTGCCCTACGCCTGGCGTGTTTTGCCTGTCGGGTAACGCAAGGTCTTGTAGCCCGACACATTGAACCAAAGCCGCCCGATGGCGTTAACCCCGGCACCGCCGGGTGACAACCGGACACAACAGGGAACGATGGACGTGGCGCATTTTTCCGGTTTCTGCCCACGACATCAACGCATCGGTACGCGCTGACATCTAACCTGTTCCCGGCGCGTGCAGCCTTCCCGCCGCACGCGCCAACACAGCCCTCCTACTGCTTTGCCGTGCTGGCTCGGCCATCTTGCGATGCTGCCGCGCCAGCATTTCGTTCGGCGTGACATTTGCAACCGTCGTCTGAAGCCTGTTCTTCATGCCGGTGACGATATCGGACTCGCCGCGCAGCGTCGCCTCGAAGCCTGCTCTCGCGACCTCATGTGCGTCGTCCTTCTCCGGTGCCGACCCTGGTATCCATCATGTCGGCGCGGCGGAAGAATTCGGTCTCGCGGCGCAGAGCCTGTCGACGCCTTCCGTCGTGGCGAGATCGGCCTCGACCGCTTCCACGCTGGCACCGCTGTTGCGGAGTTCGGTGGCGGCCTGCTGGATAGCCGGCTCGTTCGCGGCAATGACGAGGTCGAAGCTGTCTTCAGCACAGCATTTGGCGAGTTCCAGGCCGATACCGGTGGAGGCGCCGGTGACGACGGCGAGTTGGTTGGCGGGCATGGGCAGATGTCCCTGAGGTTAAGGTGATGACGCCCAATCGCTCCACCACCTCCGCGTTCCCATCGGCACGCAAGCCAGCCGGTTACAGAATTTGCGCGTCCGATAGCAACCATCGTTCCATCCTGGACTTAGATGCCTCGTAGTTCAGGCGGGGCACGATTCAGGCGGAGCACGGACATGAAGGCGCTGGTTTGGCACGGCAAGGAGGACATCAGGTGCGACACGGTCACCGACCCTGAAATCCAGGATCCGCGCGATGCGATCATCAAGGTCACCAGCTGCGCGATCTGCGGCTCCGATCTCCACCTCTTTCACAACTATATCCCCGGGATGATGCCGGGCGACATCATGGGCCATGAGACCATGGGCGAAGTGGTCGAGGTCGGCTCCGGCGTCGACGGCAAGCTGAAGAAGGGCGATCGCATCGTCGTCCCCTTCACGATCATCTGCGGCGAATGCGAGCAGTGCAAGCGCGGCAATTTCTCGGTGTGCGAGACCACCAATCGCAAGCGCCATCTCGCCGACAAGGCGTTCGGACATGCGACCGCCGGCCTGTTCGGCTACACGCATCTGACCGGCGGTTATCCTGGTGGCCAGGCCGAGTATCTGCGCGTTCCCTTCGCCGACGCCACTCACATCAAGGTTCCCGGCGGCATCCCCGATGAGCAGCTGCTGTTTCTGAGCGATATCTTCCCGACCGGCTGGCAGGCCGCCGTGCAATGCGACATCGTGCCGACCGACACGGTCGCGATCTGGGGCTGCGGGCCCGTCGGCCAGATGGCCATCCGGAGCGCGATGCTGCTCGGCGCCAATCAGGTCATTGCGATCGACTGCCTGCCGGAGCGGCTGAGCATGGCCGAGGCCGCCGGCGCCACTACGATCAATTTCGAGACCGAGAGCGTGCTGGCGCGGCTGAAGGAACTCACCGACGGCAAGGGTCCGGAAAAATGCATCGATTGCGTCGGCATGGAAGCGCATGTGATGGCCTCCCTGCCCGACACCGTGCTCGATCGCGCCAAGCAGATGGTGATGCTGGAGAGCGACCGGCCTCACGTGTTGCGTGAAATGATCTATGTCTGCCGGCCCGGCGGCATCATCTCGGTGCCCGGCGTCTACAGCGGTTTCTCCGACATGCTGCCGATGGGCGCGTTCATGAACAAGGGACTGACGATGCGGACCGGCCAGACCCACGTCAACCGCTGGACCGACGATTTGCTCCGTCGCATCGAGGAGGGCGAGATCGATCCGTCCTTCGTCATCACCCACACCGTGCCGCTCAACCAAGGTCCCGAGATGTATCAGGTGTTCCGAGACAAGCGGGATTCCTGCGTCAAGGTCGTGCTGAAGCCCTGAAGGAGCCATCATGTTTCATTTCTCCAATATCGTGCGCTCCAAGGGTGATCCTGAGATCGTCGAGAGCGGACCCAGCCTGAAGCGGCCGCAAGACCAGCTGGCACGCGCGCTCGGCTGGTTCAGCCTCGGCCTCGGTGTCGTTGAGCTGCTGGCGCCGCGGCGGGTCACGGAAACGCTGGGCATGGAGGGCAGCGAGACCATGGTTCGCGCCTTCGGCGTCCGCGAGATCATAGCTGGGATCATGTCGCTGTCCGTCGAGAAGAATGCCGGCCTCTGGGCCCGCGTCGGCGGCGACGGCCTCGATGCAGCCGCATTGCTCTCCGGCCTGACATCCGACAATCCCAAGAAGGGCAACATCGCGCTGGCGTTGCTGATGGTCGGCGGCATCGCCATGCTCGACTATCGCGCTGCACAGGATACCAAGCCGCGGCGACCGCCGCGCGATGCAAAACGCAAGCTCTATCCCGGCCGCAGCGGCTTCCCGAAAGGAGTGAAGGCGGCGAAGGATCGTGCGAAGGACATGATCCAGCACGCAACGGCCGGTGTCACTTCCTGACGAGCCTGGCACAGGGCGGCGCCTCCGATCGCGCTGGTTCGCCGCGATCGAGCTCGGCCTGATCAGCAGCAGCTTCTCGACCATCGTCAGCCAGCTCTTCGCCGCCCGCATCGGACGCGACGCAGCCGTCGACTGGATGACCGTTGCGGCCATTCCGGCGCGCGACTGGGCGATCAGCGCCGAGCCGAGCTGGAGCGCGATCGTCACCGGCATCGCCTTCCATCAATGGGCCGACTTCTCGTGGGCGGTGGTCTTCTTTGGCGTGCTCGGGCGCTGGACCGCGAACCTGCGACCCCGGACAATCCTGCTGCTGGCCTTGCCCTGGGCGGTGTTCTCTTCGAGCATGGAATGGTTCGTGCTGGTGCCGCTGTTTCCGTTCTGGCAGCCGCTCTTCAGCCTTCAGCAACCCTACTGGATCGGCCTGCTCGTTCATGGCTCTTCGGCCGTGATGTATCCGCTGTTCGCCAGGTTGCGCTGGCGCCGGGGCCAGGCACCGGCGCAGGTCGTCACCTTCACCAATGCATGGGGCGCGGGCGCCGTGTCGGCCATCGTACTATTGGGGACTATCGCCCTGCTCGGCAGCGGTGGCTACGAGATCCCATGGCGGGGACATGACAGGGAGGTGGACCAGACCTATCTCCGACACATGACGACGCATCATGAGCAGGGCGTCGGGCTGGCTCGGTTCGCCGCCGCCCATGCCCGCGATCGGCATCTGCGCAAGCTGGCCATGCTGATGGTCGCGAGCCAGACCGGCGAGATCAGGATTTTCGCGCATTGGTGGCTGAGCTGGTTCGATACGGATATCCCCGATTGCACCGCCGAGGAGCGCGCCGCCATGCCCGGCTTCCTGACGCCGGTCGAGTTGCGGCTGGTCAAGCTTGCTCCGCCTGATCAGTTCGATGCTGTTTTCGTCGAGATGATGAGCCGGCATCACCGCGGAGCGGTGAAGATGGCGGAGCAGATGTGGCACAGCGGTGGCGATCCGCGCCTGCGCGTGATGGCCCATGCCATCCGCCACGAGCAGCAGGGCGAGATCGCGTTGATGCAGGGAATGAGCGGTCTTGACGCGGTCGTCACGGCGACGCGGAACATGCTGGGAGACAATGTCAATTGATCGCGAGGCGTCATCACTCGCGCCAGAGCTCCATCAGTTCCTCGCTGGTCAACAGATCGACCTGGCCGTGAAACCGTGTGCGGTACATCGTCATGAGCGCATCGTGGCCGACATCCGACGAGCTGCACAACGCGTCCTCCACGAGGACGACCCTGAAACCAATGTCGACGGCGCTCAGAACCGTCGACAACACGCAGACATCGGTCTCCGCGCCGGTGATGACGACGGTCCCGACGCCCTTTTCGACCAGCAGACTTGCCAGGGCCGGATTGCTGAAGGCGGAATAGGCCGGTTTGTCGATGATGCGAACCGGAGGAACGTAGCGGGCCAACGCCGGCACGAGGTCGAGAGCGGATGACGGAAGGTGGTTTCGCGTTGCCTGGTGCCAGCGCCGAAAATAATTCTGCCACTGCCCTGGACGATCCTCCGGCACCTTCGGCGTGATGAAGCGTGTAAAGATGGTGCGGGCCTGGTAGCGCGACACGATCGAGACGATCGTCGGCAGAACCCGCTCCATCCAGGGCGTTGCCCACAGGCCGCCCGGGGCGAAGATATTCTGCATGTCGATGCAGAGATGGGCTGCATCCCTGACTTCGGCGACCTCCGATTGGCTGTCTCGCATCGTCCTCCACCGTCGGCATCCCGCGACATTCTGGCCGGCGTTTCGCGCATCCGTACTAGGAACCTGCCCGGGCGCGAGGCGTTCCAAAGCCACATTGTAAAAGGAGACATCGGATATGGGCCTCTTTACCAAGGACATTAAGTCGATGGAGGATCTGCTGATGCACGGCCTCCAGGACATCTATTATGCCGAGCAACAGATTCTGAAAGCGCTTCCCAAGATGATCGACAAGGCCACCAACCGCGACCTCGTTGCGGGGCTGAAGGCGCATCTGGAGGAGACCAACAAGCAGGTCGAGCGGCTCGACAAGGTCTTTGCCAAGCTCGGCAAGCAGCCGAGCGGCACCGACTGCCCGGCCATCGACGGCCTCATCAAGGAAGCCGACGAGACCGCCGGCGAGATCGAGGACAAGGCGGTTCTCGATGCGGCGATCGTCGCCAACGCGCAGGCCGTCGAACATTACGAAATGTGCCGATACGGCACGCTGATCGCCTGGGCGGAAGAGCTCGGCCACGACGAGATCGTGCGCTTCCTGACCACCAATTTGAACGAGGAAAAGGCCGCAAACACCAAGCTCAATACGGTGGCGCTGCGCAAGGGCGTGAACGCGAAGGCATCGAGTGCCGCTTGATAGCCCGCGCCAGACCAGGTGCCGTAAGACTGGTTGCGTGGCGGGCGATCTCCCTCGGCGTTGCGATCGCGACCACCTGCCCTCCACCAGTCGTCGCGCTGAACGATCGGCTTCTCGACGTCGGCCGGTGCAGGCCAGCGTTCGGCTCATCGAGCGGAATGCATGACTGGAAGCGATGTCACAGCTCTTCGAGGCGCCGCCAGCCGTGCAGAACGCGCCGCTCCTGCGAGGTGAATGCGAAGAAGCAGCCGCCTCCGGCGAGCTGGTCGTGGACGCGATCAATCGCCAAACCGGCGTAATGGCAATACAAGAGAGTGCCGACGCCACCATGGCCGACAAAGAGCACGTCGCCGGGCGTGCCGCGGGCCAGCACATGCTCGACCTCGCCGACAATGCGCAGCTGGGCGTCAACCGCGCGTTCCCAGCCCCGAATGCTGACGTGGGGTTGCCCGAAGAACTGATTGGCCGTCGCCTCGAACTCGTCGGGGACGAGGAAGCCCGTGGCCGATCGGTCGTTCTCGTGCATCGCCTCGCGCACCTCCACGCCGATACCCAGCTTTGCAGCGATGATCTCAGCGGTCTCGATCGCCTTCCGCTCTCCGCTGGAGATGACCTCCCTGGTTCCCGACAGCTGCCCCGTGGCCGTCACGGTTTCCGTACGCGCTCTGCCAATCTGGCTCAGGCCCCATTCCGGAACCGGAATTGACGGATCGATCGTCACCTGAGGATGGGTCAAATAGCGGACGACATTCGTCATGGCTGAACGATCGCCTTACTTGCTTGCAGTCGGCATCGCATCGCCTCCAAAGTGCCTACGTCGCAACACGCAGGCCAGAAGCATCGAAGACGTGAACATCGGGACCCGCGGCAACGAGTGTCACCGTCTCGCCCGGCGCCGGCGTCTGCCGACCGCGGACCTCCGCAACGAACATCCTGCCGTCGGCGCGGCGCAGATAGGCGAAGGAGGCCTCGCCAAGCCGCTCGACCAGTTCGACGACGCCTTCGGCGACGAAAGCACCGGCCTCGCCCCGGACAAGATGCTCCGGGCGGACGCCGACCGTCAGCCTGTCGCCGACCTTCAGCGATGCCGCAGGAATGTCGAGGTCGCGAAACGCGGCACCCGTCACGCGCGCGCGTCCGCCCTCGATGCCCTTGACCTCAACCTCGAAGAAGTTCATCGCAGGCGAGCCGATGAAGCCGGCAACGAACAGATTGGCGGGTTCATAATAGAGGTCGAGTGGTTTGCCGACCTGCTCGATGCAACCCTTGTTCATCACGACGATGCGGTCGGCAAGCGTCATCGCCTCGACCTGATCGTGCGTGACATAGACGATCGTCGATTTCAGCAGCCTGTGCAAATTCGCGATCTCGACACGGGTGGAGACACGCAGGGCTGCGTCGAGATTGGAGAGCGGCTCGTCGAACAGGAAAACAGCGGGCTCGCGCACGATCGCACGGCCGATCGCGACACGCTGACGCTGACCTCCGGACAGATCGCGCGGATAGCGCTCGAGCAGCTCCTCGAGCCGCAGCATGCGCGCCGCCTCTGCGACGCGCCGCTCGCGTTCGGACGGCGGAACGCCGGTGAACTTCAAGCCGAACGTCATGTTCTTGCGCACATTCATGTGCGGATAGAGTGCGTAGGACTGGAACACCATCGCGATGCCGCGCTCGGCGGGAGCGAGCGTGTTGACGAGCTTGCCGGCGATATGGATGTCGCCGCCCGATGCACCATCGAGCCCGGCAATCATCCGCAGCAGCGTCGACTTGCCGCAACCTGAAGGACCGACGAGAACGACGAATTCGCCGTCCTCGATGCTCAAATTGACGTCGTTGAGCACCGTCGTCGCGCCATAACGCTTGTTGAGTTGCTCGATGCGCAGATTGGCCATTCTGACAACCTATTTGACTGCGCCGGAGGTGAGGCCCGCGATGAGTTGGCGCGAGAGGATGACGTAGATGATGACGACAGGCAGGATCGCCATCGACAGTGCGGCGAGCACGGAATTCCAGTCGGTGATGTACTGGCCGAGAAACTGCTGCACGCCGAGCGTCACCGTATGGGTCGAATCGCTCGAGGTCAGAATCAACGGAAACCACAGGTCGTTCCAGATCGGCACGATGGTGAAGACAGCGACCGTGGCGATGGCCGGCCGCAGCAGCGGGGCGACCACCTCGAAGAAGATGCGGGTTTCCGGCACGCCGTCGCAGCGCGCCGCATCGCGCAAATCCTTCGGGATCTGCTGGATGAACTCGCTCAAGATGAAGATCGACATCGGCAGGCCCTGCGCGACATAGACCAGGACCAGAGCCGTCAGCGTGTCGTTGAGCCCGGCGGACCGCATCATGTTCAGGATTGCGACGGAGCCGAGCCGGATCGGCACCATGATGCCGATCGACAGGAACAGCGCCAGCGCCGTCGAACCACGGAAGCGATACTCGGTCAGCGCCCAGGCCGCCATGGCCCCGAACAGCAGGACCAGCGCCATGCTGACGAGAGTGACGATCAGCGAATTCGAATAGTACAGGAGAATATGGGAGGAGCGGAACACCTTCTCATAGCCGATCAGGCTGAAGGTTGATGCGTCCGGCGGCGCCAGCGGGCTGCCGAAGATGGCGCTGCGCACCTTGAACGAATTCATCACGACAAGCAGGATCGGACCCACGGCCAGGAGGCTGTAGGCAATCAGGACCAGATGGACACCGATGCTCCTTGCGCGCTGATCCGTCGTCATGCCTCCCCCTCAGAAAGCGTAACGGCGGATGCGCCGCTGCACGAGGAAGAGATAGAGGCAGAGACCGAGAAGGATGATGAAGAACATCACGGTCGCAACCGCGGCGCCCATCGTCGGATTGCCGAGCTGGAGCTGATTGCCGAAGAAAGTGCGGTAGAAAAACGTGCCGAGGATGTCGGTGGCGAAATTCGGTCCCGCAAGCGCGCCCTTGACCGAGTAGATCAGATCGAAGGCGTTGAAATTGGCGACGAAGGTCAGGACCGAGACCAGGCTGATCGTCGGCAGCACCAGCGGCAGCTTGATGTGAAAGAAGATTCGGAACTGTCCAAGCCCGTCGACGCGTGCCGCGTCGATCAACTCTTCGGGGATGTTGAGCAGCGCGGCGTAGATCAACATCATCGGGATGCCGACGAACTGCCAGACTGAAATCAGCGACAGGGTGACGAGCGCGCTCGATTCGAGCCCCAGCCAGGGAGCAAAGAGCGAGCCCAGTCCGACCGCCTTCAGGGCGCCGGAGGCGACGCCCCAGAGCGGCGAAAGGATCAAATTCCAGGAGAAGCCGACAATGACGACCGACAGCATCGTCGGGAGAAACATCACGGTGCGATAAAAGCCCTTGAGTCTCACACCCGGCAGGCTGAGCAATCCCGCGAGCGCAATACCGACCGGATTCTGCACGCACATATGCACGATGAAGAAGATCAGGTTGTTGCCGAGCGCATTCCAGAATGGCTTCGACCAGAGCGCATCGCCGAGCAGCGTTCGGAAGTTGGCGAGGCCGACGAAAGACCGGGATCCGGACGGATCGCTGGTGTAGGTGGAGAGCGCCATCGTCGCGACGAGCGGATAGATCGAAAACAGGGTATAAATCACGACCGCAGGCCCGAGAAAGAACAACAGAAGGCCCGCGAGCTTTGCGCGAGGCATCTGGGCCGTGACGTGCGAGACCGGTTCAGCCATGACGGTAAATGAACAAACCTACCATGCGTTATCGCGCTGTGTGCTCGTGCCTTCTCCTGGCAGAGCGTGCAGCAACTATCGACCAAGAACAGCCCCTCTCCCCGCGAGAGCGGAGAGAGGGAGACCTCATATCACTTGGCGGGCTTGTACCACTTGTCGAGACCATCCTGGAGCTGCTTGCCGGCAGCTTCGGGCGTCAGCTTGCCGTTGACCACCTGCGCGGACACGTTCCAGAGCTCGTTTTCGAGATTCGGCGTACCGCGCGACAGGATCTGATACGAATTGCGGATCGTCGACTTGCAGGTCTGGCGCCATCCGACCATCGTCGCAGCGACGTCGTCCTCGACCTTCACCGGAGTCTTGCCGAGGGGGAAGAAGCCGGGAAGCGCGTTGGCGTAGATCGTTGCGAATTCCGGCGTCGTCAGCCATTCCAGGAATTTCTTGGCATCCTCCTTGTTCTTCGAGGCTGCGTTGATGCCCATCGCGATGTCGGTGTGATCGGAGATATAGCAATCCGTCGTGCCGGCCGGCTGCGGCGGCGGGAATGCACCCATGGCGAATTTCGCCTGGCCGCGGAATGTCGAGATGTCCCACGAGCCGGCCGCATAGATCGCGCCCTTGCCGAGCGAGAACAGGTTCTGACTGTCGGCGTAGGTCTGCGCCTGGAAGCCCGATCCGAGATAGGGCGCCCAGCCTGCGATCTCTTTGAAGGCCGCGACGTATTGCGGATCGGTGAGCTTCTCCTTGCCGGCGATCAGATTGGCCCTGCCCGTCTCGCCTTTCCAATAGTCGGGACCGATGTTCTGGAAGCCCATGGTCGCGGCCTCCCACTGGTCGGCCGTGCCCATCACCAGCGGGACATAGGTCCCGTCCTTCTTGAACTTCTCGAGCACGGCGTGGAATTCGTCGAGCGTCTTCGGCTCGGTCACGCCGAGCTTGGCGAAGGCCTCCTTGTTGTAGATGAATCCGGCGATGACGGAGGCGATCGGAACACAGAATGTGGTCTTGCCGTCGTCGGTCTGCCACGCAGCCTTTGCGACGTCGGAGAAATTGTCCATGCCCTTGATGCCGTCGACGGCATCGAGCTGATGCTTCTGGTAGAGCGCGAGCGAGGCGTCGAACGGACGGCAGGTGATGAGGTCGCCGGCGGTGCCGCCATCGAGCCGCGCGTTGAGGGCGGCGTTGTATTCCTTGGGCGCCGAGGGCGCGAATTCGACCTTGATGTCGGGATAGTGCTTGTTGAAGGCGGGAATGATCTTGGAGTTCCAGATGTCGGCGTCGTCATTGCGCCAGCTCTCGATCTTCAACGAGCCCGCCTCGGCCGATGCCAGCCCCGCGAGCAACGCCAACGCGGCAACCTCAGCTCCCAATCCGGCCTTGAATGTCCGTCTCATGCTACGCTCCCTTGTTCGGGCCTTCGCCCTTGCTTCCGTGGATCCTTGCGCGGCGCAAGGCGTCGTCGATTCGGCCTCCCGCAACAGCGAGCCAGTTGACGGCTTCGCTCATGCTGGGGATGCCGCAGGCAATCAACACCGCCGGCTTGACGTCGCCGCCGGCCTCACGCAACGCCGCTGCCGCCTGGGCATCGCTGACGTCAGCGATCGCGGCGACGATCCCGCGCGCCCGCTCGCGCAACTTCGCGTTATCCGCCTTCAGATTGACCATCAGCCCTTGATGAATGTGACCGAGCTCAAGTCCCATCAAGGATGAGAGCATGCCGAGCGCGGCCTTCTGCGCGGCTCCGGCCGCGAGCCGTGTCGACCCGCGCAGCGCCTCCTCCCCGCTTTCGAGCAGGATCGAGGCGTCGGCGACAACAAGCAATGGCGAGACCGGACGGTGCGCGACGCCAATCACGAAGGCGCCGCGGCGACGCGCCTCTGCGGCCGCGGCCACAGTGAACGGCGTCGAGCCGCTCGCCGATACGGCGATCACGGCGTCGCGGGAGAGATCGCCAAGCTCTGCTATCGAACGCTCACCGGCTGCAGCATCGTCCTCGGCCGCGCCGTCGATGCGAAATGGCTCGGCGGTCCCGCCGGGCAGGACAATGGCGATCCGGTTCTGATCAAGACCGAACGTCCCGGGAAGCTCGGCGGCATCTTCGGCCGCCGCAAGGCCCGACGACCCCGCGCCGGCATAGACCAGACGTCCACCCGCTCGCCAAATGGCGGCGAGCAGAAGCGCCGCCGTGCGGATGTCACCGGAGACAGAAGCGACCGAAGCAATCGCGCGGCGGTAGGAGGCCAGCATCGCGTCGGCAAACATCGCCTCATCTGAGGTCACGACATCGATGGTGTCGCCGCACCTCTCTCCGCCCGTGTCCAAGTTCGGCAGTACCGACATCGTGAATACCAATGGTAGATACCTCTTGTATTCGTTTTAGACACGTGACATACCACTTGTCTAGAGGCGTTAAGAATTTTTTTAGGAGGCCCCTTGGAGACAGCCCGGTTCTTTCTCGGAGTAGACGGCGGCGCCACCCGTTGCCGCGCGAGACTGCGGGACTCGTCCGGCCTCGAGCTCGGGCGCGCCGTAGGGCCGGCTTCGAACATCTATCTCGACTTCGACGAGGCGATGCAGGTCGTGCGCGACACCATCGAATCCGCGATCAGTGCCGGCACGCCGCGGCAGGAGATCGCGGTCGGTCTCAGCCTTGCCGGGCTTTCGGACGACAATGAAGCGAAGCGTGTCTCCGCCGCCCTGCCCGGCTTCGCGCGCATCGTCGCCGTCAACGATGCGGTCGCTGCCTGCGTCGGAGCCAACGGCGTCGGCGACGGTGGCCTGATCATCGCGGGCACGGGCTCGGCGGGCATCGCGCGTGTCGGAGCGCAAACGACGATCATCGGCGGACGCGGCTTCTGGCTCGGCGACGACGGATCCGCCGCGCGCCTCGGCGAATCCGCGCTTCGCGCGACGCTGCGCGCGATCGACGGCCTGGAGCCGAGGAGCGGCCTCGCACAGGCGCTCGGTCGACATTTTGGTGACGATCCGTTGCGGATGAGCCGCTGGGCGGCGGAAGCCAGACCGCGCGACTACGGCGCCTTCGCGCCGCAAATCCTTGACGTCGCAAGATCCGGAGACATGCGCGCCCGCGAAATCGTCGGGGAAGCAGCCTCCGCGATCGCGGCGCTCGCGAACGCGCTGAACGCGCTCGGCGCCGAGCGCATTGCGCTGGCGGGCGGTTTCGGCGAGCCGTTGCGCCCGTTCCTGCCGCCCGATGTGGCCAAGCGCCTCGCCCAGCCGCGGCGCGACGCCGTCGACGGCGCTATCCTTCTCGCCGGCGGAACGCTCGCGGAGGACCCGGCATGACCCTGACGGTCGAGACTGCGCCGGGCCAGAAGCTCTATCGTGCCGTGGTCGATGCGCTTCGGCGCGAGATCGAGACCGGGCGTTTTGCGGAGACGCAGCTGCTTCCGGCCGAGCGCGTATTGTGCGAGCTGCTCGAAGTATCGCGCACTACGCTGCGTAAGGCGATCGCCGATCTGATCGCCGAAGGCGTGCTGTTTCACCGCCACGGCGCCGGCACCTTCATCCATCGCGCAACGCCGCGGGTCGAACAGCCCTCCTCGCGCCTGACCAGCTTCACCGAAGACATGCGGCTGCGCGGATTGGTGGCGAGCTCGCGCGAACTCGAACGCGGCGTATTCCTGCCGACTCCGGAAGAGGCGATGATGCTTGGCGTACGGCCGAACGATCGCGTGTTCCGGCTCGGGCGCCTGCGCCTGGCCGACGGTTCGCCCATGGCAATCGAACGCGCCGCCGTGCCGATACGCTTTCTTCCTGAACAGGATAAGGTCGGCGACTCGCTCTACGAGGCGCTCTCCGCGGGGGGATTCAAGCCGACCCGTGGCCTGCAGCGCTTGCGTGCGACCCTGCTCGATCCTGCCGATGCCAAACTGCTTGGCGTCGCGCCCGACAGCCCCGCGCTCTACATCCAGCGCATTGCCTACCTCGCCGACGGAGCCTGCGTCGAGTTCACGAAATCCTGGTACCGTGCCGACGCCTATGATTTCGTCTCCGAACTCACGCTGTCGCCACCGGCCCGAAAGGCGCAGCGATGACGACACAGATGCTTCAGGAGATCGGCGAGGCAGGTGAAGCGGCTGCGCGCCAGCTTGGTGAGAATGCGGAACGGCTTGCTGAAGTCGTGGCGCGCCTGCGTGCCCTCGATCCGCCGCTCGTCGTAACCATCGGCCGTGGCTCGTCGGATTGCTGCGCACTCTATCTGAAATACCTCCTCGAGATTCTGTCTGGGGTGCCGTGTGCCTCTATCGGCCCCTCGATTGCGACCCTTTATCGGACGCCGATGCGGCTCAAGGGCTGCGTGTCCGTCGCGATCTCGCAGTCGGGGCGCAGCCCCGATATCGTGGAAATGCAGCGCGCCGCGCGCAGCGGCGGTGCGCTGGCCCTCGCATTGGTCAACGACGTGGCTTCGCCACTGGCGCAAGAGGCCGAATTCCTGCTGCCGCTCTGCGCCGGCGCGGAACGCTCGGTCGCCGCGACCAAATCGATGGTGGCCGGTCTTGTCGCGGGAGCAAGCCTCGTCGCGGCCTGGCGCGAGGATCGGCAGCTCGCCGACGCGCTCGCCGGCCTGCCGGACGTTCTCCGCAGCCAAACAACGCCGCCGCCCGCGACGATGCTGGAGAGTCTCGCAGATGCCCGCAGCGCTTTCGTGCTCGGCCGCGGCGCGACACTTGCGATCGCCGCGGAAGCGGCACTCAAGCTCAAGGAGACGTGCGCGATTCACGCCGAGGCCTACTCCGCGGCCGAGGTGCTGCACGGTCCGGCCGAGCTTGTGACTTCGGGCTTCCCCGTCATCGCCTTCCTGCCATCCGATCCGGCGCGCGAAGGCATGCTGCCGGCGCTCACGGCGCTGGCCGACGCCGGCGCGACGGTGATCGCAATCGAGGCTGGCGGGGATGATGAGCCGAACCGTCTCGCGACGGCACGGGTCGGGGCGCCGCTGTTGGAACCCATCGTCATGATCCACCGTTTCTACCGGCTCGCCGAAGCGCTTGCGCTCCGGCTCGGGCGCGATCCCGACCGCCCGCGCAATCTGCGCAAGGTAACGGAGACCGTCTGATGATCGTTCTGTCCGGCGCGCGCATCTTCGACGGCGAACACTTTCTCGATGACTACGTGGTCGTCATCGATGGCGCGCGCATTGCCGCCATCGTTCCCCACGCGGAGCGACCTGACGGCCCAGTGCAGGATCTCGGCGGCGGCCTGCTTGCGCCCGGCTATGTCGACGTTCAAGTCAATGGCGGCGGCGGCGTCCTGTTCAACGAGGAGCCGACGCCCGAAGGCATCGCCCGCATCGCAGCCGCGCATCGCAATCATGGCACCGTCGGGCTGTTGCCGACGCTGGTAACGGACGCGCCGCAGGTGATGGACGCCGCAATCGCTGCGACGCGCGAGGCGCGGCGCCTGACCCCTGCCACGCTCGGCATTCACCTGGAAGGGCCATTCCTGGATCCGCGCCGCAAGGGTGCGCATGAACTCAACTACATCCGCGACCTCGGGCGCGACGACGTCGCGACGATTGCAAAAGCCGATTGCGGCGCGGTCATGCTGACGCTCGCGCCCAACAGGGTCGGAACCGAGAGCATCGCCGAGCTCGCGCGGCAGGGCGTGCTCGTCTCGCTGGGCCATTCCGACGCGAGCTACGAGGAGGCGCGAAGGGCCGTTGAAGCAGGTGCGCGCGCGTTCACCCATTTGTTCAACGCGATGAGCCCGCCGACGGGGCGCGAACCGGGCATGGTCGGCGCAGCGCTCGATCTCGACGATGTGTTCGTCGGCCTCATCGCCGATGGCCATCACGTCCACGAGGCGAATTTGCGCGTTGCGCTCGCCGCCAAGCGGCACGACCGTTTCATGCTGATTACCGACGCGATGCCGCCGGCGGCCGGCGGCCCCGATCATTTCGATCTTCAGGGTCGCCGCGTGACGTCCGTCGACGGTTGCCTGCGGCTCGACGACGGGACGCTCGCCGGCTCGGTTCTGACCATGGACGAGGCGGTGCGCTATGCCGTCAATGTCGTCAGGCTTCCGCTCGCCGATGCCCTCGCCATGGCATCGCGCGTTCCGGCGACGTTTCTGCGGCGCGAGACTGACCTCGGCCGGATCGCACCGGGCTATCTCGCGAGCCTCGTTCATCTCGACGACGAGCTACGGGTGCTGGAAACCTGGATCGAAGGCCACTCCTCCCGCGGCTCCGAGCATGATGCGGTGGCAGACAACACCTGACTGAAGGACGCGAGCGAGCCATGTCCTCCCTTTCCATGTCGCCTCAACGGACTATTCGCGTTCTCGTGGTTGGCCTCGGCACCATGGGAATCAGCCATGCCCGTGCCTATAGATCAATCGAGGGTTTCGAACTCGTCGGTCTTTGCACCTCTCGCGCGGCCGATCGCGACGATCTCGAGGCCGAGTTTCCCGCGCTTCCGCGCTTCGAAAGCTACGACGAGGCGCTCACGCGTTTGCGTCCCGACGCCGTTTCGATCTGCACCTACACCGAGCATCACGCCGCCATGGCGTTGCAGGCTTTCGCTGCCGGCGCCCATGTTTTCTGCGAAAAGCCGCTGGCCGACACGCTGGATGCCGCGCGGCACGTCGTAAGCGCGGCACGCGCGGCCGGAAAAGCGCTGTTGATCGGCTATATCCTGCGCGTCCATCCTGCATGGTCGCGGTTCGTCGAGATCGGGCGAACGCTCGGAAAGCCGCTCGTCATGCGCATGAATCTTAACCAGCAGTCTGCGGGCTCCTTCTGGGAGGTGCACAAGAGGCTCATGCGGTCGACCTCGCCGATCGTCGACTGCGGCGTTCATTACGTCGACATCATGTGCCAGGTGACGCGAGCCCGTCCCGTCGCGGTCCACGCCGTCGGGGCGCGGCTGACGGGCGAGATCGCACCTAGCATGTACAATTACGGCCATCTCCACATCACGTTCGACGACGGCTCGGTCGGCTGGTACGAGGTCGGCTGGGGTCCGATGATGAGCGAGACCGCTCATTTCGTGAAGGACATGATCGGCCCCAACGGCAGCGTGTCGATCGTCGCGAAAGAGCGGAGCGATGCAGGCGCACGTTCAGCAGATCACGACACGCATACACGCACCAATGCGCTTCGCATCCATCACGCCGCGCGCGACGGCGAAGGCCGCTTTGCCAAGCCGGACGAGTTGGTCTCGACCGCAGATGAACCCGGCCATCAGGAGCTCTGCGAACGCGAGCAGCGGATGTTTCTGAGGGCGATCCGTGGCGAGATCGACCTGTCCGAGCATCACGAGGACGCGATCAACTCGCTCCGCATCGTCTTTGCCGCCGACGAGAGCGTTCGAACCGGTGAGGTCGTACGCCTGTAGGTCGGCACCCGTCTTCAACCGTCAACGATGGCGACCGCCCGCGTCCAGCCTGCGGATGCCCGCTCGATCTTGACCGGAAAGCACGACACCATGAAGCCGGTCGAGGGCAGAAGCTCGAGATTGTGCAGCTTTTCGATGTGGCAATAGCCGATGTGGCGTCCGGCCTTGTGACCTTCCCAGATCAAGCTGGCATCCCTGGTCTCGGCATATTTCTTCGCGGTGTAGACGAAGGGCGCATCCCAGCTCCAGCCATCGATTCCGGTCAGCCGCACGCCGCGTTCCAAGAGATACATGGTCGCTTCATAGCCCATGCCGCAGCCCGAGGTGACGTAGTCCTGCCGGCCATATTTGGCGCCGGCGCTGGTGTTGACGACGACGATCTCGAGCGGCGACAGCTTGTGCCCGATCCGCTTCAGCTCCGCCTCGACATCTCCGGCAGTCGCCACATATCCGTCCGGCAAATGGCGGAAGTCGAGCTTGACGCCGGGCTGGAAGCACCATTCCAGCGGCACCTCGTCGATCGTCCACGCGCGCTCGCCGCGGTTCATCGTGGGATGGAAGTGCCAGGGCGCATCGAGATGGGTGCCGTTATGGGTGGAAAGATTGACCATCTCCACCGCCCAGCCCTGGCCGTCAGGCAGGTCCTCCGCCTTCAGCCCATCGAAGAACTGGAGCATGCGCGGCAGGCCCTGTTGATGATCGATGTATTGAATGGTCGGATGGTTGCCCGGCGGATCGGCCGGCACGTCGTTTTGCAGCGGGACCGAGATATCGATCAGTTTGCGCGCCATGGTGTTTCCTCGTTGCCTGTTTTTGTCTGCTTGAATCCCAAACGTCTTTGCGCTCAAGCGTCTTGCCGCTCGACCCTGTTCTTCAACACGCCGATTTTCTCGACTTCGAGCTCGACCGTGTCGCCATGCTCGAGATACCAGCCGAGCTCGAGGCCGCAGCCATTGCCCACTGTGCCCGAGCCGATGAATTCACCCGGCATCAGCGTCTCGTCCTGCGTGACATGGGCGATGATCTCCTCGAATGAGAACAGCATCCCGTCCGAGACGCCGGTTGAGCGGGTCTCGCCGTTGACACGGGCTTCCATCTTCAACCTGTAGGGATCGCCGATCTCATCCGGCGTCACGATCCACGGCCCCATCACATTGCCGCCGTCAAAGCTCTTGCCCTTGGCGGGACCGAGCCGCCCTTCCATCTCGATGCGCTGCGCATCGCGCGCCGAAAAATCGTTGAAGATGGTGTAGCCGAAGATGTGATCCCCAGCCTTTGCCGCTGGAATATTCGCGCCCCTGTTCTTGGTGATGATGCCGAATTCGAGCTCGTAATCCATCACCTTGCTGTAGCGCGGCCATTTGACGGTCGTGTTGGTGCCGCGGACACTGAAGCGGTTGGTAATGTAGAAGATCGGCTGCTTGCGATAGACCTCGGGCAGTTCGCCGAGCGGCTCGGCGTCGATCCGCGCCAGCTCCGCCATGTCGCCTTTCGCGCGCGCCGCGAGCTTACGCTGCCCGCGCGGCGCCTGGAGGATGTGCAGCGGGAACGACATGCCGTCACGCATCTGCCGAGGCTCCGGCACCGGCGCGAGGAGGTCCACCGCAGATGCCGCCGACGACAGCGCCGGATCCGCGCCGTATTTTTCGAACAGCCCCGCCGCCTGCTCCAGCGCGCGTGGCCCCGCGTCGATCAGCGCCAGCATCGAGGCAAAGGCCTGAAGATCCTGTCCATCGCGTGCAGCGGCCGCGGCGATGTCGAAGATCCGATCGTCATTGGAATGCACGATGCCGATCCGGTCCTGACCGGCCGACCTGAATGTAGCGAGTTTCACCTTGGACACCTCTTGCTTTGGTTGGAAATATATGATCGAATAAAATATCGATAATCAAGATAAAAAAATGCAAACTGGGAGGATGGCCTTGAAGAGGCAGTTGGCAAGATTGGCGGTCACGCTGGGTATTTCGCTTCAGATGGCTTGCGCATTGGCTGGCGCGGCGGCGGCACAGGCGAAAATCCAGATCGGTTGCACGGCCACCTCCGACTGTGCGTCCGCCATGGTCGCCGTCGACGAGGGCATCTTCAAGAAGCACGGGCTCGACGTCGAGATGACGCCGATCGCGATCAATTCGAACATCCCTGCCGCGATCCTGTCGAACTCGATCCAGATTGGCGGGCCGACCTCGACCGTCTTCCTCCAGGCGGTTGACGGCGGCCTCGATCTGGTCGGCATCGCCGGCGCGTCGGTGATGAACCCGACGTCGAACATCGCCATCACGGCTTTCGTCCGCAACGGTATCACCATCAACGAGCCCAAGGATTTCGTCGGCAAGAAAGTCGGCGCGCCGGGACTGAACGCCTTCCTGCATGTGCTGTTCGTGAAGTGGCTGGTGGAGAAAGGCGTCGATCCCAAGAGCGTCAAATTCGTCGAGGTGACCTTCCCGACCATGGCCGACATCATCAAGTCCGGCGGTGTCGATGCCGTCCTCACCGCCGAGCCGTTTGTCACCCGCATGACCAATGCGGGCCTCGGCTCGGTCGGCGCACGCTACGCCGTCGAACTCGCCCGCACCGACCCGATCATCTTCTACGCGGCATCGCGCGAATGGGCGGAGAAGAACGCGGCGATCGTGACGAAATTCCGCGACGCGATCGCGGAAGCGGCAGTGATCGTCAACAGCGACCGCGAGAAGGCCTCCGCTTCGATCGCAAAGTTCACCAAACAGCCGCTCGATCTCGTCAAGGCGACGCCTCCGAACCAGTCCGAGCCACGCCTGAAGCCGGAGAACCTCGCCTGGTGGATCGAGGTGATGTCGTCGCAGAAGATGCTGCAATCAAAGCTCGATACAAGCAAACTGGTGCTGAACTGAGGACCCTGCGATGCCGGCTTCCGAACGTCCTGTCGAACGTCCGAGCGGCGAGGCCGGCACCTTGAGCGAGCGCGCGGCCAGCCTCCTCGAGCAGGACATTCTGGCCGGACGCCTGGCGCCGGGGTCGCGGCTTGGCATCGTCGATCTCGTGCAGCGCTATGAGATCGGCGCCACGCCGCTCCGCGAAGGATTGTCGCGCCTGATGTCACGCGGATTGATCGTGGGCATCGGCCAGCGCGGTTTTCGCGTCGCCGAGGTCAGCCGCGAGGACCTGGCCGATATCACCTGCATGCGCACCGCCATCGAGAAAGAGGCGATCCGGCTGGCCATCATCCTTGGGAATGACGCGTGGGAGGCCGGCATCGTCAGCGCGCTGCACCAGATGCGTCGCCACATCGAGCGCACCGGCAACGAATTCCGCGAGGGCGCCGCCGATTTCGACCGCCTGCACAAGGGCTTTCATACCGCCCTGCTCTCGGCCTGCGGTTCGGGGCGGATGCTCGGCGCGCATTCGGAGCTCTACGACCAGGCCTATCGCTACCGCCGCGTGATGATGCGCGGAATTGACAGCGGTGCAGAGTTTATCCGCAGCCATCAAATGCTCGCCGACCGCGTGCTGGCGCGAGACGTCGAAGGTGCGCAAGAGATGCTGGAAGCGCACCTGCATTCGACCATCAATTTCGTCTATCCGCCCGCCAGCGAGAGCAACCGATGACCCTTCTTGCAAGACTTGAAGACGTAAAGGCGGCGCGGCGGCAAAAGCCGTTGATCAGCTTCAACGGGGCGACGCTTCGGCTTGGCGGCAAGACCATTATCGAGAATCTCGATCTTGCCGTGCGTCCCGGCGAATTCCTCTGCATTGTCGGCGCCTCCGGTTGCGGCAAGACCACTGCATTGCGGCTCGCGGCGGGCCTCTATCGTCCGACCGGCGGCGCCGTCACCTTCGATGGCCAGCCGATGCTCGACCCGCGCCGCGAGGTCGCGATCGTATTCCAGGACTATGGCAAGGCGCTGCTGCCCTGGCGAACCGCAGCCGGCAACATCTCGCTGGCGCTGGAGGCTTGCGGAATTCCCGCGCGCGAGCGCCCCGGACGCATCGCGGCGTTGCTGCGCAAGGTCGGCCTGCCCGGCCATGCCGACAAATACCCGGCGGAAATGTCCGGCGGCATGCAGCAGCGGTTGCAGATCGCGCGCTGTCTCGCTCAGGAGCCGACCACGCTCTTGATGGACGAGCCGTTCGGCGCGCTGGATGCGATGACACGGCAAGGTCTGCAGGACGAGGTTCTGTCCTTGACGGCGGCGAGCAACACCACCGTCATCTTCGTGACCCACGATCTCGACGAGGCGATCTATCTCGGCGACCGCGTCATCGGCCTGTTGCCGCATCCCGGCCGGATCGGAATCGAGCTGGATGTGAACCTGTCGCGACCGCGCGACCAGCTTGCCACAAGGGAGCATCCGGAATTCCTGCGGCTGCGCCGGCAATTGTTCGACTTCATCAAGGCGACCGAACATTGAGCCTCGAACGCACCAAGCCGCTGCTGCTGCCGCTCGCGGCACTGCTCGTCTTCGAGCTCTGGATCCGCCTCGCCCATTTGCAGAGCGACAGCCTGGCGCCTCCGAGCGCGGTGCTCGCCGCTCTGGTCGCAGCACTCGCCGACCTCACGATCCCGATCGCCACCCGTGACACGCTGCTCGCGGCGTTTGCGGGGCTCGCGATCGGCAGCGTGATCGGGCTTGCGCTCGGGATCGTCTTCGGCATCTCGCGCGTGCTCGATCGGTTGATGGAAGTGACCATCGAGGCGATCCGGCCGATCCCGTCGATCGCGCTGTTGCCGATCGCGCTGATCGCGCTCGGCTTCGGCTATCCCATGGAGATCGTGATTGTCGCCTTTGCCTGCGTCTGGCCGATGCTGATCCTGAGCCGCACCGCCGTTCGCGGCATCGAGCCGCGGTTGATGGAGGTGTCGCGGGCGCTGCGGCTGACACCGGTGCAGCGGATCATCAAGATCATCATTCCAGCCGCTTTGCCGCGGATCTTCGTCGCATTCCGCCTGTCCGCCGGCATCGCATTGATCGTCGCGGTGACGGTCGAGATCGCGATCAATCCGCTCGGGCTCGGCGCCGGCATCATGCTTGCGCAGCAGGCACTGCGGCCCGACCTGATGCTCGCTTATCTCGTCTGGATCGGCGCCATCGGCTATGGGCTGAACCTCGCTTTGATCGTCGTCCAGTACCGCCTGTTCGGCCGCGCCGCCACCGCCGGAGCCGGCTCATGAGCGCCACCGCAACGATCTGGCGCATGGCGAGTTTCGCAGTCGCCGCCGGCTTTGTCGGGCTGTGGCAGCTCATTGCCAATCTCAAGCTGGTCTCGCCTGTGTTTCTGCCCGGCCCCGATCGCGCCTGGGCCGCACTGATGCGTGGCTTTGCGAGCGGCGATCTCACCAGCAAGCTCGTCGGCACGCTGGAGCACATGGCCTATGGCTGGCTCGCCGCTTCGATTGCGGGCATCGCGCTCGGCGCCCTGATCGGATCTTCTCGCCTGATGCGCATCTATATCGCGCCATCGCTGGAATTCCTGCGTCCGCTGCCGGTCTCCGCCATCATCCCGGTCGCGATCGCGATGCTCGGCTTGACTGAAGGCATGGCCCTGTTCGTGATCGCCTTCGGTGCGATCTGGCCGATCATGCTTGCGACCATTCACGGTTTTGCCGCGGTCGAGCCGCGCCTCTACGAGGTCGCGCGCGCGTTGCAGATGTCGCGCACCGCCGTGGTCTTCAAGATCGCATTGCCGTCGGCCCTGCCCGACATCCTCGCCGGCATGCGGCTCAGCCTGACGGTCGCGCTGATCCTCTCCGTCGTCTGCGAGGTGCTGGCCGGGCTCGACGGCCTTGGCCATTGGGTGCTGCTGTCGGCGCGCGCATTTCGGTCGGCCGATCTGTTTGCCGGCGTGATCTTGCTCGGGGCCACCGGCTATGTCACGTCGGTTGCGATGTCACTGGCCGAGCGCAGGCTATTGGCGTGGCAGTCGACGCGCTGATCAGCGCGGGACGACAGCTGTCGCTTCGATCTCGACACGCGCCGACGGCTCGACCAGACGCACGACCTGCACCAGCGCCATGCTGGGGTAATGGGTGCCGACCACCTCGCGATAGGCTTTGCCGAGCGCCTTCAGGTTCGCGACGTACTCGTCCATGTCGACGACATACCAGGTCAGGCGCACCAGATGGTCCGGCCGCGCGCCGCCTTCGGCCAGGATTGCGACGATGTTTTCGAGCGTCTGGCGGACTTGTGCGACGAAGCCGTCGGCAAACCGGCCCGCGACGTCCCAACCGACGACGCCACCCGTCACGACCAGGCGTCCCTCGGCCGTGATGCCGTTGGCATACCCTTTCGGCTGCGGCCAGCCGCTGGGCTGAAGCACTTGCAGGCCGCTGGTCGCACCGGCTTCCGGCTTTCTCATCGTACTCATGGAGAACTTTCTATCTTCTCAGCGCGGCTTCAACAGCTCGCGCGCGACAATCAGTTTCTGGACCTCGGTCGCGCCCTCATAGATGCGCAGCGCCCGGATCTCGCGGTAGAGGCTCTCGACGACCTCTCCTTTACGCACGCCGCGGCCGCCGAACATCTGGACGGCGCGGTCGATGACGCGCTGCGCAGTCTCGGTCGCAGTCAGCTTCGCCATCGCCGCTTCACCCGTCGTCGGAAGTTTCTGGACATCGCGCCGCCAGGCCGCGCGATAGGTCAGGAGCGCGGCGGCATCGGTGTCCGTCGCCATGTCGCCGAGCGCGGCCTGGGTCAGCTGGAGATCTCCCAAGGTCGCGCCGAACATCTTGCGGCTGCGCGCGTGCGACAGCGCTTCGTCGAGCGCACGCCGGGCAAAGCCGAGAGCTGCGGCCGCGACCGAGGCGCGGAAAATATCCAGCGTCTGCATCGCAAGCTTGAACCCGCCGCCGGGCGCGCCGAGGCAGCGGCTCGCCGGAATCCGGCAATTGGTGAAGCGCAACGTCGCCAGCGGATGCGGCGCGATGACGTCGATGCGCTCGGCAATGCCGAAGCCGGGATCATCGGGAAAGACGACGAAGGCCGAGATGCCGCGCGCGCCCGGCGCCTCGCCGGTTCGGGCAAACAGCGTGTAGACATCGGCAATGCCGCCATTGGAGATCCAGGTCTTTTCGCCGTCGATGACGTAGTTGTCACCGTCGGTCCGCGCGGTGCAGGACATCGCCGCGACGTCGGATCCCGCCTCCTTCTCGGACAGCGCAAAGGCCGCGAGCCATTCACCGGAGCGAACTTTCGGCAGCACTTGCTTGCGCAGCTCCACCGAGCCGCCGAGCGCAATCGCGCCGGAGCCGAGCCCCTGCATGGCGAAGGCGAAATCGGCAAGTCCATCGGCATAGGCGAGCGATTCGCGCGACAGGCAGATCGAGCGGGAATCGATCGTGGCCGCATCGCCGTCGGGCGCCGCCACCGCGCAATCGAGCAGGCCCGCCTCGCCCATCGCGCGCACGAGGCTGCGGCAGGCGCCGTCGACATCGTCGTGATCGATCGTGTCGAGCGCGCCCGACTGCACGAAGCGGTCGAGCTTCGCGCCGATTGCCTGGTGGCGCGGTTCGAAGAACGGCCAGTCCAGCCAGTCGCGCCTGATGACTTTTGCAACGGAGCTCATCTGTCACCTCCTCCGTTCACTGGGCGCTAGCTGCGGCAGCGCGCGCCAGGTTGGTTTCGTACTGTCCCTTGGCGGACAGATATTGCTTCGGCCAGCTGACCGCGGTGATGCCGATGCGCGCCGCTTCGTGCAGGGTCCAGGCGGGATCGGCCAGATGCGGCCGCGCAATGGCGCAGAGATCGGCGCGGCCGGCCGCCAGAATCGAGTTGGCGTGATCAGCCTCGGAGATCGCGCCAACGGCAATCGTTTCGATGCCGACCTCGTTGCGGATCAGGTCGGCAAAGGGCGTCTGGAACAGGCGTCCATAGATCGGCCGCTCCTCCTTCCAGACCTGCCCCGAGGAGCAATCGATCACGTCCGCCCCCGCCTGCTTGAACATCGCGGCGAAGATCGCCGCATCGGCCGGGGTGTTGCCGCCGTCGGTCCAGTCATGACAGGACAGGCGCACCGACATCGGCCGATCGGACGGCCACACCGCCCGCATCGCCTTGAACACCTCCAGCGGATAGCGCGCGCGGTTCTCGTGGCTGCCGCCGTACTCGTCCGTGCGCCGGTTGGTGAGCGGCGAGAGGAAGCTCGACAGCAGATAGCCGTGGGCGCAATGCAGTTCGAGCCACTCGACACCGGCGGCCGCCGCACGGCGGGTTGCCGCGACGAAATCGTCGCGGACGCGGTCCATATCGCGGCGGTTCATTTCCCGCGGCAACTGGCTGTGGGGCAGGTACGCCAGGGCCGACGCCGAGATCAGCGGCCATTCGCCCGTCTCGAGGGGTTGATCGATCCCCTCCCACGGCACCCTTGTCGCGCCCTTGCGCCCGGCATGGCCGAGCTGAATCCCGACCTTGGCATGCCCAACGCTGTGGACGAGCTCGACCAGCCGCCGCCATTGCTCAGCCTGCGCATCGTTCCAAAGCCCGAGGCAGCCCGGCGTGATCCGCGCGTCGGGCGAGACGCAGGTCATCTCGGCGAAGACCAGCCCGGCGCCGCCCATGGCGCGCGCGCCGAGATGGGCGATGTGGAAGTCGTTGATGAGCCCGTCCTGCGCCGAATACATCGCCATCGGCGAGACCATGATGCGGTTCGCCAGCGCAAGGCCGCGCACGCGGTGCGGCGTCAGCATCGGCGGCGGCACCCGCTCGCCGTCCTTGACGGCGATCCCTGCGCGCGCGGCGAACCAGCGCTCGAAACCTTCCAGCCAGGTGCGGTCGCGCAGGCGAAGATTCTCGTGGCTGATGCGCTGCGAGCGCGTCAGCATCGAATAGAAGAATTGCGGCGGCTCGAGCGTGTCGGCGTAGCGCCGGCCGACCACCTCGAACCATTCCATGGCGTTGCGCGCGGCGTTCTGGATACGCGCGACATCGACACGGCGCACCTCCTCATAGGCCTCCAGCACGGTCGGGATACCGTCGCGGCCGTGACCATGGCGGTCGAACTGGTTGGCGAGCTCGATGGCGTCGTCGAGCGCGAGCTTGGTGCCCGAGCCAATGGCGAAATGCGCGGTGTGCGCGGCATCCCCCATCAGCACGACATGCGACTTGCCGTTGAAGACGCTCCATTTGCCGCAGATCAGGCGGCTGAAATTGAGCCAGGCCGAGCCGCGCAGATGGCGGGCGTTGGTCAGGAGCTTCGCGCCATCCAGCGTCTCGGCGAAGATCTTTTCGCAGAAGTCGATCGACGCCTGCTGATCGAGCTCGCCCAGTCCGTGGGCATTATAGGCTTCTTCCGTGGTCTCGACGATGAAGGTCGAGGTCTCCGCGTCGAACTTGTAGATGTGCGCCTGGAACCAGCCGTGCTCGGTCTTCTGAAAGTCGAACGTGAAGGCGTCGAACGCTTTCTTGGTGCCGAGCCAGATGTAACGATTCGGCCGGATCACCATGTCGGGCTGGAACTGCTCGGCATAGCGGGCACGAATCCTGGAATTGACGCCGTCGCAGGCGACGATCAAATCGGCGTCGGGAAATTCGAGATCGGACTCGACCTCGCGCTCGAACACGAGCTCGACACCCAGCGCCTCGCAGCGCCGCTGCAGAATGTTGAGCAGATGCTTGCGGCCGATGCCGATGAAGCCATGGCCACTGGTGCGCTGGCGTGTCCCCTTGAAGACCAGCTCGATGTCGTCCCAGTGGTTGAAGGCGTCCTCGATCTCGGCGGCGCTCTCGGGATCGGCAACACGCATCGCCGACATCATGGCGTCGGAGAACACGACCCCCCAGCCGAACGTATCGTAGGGCTTGTTGCGCTCGACCACCGTGATGACATGCTCGGGATGCCGACGCTTCATCAGCAGGCCCAGATAGAGGCCGGCCGGGCCGCCGCCGATACAGACTATGCGCATGATCCCTCGCTTTCGCGCGTCGCGCCTGATGTCGAGCTCTCACTCAAATTATTTTAAGCATAAAGTATTTCGCCGGCTCGTGCGTTGTCAAGGCGGTTCTGCAATGCCCC
Source organism: Bradyrhizobium sp. CCBAU 45384 (assembly GCF_028128665.1). Classification (NCBI taxonomy): domain Bacteria; kingdom Pseudomonadati; phylum Pseudomonadota; class Alphaproteobacteria; order Hyphomicrobiales; family Nitrobacteraceae; genus Bradyrhizobium; species Bradyrhizobium sp. CCBAU 45384. Next base: position 75,680 of record NZ_LBIZ01000117.1, read on the forward strand.
CGGGCGGCGCGCAGAGCCGCGGCATCGATCTTGAAACCGGTATAAATTGGAGACAAGGCGGCGCCGAATCCGAGGACCCCGGGCTCCGCCTTGAATTTACTTTTGGCACGAACTATCTTGCCCAGGTCCGCGAGAGCTGCGCCAGCTTTCGAAAGGCCATCAAGCCCGGGAGATTCGATTGGCACTCGCGAAGGAGCCCACGCCTGTTTCGGCCAAGAATGGGGCGGATCAGGAAGCCGAGTACAGGGCTCAAACCCGAGTCTGGCTCCGGCTGCTCGCCTGCACGACCCTGATCGAGGGCGAACTGCGGCGCCGGTTTCGCGAAGAGTTCGATTTCACCATGCCTCGCTTCGATGTTCTCGCTCAGCTCGACCGCGAGCCGAGCGGGCTTGTGCTGGGAGAGCTGCCCAAGCGCCTGATGGTCTCGGCCGGGAACCTGACGCCGATCGTGGACCGCCTGGTCGCGGACGGATACATCACCCGCACGCCGTCGAACCTCGACCGCCGCGTGCAGATCGTCTGCATGACGGTCGAAGGCCGCAAGACCTTCAGGCGAATGGCCAAGAGCCACGGCGCCTGGCTTGCCGAGCTGCTGGCGAATTTCCCGGCGGACCGGTTCGACGGACTGATCGGCGAGCTCGACGAACTCAAGAGCGCCGTCAGGGACGCGCTGCAGAAACCGTGAATCGATCGACGCTCAGCGCCGCAACGTCACGCCGGCCGCCTCGCGATCCCATGTGTCCGCGGTGACGCCCGCCTCACGCAGCACGCCCTTCTTGATCTTGCCGTTTTCCGTCAGCGGCATCTGGCTCAGAATGCGCACATAGCGCGGGATGGCGAAATAGGCGATCTGGCCTTCGCAGTGCCTGACAATGTCGACGGGCTCGAGCGATTGGCCAGCTTCCGGCAGGATCGCAGCCGCAACCTCGTCCTCGCCCAATTCCGACGGCAATGGGTAGATCGCGCAGGCCGCGACCGCGGGATGGGACTGGATGGTCTGCTCGACCTCCCATGAAGACACGTTCTCACCACGTCTGCGAATCGAATCCTTCATGCGATCGATGAAGCGATAGTGTCCGTCAGCATCCCGAACCACCCGATCGCCGGAGTGGAACCACAGATTGCGCCAGGCCTCGACCGTCTTCTCCGGCATGCCGAAATAGCCGGTGGCAAAAGCAAAGGGCTCACTGGCGCGCAGCACGAGCTCGCCGGCCTCGCCATCGGGAAGCGCTGAATCATTCTCGTCGACGATCCGCGCTTCAATGCCGTCGGCCAGATAGCCCATCGTCCCCGGACGATCGGACGGGATCGTACCCGCGAACACGAAATTGGTCTCGGTCGACCCGTAGCCGTCGACCAGCGGGACATCAAACCGCTCATGGAACGGACCATGGATCTGCGGCGGCACGCCGCCGCCGAGCGCAACGCGAAGGCGATGCGTCTTGTCGTCCGTCGTCGCCGGCTGCGCCAGAAGCATCGATGCCATCGCGCCGAGCAGATAGCCGACCGTTGCATTGTGCCGTCGCGCCGCGGCCCAGAAGCCGGAAGCGGAGAATTTCGGCTCCAAGACATAGGTGCAGCCGGTCAGCAACGCCTGATAGAACGCGTTCAGCGCGTTGGTGTGGAACAAGGGCAATGTCGTGAACAGCACATCCCCTTCGCGGATGCCGAGCGCCCGCGCCGAGTAGATGCCCCACCAGAACAGCTGCGCCTGCGGGCAGCACACCCCCTTCGCAGGCCCCGTGGTGCCTGACGTGTAAAGGATCGCAACGGTGTCGCCGGGACGCACGGCACATGCCGGAGCGGACGTTCCGAGAGGCGGCAGCGACACCGCCGAAAGCCCGGCATCGAACGCCTCCCCGGCAGCTCCGATGATCCAGGTTCGGGGCGGCAGCTCGACACCGGCCTCCACACTCTCGATCGCACCGGCGAACTGCGCCTCAACGGCAAGAAGCGCGGGACGCGAGTTGCGGAAGATGTGGGAGAGCTGGAAGCCGCGCAGCGCGGTGTTGATGGGGACCGCGATGGCTCCGAGCCACGCACAGCCGAGATAGACCTGCAAGAACTCCGGACGGTTCGAGCACATCAGCGCGACGCGATCGCCGGGCTTGATGCCGGCATCGACGAGCGCCTGCGCCGATGCAGCCGCGATCGCCGCGGTCTGCGCAAAGGTCCAGCGCGTCTCGCCCGCGACAAGCAGGACGCGATCGCCATAGCGTTCCGCCTGCCGCCTGAGGATGGTGGAGAGGATCCGGTCGGACGGTGGAAACAGCTCGACCGCGCGCGCCCAGACCGGCAGCACGTTCTTCGCCGTCGCGTCGTTCTCCGTCACGATCAGGCTCCCACCTCAGGGCAACAACTTATATTTACCGTCCACGATCTGGACCATGATGCGCGAGCGGTCGTCGACGCCATGCCGATCCGCCGGCGTATAGGTGTAAACGCCCTGGGTGCCGACAACCTCCTTGGTGGTGAACAGCGCCTGGCGAAGCGCGATACGGAATTCCGGCGAGCCGGGCTTGGCACCTGATGCCATCGCACGCTTGGCGGCATCGGCGAGCACCAGCCAGCCATCGAAGGAATAGGACGAAAACGAATCCGTCGGCGCCTCGCCGTTCGCCTTCTCGAAGGCCGCACGGAAATCCAGCGCCACCTTCTGGATCGGATTGCTGGGGGGAAGCTGCTCCGCCGCGGTCACCGGCCCGGTCGGACAGATGATGCCGTTCGCCGCCTTGCCGGCAAGGCGCAGGAAATCGGCGCTGATCATGCCGTGATTGCCGAAGAGCGGCCCCTTGTAGCCGCGCTCGGACAGCGCGATCACCGGCAGCGCACCGGGCGTTCCCGTTCCGCCCAGCATGATTGCGTCGGGATGCGTGGCGACAACGCGCAGCACCTGCGCTGTGACCGAAGAATCCGAACGCGCATAGCGCTCATTGGCAATGATCTTGATGTCGGCCGTCTTCGCACTTTGCTCGAGCGAGTTGTACATGAGGTCGCCGAACGCATCGGAGAACCCGATGAAGGCAACGGTCTTCAGACCTTTCGCCTTCATGTTGTCAACGATCCCTTGCACCAGCAGCGGCGTCGGTTGGGGCGTCTGGACGACCCATGGACCGCCATCGCCAGGCGGCACCGGCGCGATCGGCGACACCGCGATCATTGGGATCTTCATCTCGATCGCCGCCGTCGCCATCGCCAGCGTCTGGGGGGCGCCGGACGTGCCGATCAGGACATCGACTTTCTCCTGCTCGACGAGCTTGCGCGCATTGCGCGCCGACGCGGTCGGATCGGAGCCGTCATCGAGCTGGATGACCCGGACCTTCTCGCCGCCGATCTCGCCGAGATAGGCCTGCCCTGCCGCAATCCCCTTCGCGTTGGGAATTCCAATCGACGACACCGGCCCACTGAGGCCGGTGACGAAGCCAACGAGGATGTCGGCCTGCACTGCTTGTGGGACGGCAAGCAGCAATGCAGCGGAGGCGAGCAGGCTCTTGGTCAAGTTCATGGCACCTGTCTTTCGTGAGAATTTCTTGTTCTGATCGGCAAGCGCCATTGCAGGGCTCAGGTCGAGGCAACCAGCGCGATGACGCGAAGCGGACTGCCGGAGCCGTTCTGGATCTTCAGCGGCGAAGCCACGATGACGGCGCCGGTGGGTGGCAACTGATCCAGGTTGCACAGGCATTGCAGGCCATAACGCCCTGCGCCGTGCAGGAAGTGATGCGCCGGATAAGGCGGATCGAAATGCCCGGCCTGCCCCGCATCGGTACCGATGGTCTCGGTGCCAAACCCGATGACGCCGCGCTCCTCCACCAGCCACTTCATCACAGCGGGATTCGGGCCCGGCGTATGTGCGCCGTCATCCCTGAGGTTTGCGTAGTCGCGCCACCCCTTCTTCGACCAATCTGTGCGCAACAGAACCCAGTGACGAGGGGGGATCCGTCCATGCTTCGTCTCCCACGCTTCGACATCAGGGACGGTCAGGACGAAGTCCGCATCCTGCGCGGCCTGCGCCGAGCAGTCGATGACGCAAGCCGGGGCGATCATGTCCTGCGGCGGCATGGTGTCGACGGCATTGTTGGGCAGATCCTTGCCGGTGAACCAGTGGATCGGCGCGTCGAAATGCGTGCCGGTGTGCTCGCCGAAGGTAACGTTGTTCCAGTACCAGGCCGGACCGCGGCCGTCATATCGCGAGATTTCCTGGATACGGACCGGCGCGGCCTGCCCGAACTCGGGCGGCAGCACGATGACCGGAAAATCCGGACTGAGCGTAAAGGTCAGGTCGACGACGCGCACCGCGCCCGAGGAAATCGCACTCGCCAGCTCCAGGAGATTCTTGCTTTGCATTGTGACGTCCTCCAGCTTGGTTGAAATCCGCTTCTTACTTGTCGAGCTCGCGCTCCAGCGCTTTCGGATTGGCCGCGAGACGTTGCCGGATCTCCTCGGCGACGTCTCCGACATAGACTTCTTCGAGCCCGCCCTTCAGACCCGACACGATCGCCTGCGCAATCGCGCGCGGCGCCACCTTCGGCGGCGGGACAGTCTGGAACCATTCGGTGTCGACGGGCCCGGTGAACAAATTCATCACCTTGACGCCGCCGGGCCTCAGCTCCGCACGAAGGCAGTGCGAGAGCGACAGGCACGCCGCCTGCGAGGCCGAATAGGCACCAAAGGCAGGCCAGTTCGCCAGCGCATAGACCGAGAGAATATTGACCCACGCGCTACTACTATTGACGCCGTCGGCACCTCGCATCCGCATGGCGGGACCAAAAGCCTGCGCGAGATTGATGAAGCCGAGATAGGCCTGGTCGATCTCGTCGCGCGCAATGCTCGTGCCCCTGCGGTCGAGCAGGCCGCCCGGCCGCACATATTCCGTCGTGTTGACGAGGATATCGACCTTGCCGCCGATGTCGGCGGCAAGATCAGCCGCCGATTTTTCGTCGGCCGCATCGAGGGTCACGATCTCGATCCCATCCTGACCGCGCAGCCGCTCCTCGCCGGCAAAGGGCCGCCACGGTTCGGCGACGCCGACGAACACCGTCTTGGCGCCTGCGGCCTTCAAGGCAGCGACGGCTTCCTGGCCGATCATGTTACGGCCGTTGGTCACGAGCACGCGCCGGAATTTCGGATCGGCTGTCATTTCCCGCCACTGCCTGTCGTCCGCCATGTTCGGAGTCTCCCCCTCGGGATGGGCAAAGGCCACCGCCTGCCCGCTCTTGTCGAGCTGCAACGACATGCGGACGGCCGCGCCCTCTACACAGTCGGCATGAAGATGCGCGACAATGCTCGGACCGCAATCCATCTTGACGAGCCCGATCCGCCACGGCGCCCGTTCGCGAAAATAGACGTCGCTCGGCACGCGGGCCGTGGTCTCGGCGAGCAGGGTGCCCCGGCGTGGCGCGTCGATGAAGACAAGGCCAACCGAAAGACAGGACGGACATGCCTCCCGTGCCGGATAGGCAAAAGAGCCGCAAGCCTCGCAGCGTTGCAGCATGAAGCGGCCCTCGGCGGCCGCGCGCGTGAACCCGTGCGACGTCCTGCTGCGCGGTCGCGGAGGCGAGGCAGGCAGCCGCGTCCGCAGCAGCGGGTTCTTGCGCCGGGGCGGCTTGATCGGCTCTATCATCGCGAAGGCCCTGCAAAGATCGCGGCGCCCGAGGCGAGACCACGGTCATAGTTGATCATACCGAATCCCGAGGCCAGTGCGAGGCTGGCATTCCTGACCTGTGTGGGGCCTGCAGTGCCCAGAACCTGCCGCAGCCCCTCGACGAGACCGAGATAGGCGCCGGCCGCACCGGCCTGCCCGACGGAGAGCTGTCCACCCGAGGTGTTGTGCGGGAAGTCGCCGTCGATCGTGAGATCATGCTGGCGCACGAACGCGGCGCCCTCGCCTTTCTTGCAGAAGCCAAGATCCTCGAACTGCATCATGGCGATGACGGGGTAATCGTCATAGGTCTGCACGACATCGAGATCATCAGGCTTCACGCCGGCCATCGCGTAGAGCTCGTCCACATCCATCGCCCAGCCGCCGCGCACCTGCATCGGATCGTCGGCAAAGGCATTGTGCCGCTCGATTGTCGACAGCAATCGCGCCGCAGGCAGACCCAGCGATGCCGCAGTCTCCTCGCGCATCACGAGGAGGGCCTCGGCGCCGGCGCACGGCATCACGCAATCGAACAGATGAATGGGATCGGAGATCGGCCGGGCGGCCAGATATTGCTCCATGGTCAGCGGCGTCTTCATCAGCGCATGCGGATTGCGCAAGGCGTTGGCACGCTGGGCGACGGCGATCCTGCCGACATCCTCACGCGTGACCCCGAACGTCCGCATGTAGTTGCGTGCGATCAGCGCAAAACTCGAATTGGCGCCTCCCGCGCCGTAGGGATAGACGGCGTCCTGGTTGAAGCGCGAGAAGTTCTCGAGCGTGAGCCTGAACGAATCGACGTGATTGGTGTCACCGGCGACACACGCCACGATGTCGGCGTCGCGCGCCTGAACCGCGCGCGCCGCCTTGCGCAGACCTGCAATGGCGCTGGCGCCGCCGAGCGGGATCGTATCTAGCCACCGGACGCACAGCCCGAAATGCTGCGTCAGTCCAACCCCGCTGTCAGTCCCCATGGTGAAGCTGGAGACGCACAGGCCGTCGATGTCGGAGGCCTTGATGCCGGCTTGCGCAACGAGCGCGCTCAGGGCACGGCCGATCCACCATTGCGCGCTTTCGATGGAGTAGCGCACATAGGGAATCGTGACGGGCGCGGCGATCACCACGCCATCATACGGTGTGCGCAAGGTGTTGGTCACCGACCGCCCTCGTTCATCCGCCTCAGACCACCGTCAGTTTCACGGCAATATTGCCGCGGGTTGCGTTCGAATAGGGGCAGCGCTCATGTGCGGCGGCAACGACCTCTTCCGCCGCTGCTTTCTCGACGCCTGGCAGGTTGACTTTCAGCTCGACAGCGAGCGCATATCCGACCGGCACCGGCCCCATCGCAACCTTCGCCGTCACGGACGGCTCGGCGGAGGGCACCACCTTTCTCGTGCGCGCGACGAGCTTGACCGCACCGAGAAAGCAGGCGGCATAGCCGGCGGCGAAAAGCTGCTCGGGATTGGTGCCTTCGCCGCCGGGACCGCCCAGCGATTTCGGCACGGACAGCGACACCGACAACCGACCGTCGACGCTGGCGGCCTTGCCATCCCGACCTCCGGTCGCCGTCACCTCCGTCTCGTACAGGATCTTTTCGGGAGTCATCATGACGGGTTCTCCAGGAACGGTTTCGAGAACTAGCGGCTGTTACGGGCCAGCAGCGCGCGAAAATCGCTGCGCGCCTGGGCGCTGGCCCGCTTGAAGCTCGGTCCGCGGCTGGGCTCGGTGCCGTTGAGCTTGCGGAGCTGCACCCACATCTCGGCGCTCTTCAGCGCCACGGCCGCGCAGTTGACCACCGGCGCGTGGCCGACCTTCAGGCCATGCTCCTTCCCGATCAGGAGGCCCGGCAGCACGCCGGCCGGGATCACGACATCAGCGCCGCGCGCGACCAGCGGCAGCGCGCAGGCGACGAAGTCCTTGATCATGCGGGCCTGCGCAGCAGCGTCTCCACCAAAGGCGTCGGCGAAATCCTCCGGCTTGCAGCCGAGGCCGGTCACATGGACGACGCGATCGCCGAGGCCGTAGCGCTCGGCCTGCTCATAGTGCCAGACCTCGAAGACAGGATCGAGCGTCACAAGACCGAGACGCCGGCCGAGCTGCGAGGCCGCCAGCAACGTCGCCTCGCCGGTCCCGATCACGGGAATGTCGAGCGCCGAGCGCAGCTCGTAGAGGCCGGGATCCTGGAAATGCCCCATGACGAAGGCATCGAAGCCGCCCTCCTCCGCCGCGATGCCGTTGTCGATCGCCTGGACGGCGCAGCGCAATTCCGCGAGCCGGCCGAACTCGCGGTCCGGCGGACTGATACCCTCGACGTGAACCGTCGTGCCTGGTGCAGCGATGCCGTTGAGGTATTCCGACAGCCGCGCCATGTAGGGCGCGTTCACGCTCGCATCAACGAAGCTCTGCCAGAAGATGCGCATCGTCCTTCTCCTCAAGCGGCGATCGGAGGATCGGTCGTCGGCTGCCGATGAATATATTTCAATCATAAACTAATTCACGCGTCAAATGCGCGCGGCGGCGACTGCGAGGCTCGCCGTCGGAGCATGGGCCGCAGGGCTTTTTCGCTCCACCGGGCCGCCAAGAAACGCCGCACACTGACGAAATTGTATGCAGCAACATTTTTTTCTGACAGCCCCGTGACACGTGTTGACGGCGCCACCGCCGATACTTTAGGCTTTAAGTAATTCTTCGCCGACCAGGGACCGGCGGCCGTGACAATGATGTTGCAGGGCACCGATTTTGAGAGACTCGATCGTGTGGACATTCGCCGGGCTCGAACAGCCGGCTGTAGCGGCAGCGTCGCCGGTCGCGCGTCGCGGCCGCACCGAGGGTCTTTCATCGCTCCGGAAAGGGCCCGCCTGCATTCGCCGGTGGGTTCGACGTTCGCGCGGCAAGCAACATCATGACTGCTGAGCGCCGGGCGAGCAAACTCTCTTCGGACGCGCCCGGTATTTGGCGCTGCAGCAATGCTTTCAATCGGTTGGCTCGTCGTTCGGGGGTTTCCGCGCGGCAGCTTCACGGCATCCCTATCCAGCATCAACGGAGGAGAACGCGTATGCGCAAGACTCTGAGCTTCCTTGCACTTGCAGCGGGCATCGCTGCCGCCCCGGCTGCGCGGGCCGACATCACCATCGGCTTCGTCACCTCGCTCAGCGGCAACGGCTCGTCGATCGGCATCCCCTACGGGCGCGGCATCAACGCCGCCTATGAGTACAAGAAAACCATCAACGGCGAGACCATTCGTCTGATCCAGCTGGACGACGGCTCGGACCCGTCGGCCGCGACCCGCAACGCGCGCAAGCTGGTGGAAGAGGAGAAGGTCGATCTCCTGATTGGGACGGCGACGGCGCCTTCGACCATCGCCATGGCGGCGGTGGCGAGCGAATTGAAGGTGCCGATGATCGCGGTGTCGCCGATCGGCAAGCTGCCTGATACGCCCGAACAGTGGGTGGTGTCGGTGCCGCAGCCGGCATCCCTCCTGGTCAAGATCGTCGCCGATCGCATGAAGCGCGACGGCATGAAGAACATCGGCTATATCGGCTTCTCCGACGCCTGGGGCGATCTCGTCTACAACGGCGCCAAGGCGGCCGAAGCCGCCGGCGACATCAAGATCCAGAGCAACGAGCGCTATGCCCGCACCGACACTTCGGTGACCGCGCAGATCCTCAAAGTGCTGGCCGCGCGGCCGGATGCCGTGCTGGACGGCGGCTCGGGCACGCAAGGCGCGCTGCCGCTGCTCAGCCTCGCCGACCGCGGGTTCAAGGGAAACACCTACGGCACGGTGGCGCTGGTCAATCCGGACTTCGTCAATGTCGGCGGCAAGGCGGCCGACGGCATCCAGGTTTCCGCAGGTCCCGTGATCGTCGCCGAGCAGCTGCCCGACGAGCACTTCGCCAAGAAAATCGCGCTGGATTTCCGCAGCGTCTACCAGAAGGTCCATAACATCCCGACCACCGACGGCTTCTCCGCTTACTCGTTCGACGCCTGGCTGATCTTCGCCAATGCCGCCGAGCGCGCGCTGAAGACCGCCAAACCCGGCACGGCGGAATTCCGCGCGGCGCTGCGGGATGCGATCCTCAGCACCAAGGAGCTGCCGGGCGTGCATGCCGTCTACAACTTCAAGCCGGGTTCGGTCACCGGTGTCGACGAACGTTCGCTCGTTGTGGTGCGCCTGACCGGCGGCGCCTGGAAATACGCGCCTTAGCGGACGGCGGCTGGCCACCACTACAAGGGGACGGCGTTCTCAATGACGAGCGACATCGCAGCCATTCTTGCGATCGACGGGATCGCCACCGGCGCAGTCTATGCGCTGGTGGCGATCGGAACCGTCCTCATCTTCACGGTGACACGGGTCATCTTCATTCCCTTCGGCGACATCGCAGCCTTCACGGCGCTGACGCTGGCCGCGCTCGATGCGAAGCGCTTTCCGGGCACGGGCGCGTTGGTTGTCATCCTGGCCTGCCTCGCAGCCCTGATCGAAATCATCTCGCTGCTGCGCGCGGGCGAGCTTCGGCTGCTGCCGCGCGCGCTGTTCTTCTATCTCGCGTTGCCGCTGGCCGTGGTTGGTCTCGCCTGGCTGACGATGCGCGCCGATCCGCCGCTCGGTGTCAGACTCGTGCTCGCCTTGCTGCTGATCACGCCGATCGCTCCGCTGCTGGACCGGATCGTGTTCCGGCCCATCGCGGACGGAACGGTGCTGCTGCTGCTGACCGTCTCGGTCGCGCTGCACTTCGCGCTGGTCGGACTTGGGCTGTTGTTCTTCGGCCCCGAAGGTGTCCGGACCGAGCCGCTGACCTCGTTCTCGACCGAGTTCGCCGGCGTGCTGATCTCGGGTCAGACCATGCTGATCGTGATCGCAGCGCTCGTCTTCTCCGGCCTGCTCTATCTCTTCTTCGACTTCACGCTGGTCGGCAAATCGCTGCGCGCCACCGCCGTGAACCGGACCGGCTCCCGCCTGATGGGCATCCGCCCCGCGCGCGCCGGCACCATCGCCTATCTGCTGGGTTCGCTGATGGCCGGCGTCTCCGGCATCCTGATCGCACCCGTCAACACCGTGTTCTACGATTCCGGCTTCCTGATCGGCCTCAAGGCCTTTGTCGGCGCCATCGTCGGCGGCATGACCAGCTATCCAGGAGCTGCGATCGGCGCGGTTGGAGTCGGCATCCTCGAAAGCTTCGCCTCCTTCCAGAGCAGCGCGCTGAAGGATGTCATCGTGTTCTCGCTGCTGATCCCGATCCTGATCTGGCGATCGCTCGCCTCGCTGCATTCCGAGGAGGAGATCGAGGAATGACGCGCCTTCACGTTCAGCTCGCAGCGATTGCCGCGGTGGCGTGCCTCGCGCTCGCGCCGCTCGTCCTCAGCCCGTTCAGCATCACGCTAATGAACTATATCGGCATCTATTCGCTGGTCGCGATCGGCCTTGCCCTGCTCACCGGCGTCGGCGGCATCGTGTCGTTTGGACAGGCGGCCTTCGTCGGCGTCGCGGCTTACGCAACCGCGTGGGTCTCGGCGCTGAACGGGTACTCGCCCTGGCTCGGCCTCGTGTTCGGCGTGGTGCTGACCTGCGGTGTCGCGACCGTCCTCGGCGTCGTCACTCTTCGGCTGCAGGGACATTTCCTGTCGCTGTCGACCGTCGCCTGGGGTCTCGCCATCGGCTTCCTGTTCGGCAATGTCGAGGGGCTCGGCCGCTTCAATGGCATCTCGTCGATCCCGCCGATCAGCATCGGATCGTTCGCGCTCGTCAGCAGCGCGCAGATCTATTTCCTGATCTGGGGCATCGTCGCAGCGGTTCTCTTCCTCGGCTACAACCTGTTGGACTCCCGGCTCGGCCGGGCCATGCGCGCGCTGCGCGGCGGCAATATCCTGGTCGAGAGCCTCGGCATCAACGCCTTCAAGATCAAGCTCGTCACCTTCGTGATCGCGGCCTTCCTCGCCTCCCTCTCCGGCTGGCTCTACGCGCATATGAGCCGCTTCATCAGCCCGGGCCCGTTCGATGCCGGCATGGGCATCGAATATCTGATGATGTCCATGGTCGGCGGCGCCGGCAGTTTGCTCGGCGGCGTCGTGGGCGCGGCGATCGTCACCCTGCTGAAGAACAGCGTGCAGGACTATCTGCCGCTGATCGCCAAGGGCGCGTCCGGCCAGCTCGAGATCGTCGCGTTCTCCGCGCTGTTCATCCTGTTCCTGCAATGGGCGCGGCAGGGCATCGTGCCGTTCGTCGCGCGCTATCTGCCGAAGATCAAGCGCGAGCGGCCCGAGCCGGCGCCGCCGTTGCCCCGCCGCCCGCAGCCGGCACCGGGCGAGCTGCTTCTGAAGGTCGATGGCGCCGAGCGTCGGTTCGGCGGCCTCGTCGCGGTCAACAATGTCAGCTTCGAAGTCCGCTCCGGCGAGATCCTCGCCGTCATCGGCCCGAACGGCGCCGGCAAGAGCACGATGTTCAATTGCCTCACCGGCGCGCTGAGGGTGAACAAGGGCGAGATCGTCTTCGCCGGACGCCCGATCACGCGCGATCCGCAATCGCGCATCGCCAAGGGTGGAATCGCCCGGACGTTCCAGCATGTGAAGCTGCGGCCGCGCATGAGCCTCCTGGAGAACGTGATGCTCGGCACTTACGCGCGCACCAGCACGGGCCTGTTCGCCGGCGCGTTCCGCCTCAACCAGCGCGAGGAAGCCAGCACGAGGCACGAGGCGTTGATGCAGCTCGAACGCGTCGGGCTCGGCGACAAGCCGTTCGAGCTCGCCGGCAATCTGCCGCTCGGCAACCAGCGCATCCTCGAGATCGCGCGCGCGCTCGCCGCCGATCCGGCGCTGCTGGTGCTGGACGAGCCGGCGGCGGGGCTGCGCCGCCAGGAGAAGCTGCGGCTTGCGGAGCTGCTACGGTCACTGCGATCGGACCATCTCACCATCCTGATCGTCGAGCATGACATGGAGTTCGTGATGTCGCTGGTCGACCGCATCGTGGTGCTCGATTTCGGCTCCAAGCTTTGCGAAGGCGCGCCCGCCGCGATCCGCAGCGACGAGCGGGTGCAAGAGGCCTATCTCGGAGGCGTCGCGTGAGCGAGATGTTTTCGATGCGCGATGTGACCGTCTGCTACGACAATGTCGAAGCGGTCCGCAACGTCACGCTGTCGGTCGAGGAAGGACAGATCGTCACCGTGATCGGCCCGAACGGCGCCGGCAAGACCACGCTGCTGATGGCCGCGATCGGCCTGCTCGCTTCGCGCGGCCGCCTCGTCTTTCAGGGCAACGACATCGGCAGGATGTCGGTTGAGGACCGCGTCGAGCGCCGGCTCTGCCTCGTGCCGGAAAAGCGCGAGCTGTTCTCCGACATGTCAGTCGCCGACAATCTCCTGCTCGGCTCCTACAGCCTGCGCGACCGCTCCGGCGTGCAGAAGACGCTGGACGAAGTCTACGACCGCTTCCCCCGCCTGAAGGAGCGGCAGCGCCAGGCCGCCGGCACCCTCTCCGGCGGCGAGCGCCAGATGCTGGCGCTCGGCCGCGCGCTGATGGCGAAGCCGAAATTGCTAATGCTCGACGAGCCCAGCCTCGGCCTCGCACCGCTGATCGTGCGCGAAATCTTCCGCACCATCGCCTCGCTGCGCGACCTCGGCGTCTCGATCCTGCTGGTCGAGCAGAACGCCCGCGCCGCGCTGGAGACCGCCGACTACGGCTATGTGCTCGAGACCGGCGAGATCGTGCAGGCCGGCCCCGCCAAGGATCTGATCCATGATAAAAGGCTGATCACGGCCTATCTTGGTGGGCACTGACCGGTCCGACCGGAACAGTCGAAAACAACCCCATGCACAGTAGCCGGCGAGAGCCATATCAATGGCTTAGTCGCCAGCTTACGGATTTTACGAAATTCGCTTGCTCCGTCGGGCAAAACAGTGGCATGATGTCATCATCGCCGCTCAGACTTGTTCGCACGCAACAACGGCGGCTCGACACAGGGGCCATTGTGGCGAGGCTCACATGTTTAGCACATCCTCATCACGCGCTACCTCGACCTATTTTGAACGTCTGACGCGAGCCGGCCAACGGATCAAGGCGGCCGCAAGGTTGGCGGCGTTCGCGCTGGTCGCCGCGCTCGTTGCTGCAAGTTTGAATGCCACGTCTGGAGATACGCCGGCCGCGCGAGGCCTTTCGCAACCGGGCCTTCAGCGCATCGGTGACTATCTACGACATGAGATCGCGATCAGTAAAATTCCCGGCGCGATCCTGTTGATCCAGCAGCACGGAAAGCCGGTCTACTACGAAAAATTCGGCCTGCGCGACGTCGCAACCAAGGTGCCGATGACGGATGACACCATCTTTCGGTACTATTCGATGTCGAAACCGATCACATCGGTTGCCGCGCTGATGCTGGTCGACGACGGCAAGCTGTCGCTGGATGACCCCCTCTCCAAATACATTCCGGCCTTTGCCGACGTAAAGGTCGGCGTGGAAAAGCCCGACGCGACCGGAAGGCCGGTGTTTACGCTGGAACCACTCAAGCGCCCGATCACCGTACTCGATCTGATGCGACAGACTTCCGGTATCACCTACGGGTTCTACGGCGACGGCCCCGTGCAAAAACTCTATCGGCAGGCCGACCTGTACAGCGGCGATTTTGACAACGCCGAGTTCGCTGCGCGCCTGGCGAACCTGCCGCTCGCCGAGCAACCGGGCACGAGGTGGACCTATAGCCATTCCGTCGATGTGCTCGGGAGGGTGATCGAGGTGGTTTCTGGACAATCGCTGTTTCAGTTCGAGAAGGAGCGGCTGCTGGATCCCCTTGGCATGAGCCATACCGCGTTCTTTGTCGCGGACGAGGCGAAGCGCCCGCTGGTTGCCCAGTTCCTGCCAGATGATCTGATAGAACCGCCCATTGCCGGAATCAGGGACCCGATGGTGCATAGGCGCTGGGAATCCGGCGGAGCCGGAATGGTCGGGACGACCGGCGACTACGCGCGCTTTGTGCAGATGCTCTTGAATGGCGGCACGGTCGACGGACGACGCTATCTGAAGCCGGAGACGGTGGCCCTGATGACGTCGGACCAAATCGGTCCCGGGAGCGGAATCGCGCCCGCCGATATCTATTTTTTGGCAGTCCACGCCGGATTTGGGCTGGGGGTTGCCGTGCTCACATCGCCGCAACCGAAGAGGCCGTGGCCGCCAGGCATATATGGATGGGATGGCGTGGCCGGCACCTTCTTCTTTGTAGATCCAAACGACGATCTGTTCGCGCTGTGCATGATGCAGTCACCGTCGCAGCGCGGGCGGATCGAGACGGAGTTGGCGCCGCTGATTTTCGACGCGATGGTGAGGTAGCCTGCCAGAGCTTGATCGACTTCAGAGACCTTAACCGGCAATGCGTTCGGGAATGACGGTGACAGTGCACTCAGCCAGGCTCTAAGCCTGGTTAAGTGCACTGTCACCGGAATGTCCGGACAGATGTAGAATGCGGAGAGCTCTTGCAAAACCCATCGCCCCGAAACGCCGGCGGAGCGTCCGCGTCTTTCGTTAGCTCATGTCATTGCAAGGGTCAGGTTTGATGGGTTTCGCTTCGCTTGGCCTTGCGCCCGCCAAGTCGAGTTGAAAGGGATTGCTCTTGGAACAGCTACAAACTTCCATCGTCGGCCGTCTCGAGAAGCGGCTTGGCAGGCTTCATGCCAGGCAGAGACTTGGAATCGAGGCCGACCACGAAGCGCAGATATTCGGTCAAGGCCTCAATTTTTTCCACATCGAAAACTGGTATTCGGTGCATTCTCTCATTCGCGGAGTCTTCAAGCTTTCCGGCCTCTATTGGCGAGGGTTGAAGAATGCGGCTGACGTTCAGGTCAAAGAGACCGATCTCGTGTTTGCCTTGTTGCCAAGGGCATTCGAAGGTTTCACTCTGCTGCATATCAGCGACTTGCATGTGGACATGAACAAGGGCGCGATGCAGCGCTTGGCGGAGCTTCTTCCATCACTCGTGTACGACATCTGCGTGCTCACGGGGGATTTCCGCGGCGCTACGTTCGGTCCATTCGATGCGGCGATGGAAGGTATGGCGCAAATTTGTGCGCTGCTGACAGCGCCAACTTACGGCGTTCTCGGCAACCATGATACGGTCCGAATGGTCCCGGCTCTGGAGGACCTGGGCATAAGGATGCTCTTGAACGAGTGCGCGCCGATCTCGCGAGCCAACGAGCAGATCTATCTTGCCGGTATCGACGACGCTCATTTTTATCGGGTCGACAGCATTGAGAAGGCTGCCTCGGCCATTCCTTCCGATAGCTTCACGATCCTGCTGTCGCACACGCCGGAAATCTATCGTCACGCAGCCCATGCCGGCTTCGACCTGCTCTTGAGCGGTCATACGCATGGCGGGCAGATCTGCCTGCCGGGATCGGTTCCGATCACGCTGGATTCGAGGCTGCCCAGGCGGTTTGGGGCCGGGCTTTGGAACTACCACCAGATGACCGGCTACACGTCGGTCGGGGTCGGCTCCTCCGTTGTGCCGATACGGCTGAATTGCGCGCCTGAAATAACACTGCACCATCTTCATTCAGCTCACGCCGGTCATCAATAAGGGCGATCGCGAACATGCAGCCTGAACATCAGGCGGGAGAGGACAATTTCGCCCACGAAGAATACGGCGACCAGGACGACCACGTCGGTGACCGATAGGGACAGGCGTTTCCAACACATGAGGGCTGGTAGCAAGGCCTCCGGCACTTGATCGAGGCCCGTGGCCTTGCCGCTTGGCTTTATGCCCAGTCGACGCTTCGTGAAGCTCGAAAGCAAGTCACCGACCATTGCGCCCAGCCCGACCAGAAAGGCGGATGCGAAGTCCAGGCCAAGAAATGGGGACATGGCCGTGGTGACGACGATCGAAAGCAGCAAACCTCGCCACGTCTTCGAAGGGCCGAACAGCGGGCTGCCGTCAATGAAACGAACACCGCCGTCAAGAGCGCAAGAGAGGCGGCTTCCAAAGAGGCGCTTTGCAAGAACGGGCACGCCATTGGCAACGGCGAGCAATATCAGCAACTTGAAAATGAGCAGGATCTGCATGCCAACGCATATCCATTTGTCCGCGGTGAGCTATACGCTTTTTGAGGTCTGCACCGGTCTAGCGGTGCAGACTGGTTTGGCGGCCGATCAGTTCGCTCCGGACCCGGACACCACACCCGGGACAGGGAAGGCTCGGCACATCTCGACGCACTCTGACCTGAGGCGCGCGAGAACCGCATCGTCGCCGTTGGCCCGCAGAGCAGCCGCAATGAACTCGCCGATGCGACGCATTTCGGTCTCTTCCATGCCACGCGTCGTCGCCGCCGGTGTCCCGAGGCGAACTCCACTCGGCCTGAGCGGCGGGCGCGGATCGTCTGGAATAACCTGCTTGTTCGTGGTGATTGCTATGGCGTCGAGCACCTCCTCGGCTGCTCGCCCGTCAAGTCCGACGGACGCTGCCGTATCGACGACCATCATGTGATTGTCCGTTCCATCAGTCACCAGCTTCATGCCGCGCTCCATCAGTGCGCCGGCGAGAACCTTCGCGTTGCGCAAGACCTGCCGCGCGTAACCCTGGAAATCCGAGGTCGCCGCCCGCTTGAGCGTCACGGCAATCCCGGCCACGACATTCATGTGAGGCCCGCCCTGCAGCCCGGGAAAGACGGACGCATCGATCCGCCCCGCAATTTCCCTCCGGCACAGGATGATCCCGCCCCGAGGGCCGCGCAGCGTCTTGTGCGATGTCGTCGTCATGACGTCGAAGCCGGCATCAAGCGGATTGCGCATGACATCAGCGGCAACCAATCCGCCATAATGGCTCACGTCAGCCATCGTGAGCGCGCCAACTTCGTCGGCAATGCTTTTGAATGCGGCATAGTCGAGGTCGCGCGGATAGGAGCTGTAGCCGCACAACACCATCTTCGGACGCACTTTGCGCGCAATTGCGCGCAATTCGTCGAAATCTATCGCGCCTGATGAAGGGATCGTCTTGTAGCGCATGAAGTTGAACAAACGCCCCATGTGGGACACCGGCGCGCCGTGCGTGAGATGGCCGCCATGGGAGAGGTCCATGGCGAGAATGGTGTCGCCGGGATTCAACAGGCCGAGATAGACGGCCTGGTTCATCGGTGATCCCGAAAGCGGCTGAACGTTGGCGTGCTCGGCACGAAACAGCGAGCAGGCCCGCTGCCGTGCCAGGTTCTCGATTTCGTCCGTATAGTGCTGGCCGCCGTAATATCTGCGTCCAGGATATCCCTCGGAATATTTGTTGGTGAAGACCGATCCGAGCAGTTCGAGCACCTCCGGATAGGTGTAATTCTCCGACGGAATCAGTTCGACGCCGTCCTGTTGACGGCGCTCCTCCCCCGCAAGGGCGGCGGCGATCTCGGTATCGTTGATCGACAGTTCGTTGCGAAACGACGGCATGCTCGGGCTCCTCAACACGCTGTTTTTCCAGCAGATGGGTTGCCCAGGCGATCGGCGTCGGATCCGTTCGCGCTTCACCGTGGTCGTTTCCACGTTAGCTCGCCAGTCGCGCGAAAGAACGAATGAGCACGGGCTCTTCGCAAAGGAAGGTTAGCCGAGTTGCGAGGCGTCTGCAACTGCCAGTTCGTGCGGCCGTGGGTCACCAATGGCAGACAAGCTATCCGCGTACGAGCGTCACGCCGGTGATGAGGCACACAACGCCGATTCCTCGCAGGAGCGTGATGGGCGAGGCTGGCGCCTGCAGCCAGGGCGACGAGAGATGCGAGGAAATTCATGCCGCTACTTCAGACGCATAAGAGCAGGACCGGGGAGCTAGGCTGCCTCCCCTACATTGAGATTGCTCTGCAGCTGCGCTCGCCGCAGAAGCGTACGGGCGTAAGCCTCGGAGCTGAGGTCGCCCCGCCGGATTGCCTCGGCAGCGGCAGCAAGGCCGAGCGAGAGATGCTGGTCTGTCACTGCGTCGTTCGTCGAAGGATTGCTAGATATATCCGTCATGCTTCGTCGCTTGCGGAGCAAGCCGGCTGCGGCGGACCACAGCGGCTATCCCAAACCATTGAATGACACTCATCAGCTACGTATCTCGCTTTGGCAAAGGAGCGTCCTGTTGCGCCTCTTCGGGCACGAATGAAAAGCCGTTCGCACGACTGCGTATCCGACCGGCATGCGGGATGCCGAAGTGCGCCGGAAACATGAGGCTGTTATGTTCCGCGCAATGGCCGAGCACGCGCAGGCGCGATTGCATCGCTTGCTCCGGATTCATGCAGAACCGGCTGCTCCAGTCGGGGCGGTAGACTTGAATGGGATTATGCATGACGTCGCCGATGAAGAGGCCCTCATCCTCGCCACTCAGGAGCCGCAAGATCACGTGTCCAGGGGAGTGCCCCGGCGCCGGCTCGATCAAAAGGTTGTCGCCGAGCTGGTCGGTCGTGCTCACGACCTGTTCCTGCTTGGCGGCGATCACGGGCAGGACGGAGTCGGTGAAGACATCGCGCGGCTCCTCCGGCAGATGCGGATTGTGCGATGGGTTCCAAAAGTTCAGTTCCTCGCGAGAGAAGACATATCTCGCGTTTGGGAAGGTCGGGACCCAGCGGCCGTCGACCAATCGGGTATTCCAGCCGACGTGATCAACGTGAAGGTGGGTGCACAGCACATAGTCGATGTCCGCCGGCTCCAGGCCTGCGCTTCGGAGACGATCAAGATAAGGCGTGCCGAGTTGATGGAAATGCGGCGATGCCGGCCGGTTCTTGGCGTTGCCGCAGCAGGTGTCGACCAGAATGTTGTGATCGGGCGTCTGTATCAGCCAGGAATGTACCGACATGATGAACTGGTCGGTTGCAGCCACGTAGTGATGTGGTGCCATCCAATGCAGGTGCTCTTCGAGAACGGCTGGATCGAAGGCCGAGAGCAATTCCTGTGGCCTGAAAGCCGGCCCTAGAAGCTCCTCGATACGCGTGACGATCGTCGTGCCGATCCGCCATGTGAGATGGCTCGTCTGCGTCATGTGCTCTCCTCGACGGGTTCGATTCGAATGAAAGTGCGTGTCGCATGCAGACGGGCTCAAAAGGTCGCCGCCATGCGATCTGCAGCAGCGAGCCTTGCGTGCGCCACCAGCGGGAAATCGGGGATGCCGAGGTCTCATGAGGCGGCCAGCGGCGAGCTTGCCGCCGGCACGCCGCTCGCAAAACAGCTTGCTCAGGACGCTGAAGCTGCCTCGTCCGGCTGAAGGTATCGGGGGGCCGGCCGACCAGCAGCGAGCGAGGTTCGCATGCCCTGGCGAGCCGCCTCGAAAGCTGCCCAAACCGATTCATCCGCCACCGTCGGCAATGTGAGAATCTCGCCCCGGTCAAATCCGACCAGCGCGGCAGTGACGAGATCTTCGGGGTTCATGATCATCGAACGCGGGATGACGCTTTCCGGCACTTGGCCGCGCGCCCACATCTCCGTGTCGGTCGGACCAGGAAGCACGGCCTGAACCCGGATCCCTGCATCCCTGGTCTTGCCGGCGAGAGAGATGGTGAGATTGATCAAATAGTTCTTCGAGCCGCTGTACGCGCCGTCGAACATCTCGGGCGCGAACGCGGTCACCGAGCTGATGTTGACGATACCGCCGCCGCCGCGCTTGGCGAATGCCCGGGCAGCCGCAATGGAAAGCAGCGTTGGCGCCGTGATGTTGACGGCAATCAGCGTTTCGGCGTCGGGCAGACTATTCTGCAGCATGCCGCCCTGAAGCGAGATACCGGCGTTATTGACGAGAAAGGCAATGGATGCGTCATCGGCGATGCGATCCGCGAGCTTTGATACCTCGAACGACTTGGCAAGGTCCGCAACGATGACTTCGGCGTTTTGGCCGGTTTCCTGCCTGATCCGCAGGGCGTTGGCTTCAAGCCGCTCCGCGTTGCGGGCCACCATGATCAGGTCATAGCCCCGCCGAGCCAACTTACTTGCATAGACCGAGCCAATGCCCGTCGAAGCCCCGGTGACAATTGCCGTTCGAGCTGCCGTCTTGTTCATGACTTCCTCGCAAAAGCTGCGACCTTGGACCGCAAGACCGAAGAGAGAGAGCCCCCAATCCATGAGATTATGATTGTAATATCATATTACAACCGTAATACAATAGCTCTTGCTGCACAATAAGTTGTCCGGGTGTCGTCGATACGCCGATCCTCCGCGGCGTCGCTCCATCCGGACGTGCCGGTCGGACTGAAGCAGAGTTTCGCGACTGTCTTGCCGACGCGAGCAAGCTAATTCCGGATTGGCCGTCTTGGGCGCCCCGACGAGAAGCAGATTGGCCAGCCGGACTCCAACCGGCCTAATTGGTGCGGCGCCTACATCGCGGGAGAGCAGACCGGCGGAAAAGGAACAAAGCCCAGGCGATCTGATTGGAGGTTTACGGCTGAGCGGGACAGGCCCGAAAGCTGGGTAAGAAATTATTCCTGGAGGAGCGTCCTCACGACAAAGGGAGCAACCAATGGATCACGAGCGAAAATCATCAGAAGCGGGAAAGCGGGCCGCTGAGGGCTTGCGCGAGGCAACTGCCAAGGACGAAGCGAAACGCGAGAGCAAGATGGGGCACGATCTGGCAAAGGGCGCCGATCGCTTCGAAGAACGCTCAAGAAGCTCCGACGGAAGAAGCGCAGAAGAAAAACAAAAGGGGTAGATGCAAACGGCGGCCAGACGTGGCCTATCTCTTCGCAAACTGACGCCTGGTTCCAAGAAGACCGCGACGCGTTTCTTGGGATCGTTGGCACTTCGACGCGGTTGTCGTCCCGAGGACAACGGCGGCGGGCATGGACCAGGCGGGCATGGACCAGAAGCTGCACAAACCAAGCGAGCGCTTGCAACCATCGACCCCTGGATTTGTCAGGGTGCGTGGTGCGCGCGAGCATAATCTGAAGAACCTGGACGTCGACATTCCCCGGGACGCGCTGGTCGTGTTCACCGGCGTATCCGGCTCCGGAAAATCGTCTCTGGCGTTCGGGACGCTGTATGCCGAGGCGCAACGGCGCTACCTGGAATCCGTCTCGCCCTACGCCCGTCGCCTGTTTCACCAGATGGCAGTGCCTGAGGTGGACGAGGTCGAGGGGCTGCCGCCGGCGGTGGCGCTGCAGCAGCAACGGGGATCGTCGACCACGAGATCGAGCGTCGGCAGCGTCACGACGCTGTCGAACCTGCTTCGCATGCTCTATTCCCGCGCCGGCGACTATCCGAAGTCGCAACCTCTGCTTTATGCCGAGTCGTTCTCGCCCAATTCGGCGGAAGGGGCCTGCCCCAAGTGCCATGGCCTCGGGCGCGTCTACGACGTGACCGAACGCTCGATGGTGCCGGACGATACCCTCACCATTCGCCAGCGCGCCGTCGCGGCGTGGCCGACCGCATGGCACGGCCAGAACCTGCGCGATATCCTGACGACGCTTGGCTACGACGTGGACAGGCCGTGGCGTGAGCTTCCGAAAAAGGACCGCGACTGGATTCTGTTCACGGACGAGCAGCCCACGGTGCCTGTTTACGCCGGTTACGACGCCAAGGAAGTTCGCAGAGCGCTCCGGCGCAAGGAGGAGCCGAGCTATCAGGGCACTTTCACCGGCGCCCGTCGCTACGTCATGGAGACGTTCGCCAATACGACCAGCGCGATGATGAAGAAGCGCGTCTCGCAATTCATGTTGAGCGCTGAATGCCCGCTTTGCCACGGCAAGCGGCTCAAAGCCGAGGCGCTCTCGGTCAAGTTTGCCGGAATGGATATTGCCGAGATGGCTCGCCTTCCGTTGAAGCAATTGGCCGCGCTGATGCGGCCATATTGCGAAGGAAGAGTCGGCCGGCGGGACGCTCACCCGGAGAAGGCGATCGTCGTGCAGCGAATTGCGCAGGATCTGAGCGCACGACTTGGCGTTCTCCTCGACCTCGGTCTCGGTTACCTGACCCTCGAGCGCAGTACGCCGACTTTGTCACCGGGCGAGCTCCAGCGGCTGCGTCTGGCGACGCAAGTACGCTCAAACCTCTTCGGGGTGGTCTATGTGCTCGATGAACCGTCCGCCGGGCTGCATCCCTCCGACACGGAAGCGCTGCTCCGGGCGCTCGACAAGTTGAAGGCAGGCGGAAACTCGCTCTTTGTGGTCGAGCATGAGCTGGACGTGGTGCGACATGCCAACTGGATCGTCGACGTTGGGCCCGACGCCGGTCGGCACGGCGGCAATATCCTTTACAGCGGCCCTCTCGACGGATTGAAATCCGTCGAGACATCGCACACCGCAAGATACCTGTTTGGCCGGGTCCCACCGCCCCGGCAAAACCATCGCAATCCGAAAGGATGGCTCAAGCTGAGCGGTGTCGAGCGCAACAATCTCAGGGGGATCGATGTCGCCTTTCCGCTGGGTGTCCTGACATCAGTCACTGGCGTATCCGGGTCTGGCAAGTCCAGCCTTGTCAGCCAGTTCCTCGTGGAGGCGCTGAGTAGCCACTTCGGGCAGTCCCACGCATCCGACGATGTCGGCGAGGACATCCTTCAGCGCGCGCCTGTTGTCGCTTCGGGCGGCAAAATCACCGAAGGGCTTGATCGGTTGAAGCGGTTGGTCGTGGTGGACCAGAAGCCGATCGGAAGGACTCCCCGGTCCAATTTGGCGACCTACACCGGACTTTTCGACGAGGTGCGAAAGCTGTTCGCGCAGACGAAAGATGCGCGACGGCATCGCTTCGACGCCGGCCGATTCTCTTTCAACCTTCCGAAAGGGCGTTGTCCAAACTGCCAGGGAGAAGGATTTGTCTGCGTCGAGCTATTGTTCCTGCCCAGCGTCTATGCACCATGTCCGGAGTGCCAAGGCTCGCGGTATAATCCGGATACGCTGAAGATCAAGCTCAAGGGCAAGTCGATCGCGGACGTTCTGGCGATGACCGTCGATGAGGCCCATGCGTTTTTTGTGGGCGACGTCCACATTGCGAGGTCGCTCGACGTGATCCGGCAAGTCGGGCTCGGTTATATCCGTCTGGGCCAGCCGGCCACGGAGCTGTCCGGCGGCGAGGCACAACGGGTCAAGCTCGCCACCGAGCTCCAGCGCACCCAGCGAACGGGAAGCATCTATGTCCTGGACGAGCCGACCACCGGCCTGCATCCCTCGGATGTCGAGAAGCTGATTGTTCAGCTGAACGGACTGGTCGACGCCGGCAGCACCGTCATCGTCGTGGAGCACGACATGAGCGTCGTGGCCGCAAGTGATTGGGTGATCGACATCGGGCCAGGCGCCGGGGATGAGGGAGGACAGGTCGTCGCAGCCGGGCAGCCGCTGCAGATCGCGCAGCACCAAGCGAGCCGCACTGCGCCCTATCTGGCGCGAGCGCTGAAAGACTATCGGCTGCGATCACGAGGAGCAGCAGGAGCGACGGTCTCGCCACAATAGCTGACGAGCGCACTCCACGCGCGATCATCAAGAGGGACGGTCTCGACTGGCTCCGATTGCGGTCCCCGGCCCTTCTCGGACGTTTCATGAGCCCTCACGCCTCACCCTGTGATCAACGGAGCCCGATGCAGCCAGTCATCGCTGTGCAGTTGATCCAGCACGAATGTGGCGACGTCCTGTCGCGAGATGCTGCCGCCGCGGAAGCCGGAGAGATCCGTCAGGGCCCGCACCGCGCCGCCGCCGGGCTTGTCGTTCAGGATCGTCGGACGAACGAGGACCCAGTCGAGCCCGCTGTCCCTCACGATGGCCTCCTGCCTGTCCTTGTCGGCATATACGTTCTTCAGAAGCAGCGGGAAGATCACGCGATCGAACAGGAAGCCGCCATGCCCGCGGCTGTCGCCGGCGCCCATCCCCGTGATCGCAACCAGGCGAGCGACGTGCTCGGCCTTCATCGCCTGGACGAGCGCGCGCGTCGCGCTCGAGAGCAGCGTCACGTCGCGGAAGGGGCTCGCCGGCGTGCCGAGCGCGCTGACGACGGCGTCCTGTCCCCTCAGGGCTTCGCGAAGCACCTTCGCCTCGCGCGCCTCGCCGACGACGAGCCTGACGCCGTTCAGATCGCCGGCCTTCTGCGGTGACCGCACCAGCGCGGTGACCTGATGGCCGCGCGCCAGCGCCTGCTTGACGATCTGGCGTCCGGTGCCGCCGGTTGCGCCAAGAACCAGTATCTTCGTTGGGGACGCGTTCGCGTTATTGTCGATGAGGGTCGTCATTGTTGCCTCCATGATGCGGACTGATCGGGAACCAGATTGTTCGACGCGAAGGTGAATTGGTCAGAACGTGCCGTCGGCGAGCAGCTCGCGGGTGCGCTTGAGCGTCGACAGCAGCGCGGCCCTGTAGCCTCTGTCGCTGTCGAACTGCGCCTGCTCGGCCTGCTCCTCGGGACCATCAGGCTGCTTTCCGCGCAGGCCGAGATAGCAGTAGAATCTCAGCAGCAGCTCGCCGGCATCGTTCTCGACGATCTCGTTGATGATGGCGCCTTCACGCGGGCCGGTGGCCTGGAAGAACGTGACCTTGCTCTGCGGCTCGAGCGTGATGATCTCGCGCAGATCCGCGCCGGCGATGGTGGCTTCGCGCACGAAGTGCGTCGCGCTCTCCGCGACAACGTCGCAGCGCGTGCAGAGGCCGGGCGGCAGAAACAGGCGGGCGTCGCGCGCCTTGAGCTCCAGCCCTTTCCAGACCTGCTCGCGGCTCAGCCGGGTCTCGCCCTCGGGGTTCACGGGGACGGTGGCGGTCGAATAGATCATGACGATGGTCCTTGTTGCTGTGGTTGGCGTTCGGCGGCGACAGCTGCGCCGGCCGGGTTGGTGACCACGAAACTAGTGATCCAAAAGAATAGCGATAGCCGTTTATTTTGGACGCATCGTCTCACAGGTGGAACGGTCGTCAGATTTCCAGGAGCAGCCGCGACACGGCGTTTGCGCGCACGGCGCGTTTCAAGTGCGGCAGTTCGAAGAGAGAGTGCTCGGAAGCTGATCGGCGGCGCTCGGCTCGGAGGAGGTCGAGCCACGCGCCTATCGCAGCCGGAATTTGACCTGGGTCAAGGCCGAGAAACGCTCATCGGCACATCATTCTCGTGTGGCCGCCGCATGCGATTGCTTGCGGTCGGCAAAGCTCAGTCTGCGATCTCATGGAGGAAACAATGAGTTCCTCGAATTCTGCGATGAGCGACACGCATCGGCCAGTCAGCGAGACCACGCACGGGTCGGCGTCAATCTCATCACGTCCGGGCTCGCGACCACGATGGTCGCGATCGGAGGCAGAAAGCCCGTGAACGGGATCCAGGCAACGATGCGCTGATCCCCGCGCGCTCCGAGATAACCGACTTCAAGACCAAACGACAGGAGAACTCCTCATGAACAAGATGCTGGTTGCAGTTTTCGAAACCGAGGCTTCGGCATTCGAGGGCTTGAGCGCCCTGCGGGAGCTTCATCAGGAGGGCGACATCACGCTTTATGCCTCGGCGGTGGTCGTCAAGGACAAGGCGGGCAAGAACGAGGTCAAGCAGGCGGCTGACCAGGGCCCGGTGGGCACGGCTGTCGGCTTGGTCACCGGGAGTCTGATCGGGCTTCTCGCCGGCCCTGCCGGACTGCTCGTCGGCGCCTCGCTGGGTGGCCTCGGCGGCCTGGCTTTTGATCTCGACAGCAGCGGCATCAGCGCGGCGTTTCTCGATGAAGTCTCGAAAGAGCTTTCGCCCGGAAAGGCGGCCGTGCTGGCCGACGTCGGGGAAACCTGGATGACGCCCGTGGATACGCGTCTGCACAAGCTCGGCGCGACCGTCTTCCGCCGCCTGCGCTCTGAGGTCATCGAGGATCAACTCATGCGCGAGAGCGCTGCGTTCGAGGCGGAACTGAAGGCATTGCAGGACGATCTCAAGCATGCAGCCGCCGAAAACCGCGCGGCGATCCAAAAGGACATGGAGCAGGTCAAACTGCAGATCAACACAGTGCAAGAGCAGGCGAAGAAGCGACTTGATCAGGCCCGGGCCGAGACGGATGCGAGAATTCAGTCGCTGACGGAGCAGGCAAAGCAGGCCAGCGATCGCGCCAAGCGTCGCATCGACAAGCGCATCGCCGAGGTCAAGGCCGATTTCGACGTCCGCGCCAAGAAGCTCAACCAGGCGTGGACGTTGACCAGAGAGGCGCTGGCGGCCTAGGCGTGGGCTCCTCAGCTTGAAGGGCGCTCGGGTCAGACCGGGCGCCCGCAATCCCCTGAGCACCGCCAGGCTCGTCATGGTCCCGCCATGGCGAGGCGGAATCGTGCGCCTCTCGGCCGTCTCCCGAATCGCAGCAGTCTCGTTTCGCGATCGAGCACGTGCTAACCAGCACGCCCCGTCTTGCAAACGTGGACAGACGGCTCGCTCAAGGACACGCCATGAAAGCACCCGCAAATCTCGCCGAGAAGCTCGCAACCTTCACTGACCGGTTCTCCCCGCGCACGGTCGCGACCTATAACGACAATGACATCATGGTGGCGAAGCTCGAGGGGCCATTTCATTGGCACAAGCACGAGGATACGGACGACTTTTTTCTCGTGCTCAGCGGGACGCTGGATATCGAGCTGCGGGATCGCACCGTCACGCTCAACCCCGGCGAGGTTTTCGTCGTCCCCAAGGGCGTTGAGCACCGGCCCGTGGCGCGCGGCGAAGTGCACATCCTCTTGATCGAGCCGACGGGGACACCGAATTCCGGTGACAAGGCCACCGCGGCGCCTCGCATCCTGGTCTGATCAAGCCGCGCTCGCGATCAGAGCAATCGCCGCCGCGATCATCAGCGCGGCGGTGAGGCCATGGACGCCCAACGCCCTCGCCGTCGAGCCCCTCGCGGCGAGAATGAGCGACATGTCGCCCACAGGAATGATCGCTTCGATCAGCAGAACCAAACCGACCATTCGCGGGCCGCCCCACGCCATCAAGGCGAGCACGACCAGTCCCGAAACGACATCACGCACGCCCTTGAGACGAAGCCACCAGGCGACGTTCGGCCCTTGCTCGGGGAGCGGCAGGCCGAAACTCTGCGTCGCTCCCTTCGGATTGGCCAGATACATTAACCCGATGGCGATGATCCCGAGGGCC
The DNA here is from genome assembly GCF_028128665.1 of Bradyrhizobium sp. CCBAU 45384. Taxonomy (NCBI): domain Bacteria; kingdom Pseudomonadati; phylum Pseudomonadota; class Alphaproteobacteria; order Hyphomicrobiales; family Nitrobacteraceae; genus Bradyrhizobium; species Bradyrhizobium sp. CCBAU 45384. Next base: position 103,296 of record NZ_LBIZ01000117.1, read on the forward strand.
GCCAGCAACGCCACAGCGATTGAAAACCAGTACATCGACGCCTCCTTCTTCCATCGCAAAATAATCTAGCGTTGCTAGTTTATCAAGTAACGCTATAATACGGCATCATCACGGTTTGGAGATCAGGGTCTTGGGTGTCGCCGAGAGGAAAACCAGGGAGCGGGCCGATCGGGAGCATCGCATCACCGCGGCTGCGCGGCTGATCGCCGAACGCGCGGGATGGAGTGCCGTCACGATCCGCCGTCTCGCCGACGAGATCGAATACAGCCAGCCGGTGGTCTATTCTCACTTCGAGAACAGGGACGCGATCGTGACCGCTGTCGCGCTCGAAGGGTTCGGCGAACTCGCCAAAGCGCTTCGGAAAGCCGCGCAGCGGTCGAGCGATCGCGGAAAAGCAATTGAGAATGTCGCAATCGCGTATCTCGCCTTTGCGCGCCAGCATCCGGCGCTCTACGAGGCGATGTTCACCCTGCCGACCAGCCTCCGCTTCGCGGACGCCGACACCAGGCCGGAGTTGAAGGACGGTTTTGCGGCGCTGGCTTCCGTCGTGGCGCCATCGAGGAGCGACGTCGAGGTCGCGACCGAGACGTTCTGGGCCGCTCTCCATGGGCTGGCCGAGCTCGAGCGGTCCGGCCGGATCAGAAAGAGTGCACGTGACCAGCGAATAGCGCTGGTCGTCCGCGGACTTCTTGATGCCTGAGCAAGGCAAACGAACGCGCGCAGCCAGGCGCAAGCGGCGGCGCGTAAATTAGTGATCCGGAATTTGGCCAAATACCTTTATCTTTTGGCAGACCGTCTCATGGGTGGACCGTATGGATTTGCTTGCGCTTGCCGATTTCAACCTCGTTGCGCGACATGGAGGCTTCGCGAAGGCCGCCCGGGCCTCCGGACGGCCGAAGGCGACACTCTCGCGCCGGGTCTCCGAGTTGGAGAGCAGCCTTGACCTGCGCCTGTTCGAGCGCGGAGCGCGCACGGTGAAGCTCACCCAGGAAGGACGAGCGCTTCACGAGCGTACGGCGGCACTCCTCACCGATCTCGAACAGACGGCGGCGGCAATCGCCTCGGGCGGCGACAAGCCGCGCGGCCGGCTGCGGGTGAGCGCGCCTCTCTTGTTTTCGCAAACCGCGATGGGAAAGCTGGCGGCCGGCTTCGCGCTGAAATATCCCGATGTCCGGCTCGAGATCACGACGGAGGACCGCTCGGTCGACATGATCGAGGAAGGCTATGATCTTGTCATCAGGGTCAATCCGGATCCGGATGAAACACTGGTCGGACGAATCCTGATGCGCGACCAGCTGGTGGTGGTAGCGAGCCCCACGCTGAAGCGTCCGAAGGGCGATCGCGCCGTTCCGACCGTGGTACGGGGCGCAGGCGATCTGAGCCCCGCCTGGGATGTGACCACGCGGGGCCGGAAAGTTCGGATCACGACCGACCCGGTGCTTCGCCTGTCGTCGCTCATCATGGTGCGCGACGCTGTCCGGGCAGGCGTGGGCGCCGCGCGCCTTCCCGTGTCGCTCGTCAGTCGCGACCTTGGCGCCGGCAAGCTCGTCGCTTGGGGCGATGTCGACGGGCCGCCGATCGCGCTCTGGGCACTCTATCCGTCGCGCCGATTGCTGAGCGCCCGGGTATCGGCCTTTCTGGATTTCCTCAAGGGCGCCTTCCCCTCGGGTACACCCGAGGAGCTCGCCGCCTTCATCGATTAGGCGACCGGCCTGTCTTTGCGCACCACCCGGGTCAGCATCGGAAAATGCTTGTTGCCGCCCGCGAACGGGGGAAACTGCACGAAGTCCGCGCGCATGTGCTTGATCACGTCGGAGGCGAGTGCGTGCGCGAGGGCCGCTGGGCTGTCGAACACCAGCTTGTTGCGCTGCATGTGGTCGATGCGTTGCGACGGCAGGCGGTCGACCCAGTCGATGCGGGTGTAGATCTCGATCTGGCGGACATCGGGAAAGGTCCGCATGATCGAGGGGTGGTGCTCGAGATAATGCAGGTTCCAGGCGTTCATGTCCGCGGCCGGGCCGGGATAGTGCACGAGATAGCTGCACGGCGTTGTCGTGTCCGGCGGATGCTCGGCGACGTCGACGGGAAACGCACGTGTCAGCATCACCTGGTGCGTGACGTCGAGATCAGTGAGGCCGGAGTGTCCGGCGCCCGTCGCGAGGCTGGCCAGGATGCCGTCGCGCCCCATCGCCGCCTCGCAGGCAAACAGGTCGGGAAAGCGCAGCTGAAGCGCAAACACGGGGCCTGAGCCGTCGGCCTTGTAGGGATGGTCGACCGACTGTTCGAGCGGCGTGAACAGCATGGCCTCGGTCATCTCAGGGATCGATTTGACCAGCTCCGCAACGGCGTTCACCTCGTCGGGATGAACCCGGCGTTCGCCCGCGGAATCCGAGAATGTCATGAACAGCGAGATCATGCCGGCGTCGCCTCTGCGCCCTCGCCCGCATTCACATGCGGCACGAGCGCGGCTCTGATGTCATCGGGCCACGGGATCGCATGATGATCGACCAGCGAGGTCGCGGCAAGGATCTGGCGCGCACGCCAGCGCGGGCCGTTCGCGCCTGATATGACATGCTCCAGATGGAGCGATGATCCGCCGACCTTGACGATGCGCAGGTTGAAGGTCAGGAGATCGCCGAACATCGACGGCCGGGAGAAGTCGCACGCAAGATGTACCGTGGGCGTGCCGATCTTCCTGACGGTGATCAGCTCCGGCCATGGAAAACCGATGCTTGCCCAGAAATCCTCGACGACGCCGTTGAGGATGTTCAGGTAGGACGGGAAATACGCGATCCCCGAGGGATCGCAATCTCCGAACCTGAGCTCACGCTCGAACGCAAAATTCGTCATCAGATGGCGACAACCGGATGCCTGAGGACGCCGACGCCGTCGACCCCGGCCTCGACCACGTCGCCCGGCCACAGCCATTCCTGCGGGGTCATGCCGGCGCCGACGCCTTCGGGCGTTCCCGTTGCGATGATGTCGCCCGGCTCGAGCGTCATGCCCGACGAGATGTCCGAGATCAGCACCGGAATGTCGAAGATCATGTATTTGGTGTTGGAGTCCTGCTTCATGACGCCGTTCTTGGTCAGCCACAACCTGAGATCATGCGGATCGGGAATCTCGTCCGCGGTGACGATGCAGGGGCCGAACGGCGCATAGGTGTCCATGCCCTTGGAGAAGATCCACTGGCCGGCGCGGCGATTATCGCGCGCGGAAATGTCGATCATCACGGAATAGCCGAACACGTGATCCATCGCCTTGTCGGTGGAGATGCGCGTTGCGGTCTTGCCGATGATGACGGCGAGCTCGACCTCCCAGTCGAGCTGCTGCGTCATCTTGGCATTGTGCTGGATCGCACCGCCCGGACCGATCACAGAGGTCGGCGGCTTGGAGAAGACGACCGGCTGCTTCGGCAGGTCCTTGTCGGTGTCGAGTCTCTCTGCGGATTCGGCGACATGGGCCCGGTAGTTCAGCCCGATACCGAAAATGTTTTTCCGCGGCCGCGGGATCGGCGCCTGCAGCTTGACGTCCTCGACCGCAACCGCCGAGCCGGCCGGGAAGCGGCCATTGGCCTCCTCCAGTGCATCCCGGAGCGCCGGCAGCAGGGTCACGTTGTTGTCGATGAACGACAGCATACCATCCGGCCATGTCACGCCGCTGGACGCACCGAGGTGCTCGACATCGACGACCAATCCGTTGACCAGCGCGCCGAGGCGCGCACCGCTGGAGCCCAAAGTGTAGGTGACGAGACGCATGAAGGATTTTATCCGGCTGTTGTGGTTGAATTCTGCAAGGAGGCGTCAGGCCGCGACCGATTGGTAACCGCCATTGTCGCCATAGGCCTCTTCCCGGTAGAGCCCGAGGCCTTCGATCACAGGCAGATCGTTGAAGCAGAACAGGCAGGCATCTTCGCTCACGGAGGCATTGCCGTGCTCGTGCCAGGCCCAGGAGGGAACGCAGAAGATGTCGCGTTCCTCCCATTCGAGCCGCTTGCCGCCGATGATGGAATAGCCGCGTCCCTTGGCGACCTGGTAGAGGAAGCTGCCGGTGTGCCGGTGCGATCTTGTTTTCTCGCCGGGCCGCAGCAATTGCATGCTGGCGCCGATGGTCTGCATGACATGGCCGCCGGTGATGGGGTTGACGTAGTTCATGAGCGTGCCGTCGTAGGGCGAGCCCTCGGTCGCGGCGGCGTATTTCTGCAAGGACTCGTAGGTCGGCTCCCACTCATATTTGAACATCGGCGAATAGCCCTTCGACCATTTCGAGCCGGCTGGCCGCAGACCGGGATTGCCCCAGGTCTTGGTCATGTCGTCGACGGGATAGCCTGACTCTTCCTGCTGGATCTTGGGATGCACGACGAAGAAATTGGCTTCGAGCGCGTTGACCAGCGGGATGTCGAGGCCATCCTGCCAGATGCAGACCGAGCCGCCCGCCTCGACGCCATGCTCGTGCCAGGTGCCGTTCGGCGTCAGCACGAAATCCCGCGCGCCCAGCGTCATCTTGTGACCGTCGACGATGGTGTAGGCACCCGCGCCTTCCATGATGAAGCGCAAGGCGGAAGCCGAGTGAGCATGGGCGGTGGCGACCTCGCCGGGATGCATCACCTGCAATCCCGAATAGAGCCAGCCGACCGCGGCCGACACGTCGCGCCTTCCGGGATTGTTGAGGTAGATCACCCGCCGGCCCGCCTTCTCCGGCGAGACCAGCTCGACCGAGCGCAGCACATGCTCGCGCAGATCCTTGTAGCGCCAGAGCACGGGGACCGAGGCCGATTGCGGCGCCCACGGCTCGATCTTGTTGGCGACCGTCCACAGCGCGCCGGCTTCATACTTTTCGAGATCCTTGTAATAGGCCTTCAGCTCGGGGGTGTCCTCGACATTGGCCCGGCCGATCACGTTCTCGCGCATGCTGTCCTCCAAGTCGTGTCGCTTCAGCTAGAGCAAAGTGAATTGATTGAAGGGATGGGAGCCGCGGGCGCTTCACCTCTCCCGCTTGCGGGAGAGGTCGGCGCGTAGCGCCGGGTGAGGGTTCTCTCCTCTTGGGGGTTCTCGCGAGAGGAGACACCCTCTCCCCAACCCTCCCCCGCAGGCGGGGGCGGGAGCGCACCTTCGTTGCGGTTTGCAGCCGGGCTCAATCTCATCATCATTCCGATCTCAGCGGGATCGGCATAAAGCCCTGCTCCAGGGCATCGCCCTCGCCTGCAAGGCCTAGCGGCGCCAGGGGGCGCCTGTTGACCCGCAGATCAAACACGTCGAACCGGTTGTAGTGCCCGACGATGTCGTGCATCTGCTTCGGCTGGATGCAGCGATCGAGGTCGATGTCGGCATAGACGATGCCTTCGTCGTCGATCAGCGGCGTGCCGACCACGCGACCGTCAGGGCCGATGATGCCGGAGAAGGCGCTGGACTTGCGCTGCAAACGTGCGCGCGCGTCGGGAACGACTGATTCCATCGCCGCGATGATCTCTTCCGATACGGTCGAACAGGAGACGATGGTAAAGATCTTGCCTTCGAAGGAATGGGCGATGGCGCGCAGCTTGATCGCCTCCGCCATATCGTAATCCGGCGGCGCGACGGGAAGCGAGATGTAGCTGGCGACATGCACGAGCTCACCCTGGCCGAGTAGCGCAAAGCGCGCGAGCGTGTTGGTGTTCTCGCCGCAGGCAAGGCCGCCGAGACGCCCGATTTCGGTATCATAGACGCGCAGGCTCGAGCCGTCACCGCCGGTCCAGGTCAGCTTCTCTGCCCAGGTCGGCACCAGCTTGCGGTGCTTACCGAGCAACGCGCCATCGGGCCCGATGAACACCAGGGTGTTATAGATCGCGCCGAGCGAGACCGGGCTGCGCTCGTTGACGCCAAGGACAACGTAACAGCCGGCGTCGCGCGCGGCCTTCCGGACGATGTCGACCTCGGGCCCCGGCACCAGCACCGAGACCTTGGCAAGCTTCTCGAACCACGCACTGCCGGTGACGGGATCGGTGATCCAGTTCCAGTAGGGATAGCCGGGTACGAACACTTCGGGGAACGCGACCAGCCGGGCGCCATTGGCCGCCGCCTCACGCACCAGTGAGGCCGCCTTGTCGACGGTCGCGCTCGCATTGAGATAGACTGGTGAAGCCTGGACGGCGGCGGCTCTAAAGCGAGGCAGCTTCAGCATCGGCCCTACCCTGTCGGCTCGCTCATGACCGCCCGCCGGAAGTGCAGATCCGCAGGCGTGGTCGCATGGCGCGCGTTGACTTACTTCACATGTAAACGTATGCTATCGCATATTTCTGGAGGGTGCAATGGCTGAACGTTCCTTTGCTCGCGAAGTCGAGGATCTCCGGCTCGGCGATGGCGACACCTTTCGCGGCGAAGGCATCCTCGCCATCACCAAGGCGCTGCTGCAATCGGGCGTCGCCTATGTCGGCGGCTACCAGGGCTCGCCGATCTCGCATCTGATGGACGTGCTCGCCGACGCCAAGGACGTGCTCGACGATCTCGGCGTGGTGTTCCAGAGCTCCGCCAATGAAGCCGCCGCGGCGGCAATGCTGTCCGCTTCGGTGATGTATCCGCTGCGGGGCGCAGTGGCGTGGAAATCCACCGTCGGCACCAACGTCGCCTCGGACGCGCTCGCCAATCTCGCCTCGGGCGGCGTCACCGGCGGCACCATGATCATCGTCGGCGAGGATTATGGCGAGGGCTCCTCCATCATGCAGGAGCGCACGCACGCGTTTGCGATGAAGTCGCAGATGTGGCTGCTCGATCCCCGCCCCGACCATGAATGCATCGTCAACCTGATCGAGAAGGGCTTTGAGCTCTCGGAATTCTCGAACACGCCCGTGATGCTGGAGGTGCGCGTCCGCGCCTGTCACATGCACGGCAGCTTCGCCTGCAAGGACAATGTCAGGCCGGCGCATACCATCAAGGACGCGCTCAACAATCCCAAGCGCGACGTCAATCGCATCGTGCTGCCGCCGGCGGCCTATGAGCACGAGCAGGAGAAGATCAAGACGCGGATGCCCGCGGCCATCGGCTTTATCAGGGACAACAAGCTCAATGAGTGGATGGGGCCGAAGGAGGGCAAGGTCGGCATCATCATGCAGGGCGGCATGTACAACAATGTCATCCGCGCGCTGCAATATCTCGGGCTGTCGGACGCCTATGGCAATACGCAAGTGGCGCTCTACGTCATGAACGTCACCTACCCCGTGATCGACACGGAGGTTGCGGAATTCTGCGCCGGCAAGGACGCGGTACTCGTCGTCGAAGAGGGCCAGCCGGAATATCTGGAACAGGCCATCAACACGGTGCTGCGGCGCAGGGACATCCAGGCGCGCGTCCATGGCAAGGACGTGCTGCCGATGGGCGGCGATTACACGGCTCAGGTGCTGCTCGGCGGCGTCAGGGAGTTCCTGGAGAAGACCGAGCCGCGGCTGCTGGGCAACCGGCCGCCGGCGCCCGATGCCGCGCCCGTGCTCAATCACCCCGCGGTCGAGAAGCTCAAGCAGGTGGTGCCGGCGCGCCCGCCCGGGCTCTGCACCGGCTGCCCGGAGCGGCCGATCTTCGCCGCGATGAAGCTGGTCGAGGAAGAGCTCGGCCAGCATCACGTCTCGGCCGATATCGGCTGCCATCTGTTCTCGATCCTGCCGCCGTTCAACATCGGCGCGACCACGATGGGCTTCGGCCTCGGCCCGGCCTCGACCTCGGCCTTCAACGTCAAGGCCGACAAGCGCTCGATCGCGGTGATGGGCGACGGCGGCTTCTGGCACAACGGGCTGACCAGCGGCATCGGCAATGCCGTGTTCAACAAGCATGACGGCGTCTTCGTCATCGTCGACAACTACTACACCTCGGCGACCGGCGGTCAGGACATCCTGTCCTCGCGCGCGGTCAACAAGCGGCGCAAGACCAACAATTCGATCGTGCAGGCGGTGAAGGGCATCGGCGGCCAATGGGTGCGCCAGCTCGATCGCACCTATGATGTCGGCAAGATGCGCGACACGCTGAAGGAGGCGCTGACCACCAAGGAGGAAGGTCCCAAGGTCATCGTCGCCTCCTCCGAATGCATGCTGAACAAGCAGCGCCGTGTGAAGCCGCAGATGAGCAAGGCGATCAAGGACGGCGTGCGCATCGTCAAGGAGCGCTTTGGTGTCGACGAGGACGTCTGCACCGGCGACCATGCCTGCATCCGGCTCTCCGGCTGCCCGTCGCTGTCGGTGAAGCAGCTCGACGATCCCTTGCGCGATGATCCCGTCGCGGCGATCGACAATTCCTGCGTCGGCTGCGGCAATTGCGGCGAGGTCTCCGAGGCCGCGGTGCTCTGCCCGTCGTTCTATCGCGCCGACGTCATCCACAATCCGAGCCATTGGGACAAGTTCAAGTCGAAGATCGCGATGAGCGTGATCGGCTGGCTGCAGCGCCGGCGCGACCGCCGGCGGCCGGCACTCGAGGCACTGGTATGAGGGACGAGACGGTCCGGCTGGCCCTGCCCGCTTCAGGTGAAGCAACCGAGCGGCCGATCTCCATTGCGATCGTTGCGATGGGCGGCCAGGGCGGCGGCGTGCTGACTGACTGGATCGTGCAGCTCGCCGAGAACCATGGCTGGGTCGCGCAATCGACCTCGGTGCCCGGTGTCGCCCAGCGCACCGGCGCCACGATCTACTATATCGAGGCGATGACGCCGCTCGATGGCCGCAAGCCGATCCTGTCGCTGATGCCGACCCCCGGCGATGTCGACGTGGTGATGGCGGCGGAGTTCATGGAGGCGGGTCGGTCGATCCTGCGCGGCCTGGTGACGCCTGACCGTACCACGCTGATCGCGTCCAACCACCGCTCGTTCGCGGTCGGCGAGAAGATCGCGCCGGGCAACGGCATCGCCGACAGCGGCGCCGTCACCGGCGCCATCGGCATTGCGGCGAAGACCGAGATCATCTTCGACCTCAATGCGCTGGCGATCGCCCATGGCAGCGTCATCTCGGCGGCGATGTTCGGCGCGCTCGCCGCGTCCGATGTGCTGCCGTTCAGCCGCGACAGCTATCTCGACGTGATCCGCGCCGGCGGCAAGGGCGCCAAGGCCAGCGTCGAGACCTTCGAGGCCGCCTTCGAGCGCGTCAAGACCGGCCCGGCCGAGCCAGCAGCACCGGCGCAAGCCGAGCCGGCCAATAAGACGCCCTTCTCAGCAACGCCCGGTCCGCAACTCGGCGCGCTCATTGCGAGATTGAATCAGGAACTTCCTGTTTCAGCGCTTCCCATGGCGCGCGCCGGCTTGAGAAAGGTCGTCGACTTCCAGGACGTCGCCTATGGCGCCGAATATCTCGACATCCTCAAGGAGCTGCACGCGGCCGACCGCAACGCCGGCGGCGGCGCGCACGCCTATGCCTTTACGGAGGCCGCGGCAAAGTATCTCGCCAACGCGATGAGCTATGACGACGTGATCCGCGTCGCCGATCTCAAGACCCGCGCCGGCCGCCGCGCGCGCATCGAGAGCGAGCTCGAGATGACGGACGGACAGGTGCTCCACACCACCGAATTCATGCATCCCCGCATGGAGGAAGTGATGGGCATGCTGCCTGCCGGCTTTGGCCGCTGGCTCGGCACGCGGCCACGCCTCGTCGGCTGGCTCGATCGCCGCGTCAACAAAGGGCGGCGGGTGCGGACCTATTCGTTGCCCTGGTTCCTGGTGCTCTATGTCGTCGGCGGCATGCGCGGCCTGCGCCGTCGCTCGCTGCGTCACGCTATCGAGACGGCGCACCGGGATGCCTGGCTGAAGGCCGCGCTAGGGGCGGTCGGCACAAATTACCAGCTCGGCGTCGAGATCCTGCAATGCCGCCGCCTGGTCAAGGGCTATTCCGATACCCACAGCCGGGGCCTGTCGAAGTTCGACAAGACGCTGGCTGCGATCAAGCTGATCGAGCGCCGCGAGGATGCCGCCGACTGGGCTCGCCGCCTGCGCGAGGCCGCGCTGAAGGACAGCGCCGGCACGGCGCTCGACGGCGTGATCCAGACCATCAAGACCTTTGCATGATTCAAACCGCGCAGGATGCAGGATTGGATTGCCGTTCGCCCGCGGGGACGTCAGGATCAGGCGGCTTGACTACGATTCTCAAGTCGTTCATCGGAGCGACAAATCCGCGATAATCCCCTTAAGCTCGACGAGACATTCTGTCCTCAATGGTCATGCGATGCCGGCAGCACTCAAAGAGAACATTGTTCCCGTCCCTGGGCAGATCGAGACCCGGCTCTGGCTGCAATTGCTGTCGTTGCATGGCGAGCTGTTTGCCTCGCTCAATTCGGTGCTGAACGCCGAGTTCGGCCTGTCGCTGGCGAAGTTCGACGTGCTGGCCCAGCTGGATCGCTACCGCGATGGCCTTGCGCTCGGGCAGCTGTCCCAGAATTTGAAGGTCACCGGCGGCAATGTCTCCGGCCTGGTGCAGCGCCTGCTCGCGGACGATCTCATCAGCCGGGAAATGTCCAGCGAGGACCGGCGCTCCTTCATCGTGCGCCTGACGCCGAAGGGCGAAGCGCTGTTCAGGAAGGCGGCCGACGTGCACAAGAAGCTTCTCGCCAAACGGTTCGAGAACATGTCGGCCCGGGAGCTCGACAACGCGCTGTCGGTGCTGAAATCGCTTTCTTCGAAACTTGATGCCGAGAGCAAGAAGCAAAGTCGCAAGAGATAATGGCCAGAGAATCCAAGAGCCGATGGAAGTCGGGTCCGCCGCGGACGCGGGACCAGCTGCAGAGCTACATCCCCTATCTATTCAACCGGCTCGCCAATCGCTGGAACCTCGACCAGAACCGCGACCTCAGCGAGCACGGCATCAACAACGTCGTGTTCCGGACGCTGTCGGTGCTGTTCATCTACAAGACCCTGACGGTCAACGAGGTCGCCGTGCTCGCGGTGACCGAGCAGTCGACCGCGAGCCGCATGGTCGAGTCCATGGTGTCGTCGGGCCTCGTCAAGCGCGAGATCGCCGAAGAAGACCAGCGCCGCCGCGTCGTCGGGCTGACGCCTGACGGCGAGGCGCTGCTGCGCAAGATCTGGCCGATCATGGCGAACAATTACGACAGGCTGATCGAGGGCATCGACCCTGACGACATCGAGGTCTGCGCGCGCGTGCTGGCCAAGATGGTCGAGAATATCAAGCAGAACCAGATTTGACTGGTGCGCTTAGATCACGCCGCGGGCTCATTCGAAGAAACGCCGAGGCAAAGCCTCGGCTATGGCGGAGCGCTCGGGGCTCTCTCCTCTAGCTAGCAGGTGACGGCGGCGTTGACGAAAAGCGCCGTGCGGGCGCGGCGGCCACCGGCCGCGCCCACTGAGCAATGTTCAGTTCTGCATTAGCTGCTTCGCGTTGTCGGGCGTAATCGCGGTGGTCGGCACGGTCACCACGGTCGGCACCTTCTCGGCGCAATCGAGCAGGATTGACTTTGCCATGTCGATCGCCTCCGGGCCTCCGGTCGGATAGGTGAAGGTGGCGGCCCACTCGCCTTCCGCCACCGCGCGGATGCCGCCAGCAGGTCCGGGCAAGCCGTCGGTGCCGAGGATCTTCACCTGATCGAGCTTGCCGGCGCCCTTGGCCGCGAGGCGCGCACCGGCCGCCATCATGTCGTTGCTCGCATAGACCGCCTTGATGTTCGGATGGGCCTGGAGCATCGCGGCGAACGCGGTCTGCGCCTTGTCCGGCAACCAGTCGGCGGCCTGCTCGGCGACGACCTGGACCTTCGGATTGTCCTTCACGCCGGACTTGAAGCCGTTGAGCCGTTCGACGGCGGGCGTCGAGCTCGGCAGGCCCTGGAGCACAGCCACTTCGCCGCCTTGCGGAAGGAGCTTGTCGGCGACGTATTTGCCCGCCTCCTCGGCGATCTTGAAATTATCGCCGCCGATGAAGGCCGTATAGTCCTTGCCGGGCTCGCCGACCGTCTTGCGGTCGAGTTCGATGACGGGAATGCCGGCCTTCATGGCCCGCGCGACGACCGGCGTCAGCGGCGCGGCCTCGAACGGCGAGATCAGGATCAGGTCGACCTTCTGGGTGATGAAATTGTCCATCTGCGAGGTCTGCGTGTTCACGTTGCCGGCGCCGTCGGCGATCTGCAGCTTGAATTGCGGCACTTTCTTCGCCGCAGCGGTGAGCTGATCGTTGACATGCTGGCGATAGGGCTCGGCATTGTTGGCCTGCGAGAAGCCGATGACAAACTCCCCGGTCTTGCCGCACTCCTTGACCAGCGGTGCGGCCTGCGCTGCACCGGCGAGGAGCGCCGCGGTGCCGGCGCCCAGCATCAGATTGGACCATAACCTTGACTTGGTAGATGCGCGTCGCATGATTCACTCCCCTGTTTTGCCTTGAACATTCCGCCACTACCGGCGGTCGCTTGCCGGCGGCCGCTGGCCACCGCCAGATCTTTACGTCCCAGCCTTTGCGTCGCCATTGGGGTCAACGACCCAATCCCTCGCGGCGACGAACGAGAGATTGAAGAACCGCGGCCACGACGATGATCGCGCCGGTCGCGAGCAGCTGCAGCGCCGCATTGATGTTGTTGAGCTGAAGGATGTTGGCCAATGCACCGAGCATGATCGCACCTGCGATCGTGCCGATCATCGAGCCGGCGCCGCCGAACAGGCTGGTGCCGCCGATCACCACCGCCGCGATCGCGGTCAATTCGTAACCTGTACCATCATTGGCGCTGCCGAAATTGAACTGGCCGGCGTGGACGATGCCGGCGATGGCCGACACCAGACCCGTAATCGCATAGACCGAGATCTTGACCAGCGTGACTGGCACGCCGGAAAGCCGCGCCGCCCGCTCATTGCCGCCGACCGCGAAGACATAGCGGCCAAAGCGCGTGAAGTTCAGCACGAAAATGGCCACGATCGCGACGACGAGAAAGACCAGGGTTGCGACCGGAACCGTGTTGTCGAACAGACGATCACCCAGCACCGAGAAGATCGGCGGCGCAAGACCTGGACCATTGCCGTAGGAGATATTGATGTACTGGTTGTTGGAGATCACCAGCGCCAGGCCGCGTGCGACCTGCAGGCCCGCCAGCGTCACGATGAAAGCCTCGAGGCGGAATCGGGTCGAGATCGCGCCCTGCGCGCAACCGAACAGAGCGCCGCAGATCATGACGAACAGCAGGGTCGGAACAAGTCCCCAGCCCCAGGTCGTCATGATCGTGGCGGTAAGCACACTGCACAGGCTGAGCAGCGCGCCGACCGACAGATCGATGCCTGCGGTGATGATGACGAAGGTCATGCCGACGGCGATGATGCCGGTCTCGGAAATCGCCCGCACGATGTTCGCGATGTTATCAGGCGCCAGGAACAGGATGGAGCCGTGCCGCCGCGGCGAGAAGATGACGCCGCCGATCGCAACGAGGATGAGGCCGATGACGCTCTGAAAACGGACCGCGATCGCGAAGAAATCAAGACGGCGCCTCGGCGTGGACCGTGCGGGTGCGGATTTCAAGAGTGTTGCGGCGTCATTCATCGCTATCGTCCTGACTGGATTCGGCCACCGCGAGGATGTCGTCCTCCGCGGCGCCGGCGGGAAATTCGGCTACCGTACGCCCACCCCTCAGCACGACGATACGATCGCACAGGCCGATCAGTTCGGGCATTTCGCTTGAGGCGACGAGAATGCCGACGCCTTGCGCGGCGAGCTCGCGAATGCGGGCATAGATTTCGCCCTTTGCGCCGACATCCACGCCGCGCGTCGGCTCATCGAGCAGAAGCAGGCGCGGCTCGCCGAGCACCTCCTTGGCAAGCGCGACTTTCTGCTGGTTGCCTCCGGAGAGGGCGCCGACCGCAAGCTCAGGCCGCGGCGGCCGCACGTCGAACGCCTTGATCGCCTGACGGGCGAGTCTCGCCTGGCGCACCTGCGACATCAGAAAGAACGGCGACACGCGCCGCAGCACCGAGGCGACGAGATTGCGTTCGACGCTGTCGCGCAACATCAAGCCGGCGCCGCGGCGATCATCGCTGACAAAGGCGACGCCGGCGCGGCGCGCCTCCGCTATAGAGGTCAGCCTGGCCGGCCTCTCCCCGACCTCGACGCGGCCCGACCAGGCGCCGGGACCGCCCGCGCCATAGAGTGTAGAGAGCAGCTCGGTCCGTCCCGCTCCCATGATGCCGGCCAAGCCGACGACCTCGCCGGCGCGCACCTCGAGCGAGACCTCGCGCGGCGCACGCCAGCCGGCCTTGGGCCGGCGCGGGCGATAGGCGGCCCGCTCCAGATGCAGCACACGGCGACCGAATGCGCCGCTGCGGCGCGGATAGAGCTCTGCGAGCGGCCGTCCGACGAGCAACGCCACGAGATCGGATTGCGGAGCGGTCGGCGGCGCCGTCCCTGCGATCCTGCCGTCGCGCAAGATCGTCACGCGGTCGGCGACGCGCGGCACCTCTTCGAGCCGATGCGAGATATAGACGATGCCGACCCCGCGCCGTGCGATCTCGCGCATCACATGAAACAACCGCTGCACCTCCGCGGCGGTCAACGCGGCCGTCGGCTCGTCCATCACGAGAATTCGCGACGCGTAGGTCAGGGCCTTGGCGATCGCGACGATCTGCCGCCTGCCGACCGACAATTCACCGACGGGCTGATCGACATCCACATCGAATCCGATCTCATCAAGCCGCGCCCGCGCCGCGCGACGCATCGCGCCGCCATCGAGCACGCCGGCCCGCGTTAGCTCTCGGCCGAGGAACAGGTTGGCGGTTACGTCGAGGCTCGGGACGAGATCGAGCTCCTGGAAGATCGTCGCAACCCCCGCGGCCTGCGCGGCGCGTGGATCGGTGAAGCGGACGGCGGCCCCGTCGACGCGGATCTCGCCCTGATCCGGCGCGATCACGCCGGAGAGAACATTCATCAGGGTCGACTTGCCCGCGCCGTTCTCGCCAAGCAGCGCGTGGATTTCCCCGCTTTCGAGATCGAAATCGACGCCGCGCAGCGCCTGCGCGCCGCCAAAGCTCTTGACGATGCCGCGCATGGCGAGCAACGGGGTGTGAGAGCCCGTGTTCATTTGGGCCTCCCGCAAGATTCGCGCTCGATGATAACAGCGTCGAGTTGAATGGAACGCCGCGCCCCTTGCGGCGCGGCGATGCGCTCCATGAGCAGGAAGGCAGCGCGCCGGCCGATCTCGGCGCAGGGCTGCGCGACCAGCGTCAGGCGCGGCTCAAAGCAATCGGCCCATTCGAAATCGTCGAAGCCGACGATCGAGATATCCTTCGGCACCCGCAATCCGCGCCTATGGATGGCCTTCATGATGCCGATCGTCGCGAGATTGTTGCCACCGACCAAGGCGGTCGGCGGCTGATCGAGATCAAGGAGCCGCTCCGCCGCCTGCATCGCGCTGTTCGTCGTCGCACTGCCGGTCACCAGAAGGCGTTCGTCGATCGCGCCGCCGGCGCCGGCCAGGCCCTCGCGATAGCCGGCAATGCGCGCGAGCGTGGTCGCGAAGCCGGGATTGCCGCCGACATAGCCGATGCGGCGGTGACCGTGCGCGGCGACCCGCGCGACGAGATTGCGCATCGCCTCGCGGTTGTTGATGCCGACCTGATCGAAGGTCGGGTCGGGCATGCGATCGACAAGCACACAGGGCAGCCCGACGTCGCGCAGATAGGCGAGCGTGCGGCGATCGGGATCGGGACTCGGCGCGAGGATGATGCCGTCGACGCGCCGTTGATGCAGCGCCATGACGACCTCGAGCTCACGCTCCGGGTCGTCCTCGGTATCGGACAGAAACACCATCATGCCGAGGCGCGCACACTCGGTTTCGATCGCGCAGATGATGTCGCTGAAATAGGGATTGGAGATTGAAGAGATGGCGATGCCGACCGAACGGGTCGACGCGGCCTTCAGGCTGCGCGCCATGATGTTGGGGCGGTAACTCAAGGAGGCGATCGCCGCTTCCACGGCGCGTGCCGTGTCCGGCGCAACCCGCCGCGTACCGTTCACGACATGTGAAACGGTCGAGACCGAAACGCCCGCTTTGCGGGCTACATCGGCGATGGTCGCCACGTCCCCTCCCGTGCCTGGGCTTTGTTGAACAACCCAAGTTTTGGAGGATTATGTCACACGAAAACGTTTGCGCAATCGTTTTTATGCCATTCACTGTCGTCTAGCTTCGGCGTCGCCGCAAAAAATCGAGCCTGGTCTCACGGCCTTTTAGGGCCCCAGCCCGACGAGGCTGGTGCCGCCGCAGACATAGAGCACCTGGCCGGTGACGAAGTCCGAGCGCTCGTCGAGGAAGAACGAGATGGCGTGCGCGACATCCTCGCGGGAGCCGAGCCGCCCGACGGGGACGTTGCGCGCCATCCGCTCCTGCTGCTCGGAGTCCTTCGGGATGATGCCCCAGAAATTGTCGGTGAGGATCGGCCCCGGCGCCACCACATTCACGGTGATGCCACCAGCGGCAAGCTCCAGTGCCCAGGTCCGGGCCATGCCGTGCACGCCGGCCTTGGTGGCCGAATAGGCCGAGCGGGTCGCGGCGCCCATCGCCGCGCGCGACGAGACGAACACGATGCGCCCGAAGCGGCGCGCCAGCATCCCCTCCAGCGCCGCCTGGGTCAGCAGCATCGGCGCACCCAGATGCAGCTGCGCCAGCATCAAAATGTCTTCCGGCCTCGCATCGGGCAGCAGGTTCGGCAGGATCACGCCGGCATTGTGCACGAGGCGATCGATGGCGTGATCGCGGCAAATCTCTTGCGCGACCGCGCGCGTCTCCTCGAGATCGGAGAGATCGGCGCGGTAGGCCGCGAGCAGCTCATGCGTCCATGTCGGCTGCTCCAGCCCGACCGAGACCACGCGCTCGCCGCGCGCGACCAGCTTCTTCGCCAGCGCCTCGCCGATTCCGGAATTGCCGCCGGTGATGAGTGTGGTGCGCTGCTCGCCCATGATCAGATCTGCCGCTTCTTGAGGTCGCGAAGGTCGAAGAACGCGCCCTCACGCATCAGCTTCGCGACAAAATCCTTCAGGCTGCCGCGCTGGATTTTCTCGGTTGCCGTCAGCGGCAGGCTATCGACGAAAGCGATCCAGCCCGGCGCCTTGTAATAGGCCATCTGCTCCAGGCTCCAGCGCACGATCTGTTCGGCGAGCGCACGGTCGGCGCCGCTGTGTTCTGCGATGATCACCGCCGCGACCTCGTCGCCGCGCAGCTGATCGGGCGTCGCCGTAACGGCAGCCTGCCGGATCGCGGGATGGCGGTTGAGCACGGATTCGACCTCGACCGCGGCGATGTTCTCGCCGGAGCGGCGGATCACGTTCTTCTTGCGATCGACGAAGTGCAGATCGCCATCGGCATCGCGCAACACGACGTCGCCGGTGTGCAGCCAGCCGCCGGCCCATGCCTCAGCAGTGGCTTCCGGATTCTTCAGATATTCGCGGAAGAAGCCGTAACGTGGATCGGCGCCGGCCCGCCGCACCAGGAGCTCGCCGGGGACGTCGTTTGGAGCATCGTTGCCGGCATCATCC
Organism: Bradyrhizobium sp. CCBAU 45384; assembly: GCF_028128665.1. Taxonomy (NCBI): domain Bacteria; kingdom Pseudomonadati; phylum Pseudomonadota; class Alphaproteobacteria; order Hyphomicrobiales; family Nitrobacteraceae; genus Bradyrhizobium; species Bradyrhizobium sp. CCBAU 45384. The sequence continues at coordinate 120,745 of NZ_LBIZ01000117.1, forward strand.
ACGATCCGAACCTCCACCTCGGGGGCCGGACGACCAAAGCAGCTGGTGCCAATCTTGCGCGGCTCGACATTGGCGGCGATGACGCCGCCGCTGCCGGTCTCGGTCATCGCCCAGGCCTCCAGCAGCGGAAAGCCGAAGCGCTGCTCGAACGGTGCATGCAGCAGCTTGTCGACGCCGGCGCCGAAGCCGAAGCGCACGCTATGCGCCCGGTCCTGGTCCGATGGCGGCGCGCTCATCAGCATCGAGGGCATGACGCCGAGATAATGCAGGCAGGTGGCGCGGCTGTCGCGCACCGAGGCCCACCAGGAACGCGGATGAAAGCGATCGAGCATGGTCAGGCAGCCGCCGACCGAGAGCATCGCCATCAGCGACACCGCCATCGCATTCATGTGGAACAACGGCAGCGGCGTGATCATGCGCTCGCCATCGTCCCCGAGGTCGATCAGCCCGCCGACGTCGCGATACCAGTTGCCGGAATGCAGGAAATAGGTGTTGGTGAGCACGCAGCCCTTGGGCTGCCCCGTCGTGCCTGATGTATAGAGAAGCGCGCATTCGCTCCAGCCGTCGCCCGCGCTCGCTGGCCGCGCGCCGCCGAAGGGCGCGGGAACGTCGTCCTGATCGGTCACGACAGGGATCGGCCGGCCGGCCTGGCGTGCCGCCGCCCCGACCTCCTCGCGCCGCTCGGCGAGGACGAAGGCCGCGTTCATCTCGGAATGCGCGATGATGTATTCGAGCTCACTGAGGCGCAGGTCCGGATTGATCGGCACCACGGAGACACCGAGCGCATTGAGGGCGAACCACAGCTCGATGAAGACGGGCCGGTTCTGCAGCAGCAGCCCGACCCGGTGACCTTCGCCGTAGCCGCGCTCTACAAAGGCCGCGCGCCGGCGTTCGACCCGGTCGAGCATCGCGCGGTAGGAGATCTCGCCCGCGGCGATGCCGTAGATCTCGGCGGTCTCCGGCAGCACGTTGAGGAAGCCCGCCTCACCCCGGCGCAGCGCGGTCTCGCGAAAGCGGTCATAGACTGAGGTCGCAGGGGTCAAAGCAGTCTCACATGAAAAGCTGGATATTGCCGAACGGCGCATCGAAATTGACGAGATCGATCCGCTTGAGCTTGATCTTCAGGGCATCGCCGACCTCTACGAGATCGTGCGAGGCCCATCCCGAATAACACTCCAGCGTATCACCGCGGGTCTCGGTGTAGATGTAGGACGTCCGCGCCTTGAACACGCCGGCTTCAGGATCGCACGCCACGATCCTGGGCGCCTGGAGCAGATGATGACAGCGGCTCTTCGGCTTCTGGCTGAAGGTGCGCTCGCCGGCCAGCCGCTCGACGCGAACCTTCAGGAGCAGCAGGTCCTCGTACATCAAGGACGGCTGCAGCACCGGATCCTGCTGCTGCCATTCCAACGGCATCCAGTAGCGCCCCTCGGGATGAAACAGTTCGAGCCAGGCCTGCCACTGCATGGTGTCGAGCAGCTCAGCCTCGCGGTAGATGAAGTCCGTAACGTCCCTCTCGCTGATCATTCCGCGGCCTCGATGCGCTTGTCCATGTCCATGGTCATGAATTTCGCCCAGGCATGGAACTGGTTTCGCATCTGCCGCTCCGACGTGCCGTTGATGACGGCCGTGACATCATGCTCCTCATGATCGTCGTAGAGCCGCCGCAGATTGACCCATTGATTGCCGTTCGACTTCAGCCCTTCCTGCGCTCGCTCGTACATTTCGAGATCGTCGTGGCCGACGATCGAAGTGGGCGCGTTGATGAAGCGGTTGTACATCAGGGCCCGCTCGTAGAGCTTGTCGGGCGCGCCGACCAGGCGATAGACCCAGCTCTCGACCAGCGTCTTGTCGACCGCTACGGGGATGAAGTTGCGCAGGATCTGCACCGCGCCCTTGACCATGATGTTCGGGAAATAGACGGTATTGTGTCTGACCTCGCCGAGGATCTCGTGCGCCCGCTGCTCGCCATAGGCCGCAACCATCTGGTCGAGATAGCCGGGGACATCCTGATAGTTCGAATGGATGGAGTTGGCGACGCCGGTGTGACCGTGGCCGTTCGGCCAGATCCTGATGCCGCTCTGCTCGTAGAACTCGTACGGGCTCATGAAGGGCCCGTAGAGCTGCACCGCCATCGGCGTCTCCGTGGCATCCCCCTGCTCGCGCTTCCAGACCTTGACCGCGGTGCCGGCCGAGCTCTCATGCGCCACCATGGGATGGCAGGTGTCGGTCTGGTTCTCGACCAGCATCTTCCAATTGCAGCTGTGCATGTAGCGGATCGGCGTCGCCTGGACTGCGAGCTTTCCCTCCGGCGAGCGGTCGACCATGTTGTCGATGGTCGAGAGGCTCTCGCCGAAATAATCCTCGAACGACACGCCATTATCGCTGAGGCGGGCGAAGATGAAATCGCGGTAGATGACGACGTTTTCGACCTTCGACAGCCCCTCATTGGCCTGGGTGTCGCCGAAGCCGGTGCTCTCGTAGCCCTTCTTCAAGGGAATCGCGAGCAGCGAGCCATCGGTCTTGAAGGACCAGGCATGATAGGGACAGCGAAAGAATTTTCCGGTGTTGCCGCAGGGCTCAGAGGCGATCTTCACGCCCTTGTGCGGGCAGCGATTGTAGAAGACGTGGATGGAGCCGTCGCTGTGGCGGCTGGTCATGACCGGCTGCCGGCCGATGGTGGCAGTGATGAAATCGCCTGAATTGGCCAGCTGGCTGGCATGGCCGACATAGATCCAGCTGTTCGGAAACAGGTGCTCCATCTCGAGCTCGAAGATTTCAGGGTCGACATAGACGTCGCGGTGCACCTCGGCCTCGCGCACCAGCGCGGCAATCGCTTGGGCATTCCTTCCGTATTTCGTCATGGCTCCCCTCACAAATCCAGCACCAGACGTTCGGACTTGGCGCGCGACACACAGATCTGCATGACCTTGTTGCACGCCCTCTCCTCGTCGCTGAGAATGACGTCGCGGTGATCAGGCACGCCATCGATCACGCCGCATTGGCAGATGCCGCAATCGCCGCGCTGGCAGTCGTAGAGAACGTCGAGCCCCGCCGCCTCCAGCGCCTGGATGATGCTCTGCCCCACCGCGACGCCGACGACCTGCCCGGTCGATTTGATCTCGACCTCGAACGGCCGGTCCGGCGAGGACGGCTGCTCGGATTTGAACAGCTCGTAATGGATGCGATCGGCTGATACGCCGGCGGCGAGCGCACCGGCCTTGACCGCCTCGATCATGCCTGAGGGGCCGCAGACATAGATGTGAGCATTTGCACCTGAAGCGCCGAGCGCTGCTGCAATGTCGAGGCGGGTCTCGTCGCTGTCGTAGTGAACAGACAGATTCCTGGCGCAGATCTCCTGCAATTGCGGCAGGAACGCCAGCAGTCCTTGCTTACGGCCGGCATAATGCAGGCGATACGGACTTCCTCGCGCCGCCAGCTCCGCCGCCATCGACAGTACAGGCGTGATGCCGATGCCGCCGGCAAACAGCAGCGCCGGCGCGCTTCCCTCGTGCAGGCGAAAATTGTTGACCGGCGCGCTCGCCTTCACGACATCGCCGACCTTCAGCGCGTGCATGAATTGCGAACCGCCGTTCGAAGCCTCTTCGCGCAGGACACCGAGCGCCAGCGCATCCCCAGGCAGGCCCGGCAACGCCATCAGCGAATACGGCCGGTCCCCTCCATCGGGGAGCGCCACGCGGAGATGCGCGCCGGCCTGCCAGCGCGGCACGGCCCCGTCCTCCACGCCAAACACAAGGCTCCGTATGAACGGCGTCTCCGCGGCATACGACCTGACCTTGAGCTTGAGCGGATGCGCGTCCATTCAGGCGGCCCGTGAATTATATGAATTTGCATATTTTTAGACATGTAATAATTGCCTGTCAATCGTCCGCGCGGGCCAGGCCCGGCGGGGCGCACATCGCGCCTCTAACTATTTGGGAAGATGGAGCTCTTGGTATGCTGGGGTGTGCCGGCCTGAACAGTCCCGGGCGATGCATCGTCCCGAGCGCTCCGCCGACACCATCAGGCCGTTACGGCAGGTTGTCGCGCAGGAAGATGTCGATGCGGATGCGCTCCTGATCGGGGCTGATCGGCTCTTCCATGCAATGCGCCAGCAGCACCCGTGCGGCGGAGCGCGCCTCGTGGCCGGGATCCTGGTTGATGATCGCATCGAGCGTGCCGCGCACCAGGAAGCGACGCGTATGCTGGGTCAGTTCATGGGTGATCCAGACCACGTCGCGCGCGCGGCCGGAGGCCTCGAGTGCCTCGGCAATGCCGCGATTGCCGGCGCCGCAGCAATAGATGCCGCGCAGGTCCGCATGGCGTTTGAGCAGCGCGGTGGTCAGCTCCCGCGTGCGCTCGCTGTCGTCACGGCCCTCGATGACAGGCAATGTCACCAGGTTTGGATACTCGCTGGACAAGATCTGATGGAAGCCGAACTGCCGCTCGCTGTGATCGCGCAGCGACAACGATCCCGCGATGACCGCAACCTTGCCGTCGCGAGCGGCGAGAAAGCGCCCCATCAGCGTTGCCGCGGTCCGTCCCGCGGCCGGATTGTCGATACCGACATAGTGCAGACGGCGCGAGCTCGGCGCGTCCGATACAAGGGTCACCACGACGATCCCGCGCGCGGTGAGCTCGTCGATCGCGTCGCGGACCTTGGGATGGTCGAGCGCGACCACGGCGACCCCCTGATAGACCGGCGACAAATCCTCCAGTGCGCCGGCCAGAACTTCCGGATCGAACACGTCGACGTGGCGGACGTCGATGAAGCCGCGCTGGCCGGCAAGCCAGCCGGCGGTGCGCTGGACCTGCTCGGACAAATTGGTCATGAAGCTGTTGCTGCCGGTCGGCAGCACGAAGGCGAAACGAAACGACTGCCCGCGGGCGAGGCGCGCAGCGGCGACGTCGGCACGATAGCCCAGTTTTGCCACCGCGGCCTCGACACGCGCGACGGTCTTGGCGCGCACGCCCTCGCGCCGGTTGACGACGCGATCGACGGTGGCGAGCGACACCCCCGCCGCGCGCGCGACATCCTCGAGCGTGGCGCGAGCCATGGGCTGGGTCGCGCTCTCAGTCATTCGCGCGCCGCCCACAGCATGCCGCGGGTCATCAATGTCCGGATCTCCGGTACGTCGAGCTCATAGGCGCGATGACCGAGCGAGGAATAGAACACCCTGCCCGCGCCATATTGCTTCTTCCAGACCACCGGCATCACCACGCCGTCGATCCAGGGCGCGTGCTCGCCGGTAAAGGTCGTCGTCGCCAGCACCTCGATAGCGGGATCGACATGCATGTAATACTGCTCGGAACGATGCTCAAAACTCTTCAGGCCCTTCATGATGGGATCGTCAGGCTTGGTCACGTCGACCTTGTAGTCGATGATGTTGCCGGGATGCGCGACCCATTGCCCGCCGCACATGAACTGGTAGTCCACAGAATCGCGGAAGGCATCGCACATACCGCCATGATGACCGGCGAGCCCGACGCCGCTGCGCACGGCCGCGCAGAGATTGAGCGCGTCCGCCTTCTCGATCTTCGACATGGTGTAGATCGGGATGATCAGCGAGAGATCGTGGATCTTGGGATCGCCGAACGCCTCGGTCGTGGTCTCGATCCGGACTTCGAAGCCTTCCGCCTTCAGCCAGCCGCGGATCATCGAGGCACAGAGATCGGGATCGTGTCCCGGCCAGCCGCCCCATACAATCAATGCCTTGCGCATGCTCATTCCCTCAGTCGATCTGTCCGGTTTCACGTCCGGCCGGCAGCATCGCCGGCCGCTCGACGCGGTTTTCGATCTTGACGCGCCGCCCCTCGTCCGCCGAGGTCTGGAACGCCTCCATCACTTCCAGCACATGGAAGGCGAGCGCGCCGCTGGCGCGGTGCGGCCGGTTGTTCAGGATCGCGGAGGCCATGTCGGCGACGCCGATCGAGCGGAATTCGCCTTCGACATGACCATGCGTCAACGGCATCGTCTCAAATTCGCCGCCGGTCTTGGCGACCTGCACTTCGCCGCCGAAGCGGTTCGGGTCCGGCACCAGCATGCTGCCCTTGTCGCCATAGATCTCGATCGGCGCGTGGCGGTGCTTCGGCACATCGAAGCTCATCGTGATCGAGACGACGGCCCCGCTTTCGAATTCGAGTGTGCCCGCGACGTGGGTCGCCACCTCGACCGGGATGAAGCTGCCGTTCATCGGCTGACTGGTGACCAGACGCTCGGATCTCGGGCGCGCGGTCGAGCCCATCACACTGGCAACGGGCCCCAGCAGTTGCACAAGATCGGTGATGTAATACGGGCCCATGTCCAACATCGGCCCGCCGCCCCGCAAATAATAAAAGCCCGGCGCCGGATGCCAGCGCTCATGGCCGGGGCAGCCGAAGAAGGCGCTGCCCGCCACGGGCGTGCCGATCGCGCCGTCATCGATCAGCTTGCGCGCGGTCTGGTGCCCGCCGCCGAGGAACGTGTCGGGTGCGCAGCCGACACGAAGGTTCTTCTGCGCGGCGAGATCCATCACCTTGCGGGCTTCCGCAACGTTGATGCCGAGCGGCTTCTCGGAATGGACGTGCTTGCCCGCGTTCAGCACCGCGAGGCTGACATCGGTGTGGGCGAGCGGGACGGTGAGATTGACGACGATCTCGACGTCATCGCGCTTGAGCAGCTGGTCGACCCGCATCGCCGGCAAGTTGAAGGCGGCGCCCTGGCGCTCGGCGACATCGCTGCGCATGTCGGCGAGTGCCCTCACCTCCATGACTGGAAAGCGCTGCGCTGCCTTGAGGTACGCAGTGCTGATGACACCGCAGCCGATGATTCCGACGCCGACTTTTCTCATTGTTGTCTCCGTGAAGTCTTGCTTATCCCTTGACCGCGCCCGCCGTGAGGCCGGCAACGATGTGCTTTTGCGCCAGCAGGAACAGAATGATCGTCGGCAGGATGGTGAGCGTGATGAAGGCGAGGATCAGGTGCCACTCGGACGAATATTCGCCCTGGTAAACCATGATGCCGAGCGGCCAGGGATAGAGCGCATCGGTGTTGAGCATCACCAGCGGCAGCAGATAGGCGTTCCAGCTGTTGACGAAGGTGATGGTGCCGACGGTGGCCAGGATCGGCCGCGACAACGGCAGCGTCACATAACGAAAGAACTTGACGTAGCTGCAGCCGTCGACCAGCGCGGCCTCCAGCAGCTCATAGGGAATGTCCTTGAAGAAGCGGCGCAGCAGCAGCACGCTCATGGCGAGGCTGAAGGCCACTTGCGGCAACGCCACGCCGAAATAGGTATCGAGCAGGCCGAGATCGCGCACCTTGATGAACAGCGGCAGCACCGCGGTCGCCGCCGGAAACAACAGGCCGAGCGTCAAATAGCTCAGCAGCATCGACGAGCCGAAGAACCTGACATGGGCGAAGGTGAACGCCGCCATCGAGGCGACGATCAGCGTCAATGTCACCGTGAGGGTCGAGATGATCAGCGAGTTGCGCAGGAGCTGCCAGTAGCGGGCAGAGAACAGGATGTTCGCATAGTTCTGCCACTCCCAATGTTGTGGCAGGCCGAATGGATTGACGCGCAATTCGCCGAGCGATTTGAAACCGCCGAGCAGAGTCGCAAGCAGCGGCACCAGCACGAAGATGGCAACGATGCCGAGAAATGCCGCCTTGAACAGCATTGCGGGGTCGAACGGCGCGCGGGCAGTCTCGGCACTATTCATCGCGCATGAACCATCGCTTGTAGGTGAAGGCAAAGGTCACGCAGATCGCGAACAGGATGACGCCGATGGCGCTGCCATAGCCGACCCGCATGCGCGAGATGCCGTTGTTGTAGAGGAAGCTGACCATGGTGTTGGAGGAATCCGCAGGTCCCCCGCGCGTCAGCGGCATGACGAGATCGAACAGCTGCAGCGAGCCGACGATGGCGAAGAACACCGAGAGGCGGATGGTCGGGTAGAGCAAGGGGATCACGACATGGCGCAGCGCCTGCGAGCGCGTTGCGCCGTCGATTCGCGCCGCCTCGACCAGACTCTTGTCGAGGCTCTGCAGCGCCGCGATGAACAGCATCATATGGAAGCCGAAATACTTCCACACGATGACGATCAGCACCGCCAGCATCGCCGTATCGGTCGAGGCCAGGAGGTGCGGCGGCTCGGCGCCGAAGGTGCGCCAGATCGATGCGACGAGACCGTAGTCACCGTCATAGACGAAGCTGAAGATCAAGCCGGTCGCGATCTCCGCCAGGATATAGGGCATGAAGAACAGCATGCGCAGCGCCACCGCGCCGCGGAACTTCTCGGCCAGCATCAGGGCCAGTGTCAGCGCAAGCGGCAGCTGGATCGCGAGCGAGACCGCGATGATGAGTCCGTTGTTGCGCAGCGCGAGCCAGAACGCGCGGGTTTCGAGCACGAAGCGATAATTGTCGAAGCCGATCCAGTTGGTCGGCCTGCCGAAACCGTTCCAGTTGAAGCCCGAGTACCACGCCGCCTCGCCGATCGGCAGCACCACGAACAGCGTGAACAGCAGCAGCGCCGGCGGCAGAAACAGGATCAGGACGGTGAAGCGGCCGTCCCAGCCCGGGCCCCGCACCGCAACCTGAGGAGCCGCCTCACCGGCAACGCTGATCGGCGAGGTGATCGCGATCCGTCGCGCCACAGTCAGTTACCTTGCTTGTACGCCGCTTCGATTGCCTTCGCAGCGTCCTGCGGGCTCATGCTGCCACCAGCGATCTCCGCCGTGACGTCGTTGACCACGCGCCCGACCGACGGGCCGAGGCTCTGGTCATAGAAGTTCTGGTGATACTGCGACCTCGCCAGATTGGCTGCGATCTGCTTCATGAAGGCGCTGTTGAGGCCGGCTTCGCCGCCCTTGACGACGGGAACAATGAAATTGCCGGCGGCGAGCCGCGCCTGCACGTCCTTGGAGATAAAGAACTTGAGGAAGTCGGTGGCTTCCTTGGGCGCGCCCTTGGTGATCAGCCAGCCGGTGATGCCGCCGAGCGTGTCTGACGGCTCACCCTTGCCGCCGCCGGGTACGACCGGAAAATCGAACCAGCCAAGCTTGTCGTCGCTGAGACCGACCTTGTCGGCGGCAAGCGCGCGCTGGGTGTGATAGAAGGAGGAGATGGCCAGGATCATCGCGGCCTTCCCGTCACCGAAATAGCCGACGGCCTGCGGGTTCTTGAAGCCGAGGAAGCCGTTCTGGAACGGCTGCAGATCGACCAGCTGCTTGAACAGCTCGCCGGATTTCTGGAAGGTCTCGCCGGCGAAGCCGCCATTCTCGCCCTTCAGCGCTGCATCGAAGGCCGGCTTGCCGCCGATGCGCACAGCGAGATGCGTCCAGTAGAAATGCAGCGGCCATTTGTCGGCACCGCCAACCACAATCGGCGTAACACCCGCGGCCTTCAGCGTTTTCACCGCGCCGAGCAGATCGTCCCATGTCTTGATCTTGCTTGGATCGACATTACCCTTGGCCATCAAATCCTTGTTGTAGAGGAAGCCGACCTGCGAGAGCGAAATCGGAAGTCCGAAGACGCGGCCGTTCTGCGTGAAGGCGGCGAGCGCCGCCGGTGCGATCGTGTCGCTGTAGCCGTCGCTCTTCACGGAATCGGTGATGTCTTCCAGCACGCCCGCATCGACCTGCGTCTTCAAGACGCCGCCGGCCCAGCTATAGATGATGTGCGGCCGGTCCTTCGATTGCAGGATGGTCGGTAGCTTGGCCTTGTAGGCCTCGTTCTCGAGGAACTGCATCTCGACCTTCACACCGGGGTGCGAGGCCTCATAGCTGCGTGCGACCTCCTCCCAGATCTTCACCTGGGCCGGATTGACCTCGATGTGGAGCCATTTCACGGTGGTGTCGGCTGCCGCGACATTTGCGCCAAGCAGGCATGCGGCAACGGCGAGTCCCAGCTTCCCGAGCAATCTCATCACAACCTCCCAACGGCTTTTATTCTTTGAACGCAATCCTGCCTTCAGTTTTTGAGGTACGCAACTAAAATTCTGACATATGGACCTCACAAGAGGAACGGCTAAGTTCCTGCGAAAGAATCAGGGCGGGCTTCGCCGCCCATAACAAGATGAAAGGTTCCCCATGGCTGCCATCTATTCCGACCTCGCCGGCAAGGTTGTGCTCATCACCGGAGGTGCAGCGGGAATTGGTGCTGCGATCGTGCGGCGCTTCGCGGAGCAGAAATCCAAGGTCGTGTTCTTCGACATCAAGGTCGACGAAGGCCAGCGCCTGGCGCGCGAGCTGTCGGATCAAGGGCTGGCCGCGCATTTCCAGCGCGTCGATCTGACCGACATCCCGGCCCTGCGCGCCGGCGTCGAAGAGGCCCGCAAGGCACACGGGCCGATCAACATCCTCATCAACAACGCCGCGCATGACGAGCGGCACAAGACCGAGGAGATGACGCCGGAATATTGGGATGACCGCATCGCGGTGAACCTGAAGCACCAGTTCTTTGCGTCACAGGCCGTGTTGCCGGACATGAAGGCGGCCAAGTCGGGCGCCATCATCAATTTCGGCTCGGTGTCGTGGATCGCCGGACAGGGCGGCATGGCCGCCTACACCGCCAGCAAATCAGGCGTGATCGGGCTCACGCGCTCGCTGGCGCGTGACTACGGTCCCTTCAACATCCGCGTCAACGCGATCGCACCGGGATGGATCATGACCGAGCGCCAGCTCGAGAAATGGATGACGCCCGCAGGCGAAGCCGAGCTGCAGCAGCGTCAGTGCCTGAAGCGCCGGCTCGTGCCTGATGAAGTCGCGAAATTCACCCTCTTCCTCGCCTCAGACGAAGCCTCTGCCTGCACCGCCCAGCACTACATCGTCGACGGCGGCTGGGTCTGAGGCGCTTCGCCCGGCTGGGCAGAACCACAATCAGGTAAGCCCAGCCGCCTTCAGGCTCTGCTTCAGATGGGCAACACCCTTCTTGGCATAGGTCAGCGGGTGTGCCTTCTGCGGGTCCTGCTCAGCCTCGACGACGATCCAGCCGGAATAGCCCGGCAGTTCGCGGAAGACGGCGGGGTAATCGACCATGCCGTCGCCGGGCACGGTGTAGACACCGAGCTCGCTGCCCTGCCCCAGCACCGCATCGAGGAAGCTCCAGTCCTCGCGGCGCGCCTGCTCCATCACCGCCCGGCGCACATCCTTGGCGTGGACGTGGCTGATGCGGGCGCGATATTTTCGCGCCAGCGCGGCCGGATCGGCACCGCCCCAGGTGGCGTGGCCGGTGTCGAGCAGGAGATGCGCAGCCTCGCCGGTCGCCGCCATGAAGGCGTCGATGTCATCAGCGCTTTCGACGATGGTGCCGATGTGATGATGGTAGACCAGCCTGACGCCTTCGGCGAGCGTGCGCTCGGCGACTTCAGTGATGCGGCGGCCGAACTGCGCCCAGTCGCCTGCCTTCATAACCGGCCGCTGCGACAGCGGCTTGCGGCGATCGCCGTGGATCGCATTCGAGGTCTCGGCGAAAACGAGGACTGATGATCCCATCGCCTTGAGGAGATCGAGATGCGGGCGCAGATGCTGCATCTCCGCGTCGGCATCGCGCTTCAGGAGCTCCGCCGAATACCAGCCGGAGATGCAGGCCATGCCGAAAGGCGCGAGCGCGGCCTTCAGGGCCTGCGGCTCGCGCGGAAATTTGTGGCCGAGCTCCATGCCCTCGAAGCCGGCTTCGCGCGCCTCGGCAAGGCAGGTCTCGAGCGGTGTGTCGCCGCCGATCTCCTGGAGATCGTCGTTCGACCAGCCGATGGGGTTGGCGCCGATACGGATAGGCATGTCGTCCTCACTCGATCAGATATTGCGACGCGCAAGCGCCTCGATATAGCCGCGCCTTGCGGCTTCGACCTCGGTGCGCTCGGAGACCGCCGGCACCGCCACCTCCCACCAATGGCCACCGGCGTCGGTCGAGCGCAGCGGATCGGTGTCGATCACGACGACACTGGTCCGGTCATGACCTCGCGCCTCCTCGAACGCCGCTTCCAGCTCAGCGATACCGGCGACCTTGCGCGCGGTCGCTCCCATCGAGGCGGCGTGGGCCGCGAAGTCGATCTCGGGCAGCGTCTCGTGACGGGCGTCGCGCAAGAGGTTGTTGAAAGGGGCGCCACCGGTCGCGTTCTGGAGCCGGTTGATGCAGCCGAAGCCTCTGTTATCGAGCACGACGATGATGAGTTTTGCCCCTAACATTACCGACGTGGCGATCTCGGAATTCATCATCAGATAGGAGCCGTCGCCGACCATCACGATGACTTCGCGCGAGGGATCGGCGAGCTTGACGCCGAGCCCGCCGGCGATTTCGTAGCCCATGCAGGAATAGCCGTATTCCATGTGGTAGCCGCCGGGCGCGCCCGGCTGCCACAGCTTGTGCAGCTCGCCGGGCAAGCCGCCGGCCGCGCACAGCACGACATCGCTTGGCCGGCTGCGGCGCTGGACGGCGCCGATGACCTGGGCATCGCTCGGCAAGGTTTCGTTGCCTGACGCGGTGTAGCGCGCGGCCGTTTCCAGCCAGGCCGTGCGGCCACTCCTGGCCTGCCCGGTCCAGACGGCAGGTGCCGTCCAGCCCTGAAGGGCGGTGCCGAGCTCGGCCAGGCCGACCTTGGCATCGGCCACGAGCGGCTGCGCGCGATGCTTGCCGGCATCGAAGCTTTGCGTATTGAGGCCGATGATCCGGCAGGCGGGATCGGCGAACAGCGAGCGCGAGCCGGTGGTGAAATCCTGCAAGCGGGTGCCGATCGCCAGCACGAGATCGGCCTGCCGCGCCGCATCATTGGCGGCGCCGGTGCCGGTGACGCCGATCGCGCCGAGATTAAGAGGATGGTCGTGCGGCAGCGCGCTCTTGCCGGCCTGCGTTTCTGCCGCCGGAATGCCGTGCGCGGTGCAGAAGGCCGCAAGCTCGGCTTCCGCCTCGCTGTAGAGAACGCCGCCGCCAGCGACGACGAGCGGGCGCTTGGCGGCCTTGAGCAGCGCTGCGGCCTGCGCCATCTGCGTCGCGTCGGCGCGCGGACGGCGCGGCTGCCAGACGCGCTCGGCGAAGAACCAGTCGGGATAGTCGAAGGCTTCCGTTTGCACGTCCTGGCAGAGCGCAAGCGTCACGGGTCCACATTCGGCCGCGTCGGTCAGAACCTGCATCGCCCGCTCGAAAGCGGGCATGATCTGCTCGGGCCTGGTGATGCGATCGAAATAGCGCGAGACGGGCCTGAAGCAATCATTGGCGGAGACAGTGCCGTCGCCGAAATCCTCGATCTGCTGCAGCACGGGATCGGGACGGCGTCCGGCGAAGACATCGCCCGGCAGCAGCAACACCGGCAGGCGATTGACGTGAGCGACGGCTGCCGCCGTCACCATATTGGTCGCGCCGGGGCCGATCGAGCTCGTCACCGCCATCGTGCGCCGGCGGCGCGAGGTTTTCGCGAAGGCAATCGCGGCATGCGCCATCGCCTGCTCATTATGCGCGCGCAATGTCGGCAGGCGGTCGCGCGCGGCATAAAGCGCCTCGCCGAGGCCTGCGACATTGCCATGCCCGAAGATCGCCCAGACGCCGGCGAACAGCGGCTGATCCTTCCCGTCGATGACAGTCCGTTGCGCGGCCATCGCGGCGACAAGCGCCTGGGCCATCGTGAGCCTGATCGTCGCCATCACTCGCTCCCACTCAACCCCGTCGCGCGGACCGGCCCGTCAAGAAATTCCGCCATCGCGCCGACCGAGCGCTTGTGCTCGCACAACTGTGTCGCGAATGTGTCGTCGCTCGATCCGATACGATGTTGCGTGGCGGTTGATGACATCGAGAAGTGCAAGCTCCGACCTTGACTGGGCGGCGCAGAGAATGGAATGCTTATTCGAATAGTCAAGCAGTGATGATGGCAATGCGGTTTGGACTTCTCGGCGCCGGCAGGATCGGGCGCATTCACGGTCTCAATGTAGCGGCGCGCAGCGATGCACGGCTCGTCGCGGTGGCCGACGCCTCGAACGAGGCTGCGTCCTCGCTGGCTCAGGCGACGGGCGCGAAAGTGGCCGATGCGGATGCGATCATCGGCGATTCAGCCATCGACGCCATCCTGATCTGCACGCCGACCGACACGCATGCCGACCTGATCGAAGCCGCCGTTTCGGCCGGCAAGGCGGTGTTCTGCGAGAAGCCGGTCGATCTCGATTCGGACCGCATTCGCCGCTGCCTCGCCACGGTGGAAAAATCCGGCAAGCCTCTCATGATCGGCTTCAACCGCCGCTTCGATCCGAACTTTGCGGCGCTGGAGAAGCGGCTGCGCAGCGGCGAGGCCGGCGAGATCGAGATCGTCAGCGTGATCTCGCGCGATCCCGGACCGCCGCCGGTCGACTATGTGAAACGCTCGGGCGGCCTGTTCCGCGACATGATGATCCACGATTTCGACATGGCGCGCTTCCTGCTGGCCGAGGAGCCGGTCGTCATCTTCGCAGTCGGATCGGCGCTGGTGGACAAGGCGATCGGCGAAGCCGGCGACGTCGACACCGCCGCTGTGGTCATGAAGACGGCGAGCGGGCGCATCGCGCAGATCTCGAATTCGCGCCGTGCCACTTACGGCTACGACCAGCGCGTCGAAGTGCATGGCGCGAAGGGCATGCTGCGGGCCGGCAACGTCCACGAGACGACTCTGGAGATCGCGACCCGCCAGGGCTTCCGTGCCGATCCGGTGCAGAACTTCTTTCTCGAACGCTATGCCGCCGCCTATCGCGCCGAGCTTGCGGCCTTCATCGATGCCTGCAGCGGCAAGGCTGCGCCCTCTCCCACCGGTCTCGACGGGCTGCGCGCGCAGGTGCTCGCCGACGCGGCGACCGAGTCGGCCCGCACCGGCCGCCCTGTCGCGATCAAGGCTGCCTGAGCATGACGCCGGCCGACCTCATGCTGCGCCGTTACGCGGCCCAGGGCCTCGCCACTGAAGCGGGGCGCATCGCGCTCGGCTATTTCGGCCGGCAGGAAAGCCTCGGCGTCACGATGAAAGGCGCGCAGGATTGGCTCACCGTCGCCGACGGTGCCGTCGAAGACTTTTTGCGCGCACGGCTGACGGAGCTCTTCCCCGGCGACACTGTCATCGGCGAGGAAGGCGGCGGCGAGGCCAGCGATGCGGTCTGGATCCTCGATCCGATCGACGGCACTGCGAACTTCGCCCATAGCGATCGCAACTGGTGCATCTCCATCGGCTTTTTGTTCAACCGCGAGCCGACGATCGGTATCGTCGCCGCGCCCGCACTGGACGAGCTCTATGTCGGCCAGCGTGGCCAGGGCGCGACCCTGAATGGGCGGAAGATTGCCGTCTCAGGTATCGATGACCTCAGGCAGGCCTCCATCGAACTGGGCTGGTCGTCCCGTATTCCGCCGCAGCGCTATGTCGACATGATCGGCCGCGGTTATGATGCCGGCTGCTCGGTCAGGCGCGTGGGCTCGGGCACTTTGGGCCTCTGCAATGTCGCAACCGGGCGCACCGAGGGCTACGCCGAGCTGCACATCAACGCCTGGGACGTTGCCGCAGGCATCGTGATCGTCGGCGAGGCCGGCGGCTGGGTCAGCGACTTCTTCGCCGGTGACGGCATCAGCAAGGGCAACCCGATCCTGTGCTGCACGCCGGCGCTGGCATCGCAGCTCAGCGAAATCACCGGGATTTCCTAGTCGACTTAATAGTTATTGCTTTGGACCTGAAGAGACGCCACCGTCCCAGCCAATGACAGAGAATATCAAGTTCTCGTTCTGGGGAGGTGGACCATGGTTTGGAAATCCCTGATTGCCAGGGCGCTGTTCAGCGCCGGTATCCTGGTCGCGGGCGCAGCCTCGGCGTCGGCCGAGGGGTCGCTCGTCATGTATTGCGGCGTGCAGGAGGAATGGTGCCGCGCGATGTCCACCACCTTCGAGAAGGAGACCGGCATCAAGGTTTCGATGACGCGGAAATCCGCCGGCGAAACCTATGCGCAGCTCAGGGCCGAGGCCTCGAACCCCCGCGCCGACATCTGGTGGGGCGGCACCGGCGACCCGCATCTTCAGGCCGCCGATGAGGGACTGACGCTCGAATACGAATCCCCCGCCAACCGGGATCTGCACGACTGGGCGCTGAACCAGTGGAAAGCGGCGAAGCAGCGCGCGATCGGCATCTACGCCGGCGCGCTCGGCTTCGGCTACAACACCGAGCAGATCAAGGCCAAGGGCATCCCGGAGCCGAAATGCTGGGCCGACCTGCTCAACCCCAAGCTCAGGGATGACGTGCAGGTCGCCGACCCGAACTCGTCCGGCACCGCCTATACCCTGCTTGCCACGGTCGTGCAGCTGATGGGCGAGGACAAGGGCTTCGATTATCTCAAGGCCCTGCACAAGAATGTCAGCCAGTACACCAAATCAGGCGCCGCGCCGGCCAAGGCTGCGAGCCTCGGCGAGACCGCCGTCGGCATCGTCTTCATCCATGATGCCCTCACCTATGCGGTCCAGGGCGACCCGATCAAGGCGGTCGCCCCGTGCGAAGGCACCGGCTACGAGATCGGCTCGATGTCGATCGTCAAGGGCGCACGCAATCTGGAGAACGCCAAGAAGTTCTACGATTGGGCGCTAAGCCCCGCCGCACAGGCCCTCGCGGCCCCCGCGAAGTCGTATCAGGTGCCGTCCAACAAGAACGCTCCGGTGCCGCCGCAGGCGCCGAAGATGAGCGAGATGAAGCTGATCAACTACGACTTCGTCAAATACGGCTCGTCCGCGGAGCGCTCGCGGCTGCTGACGAAGTGGGACAAGGAGGTCAAGGCGCTGCCGAAATAGCCGTCGGCTGCGGAGATCTCGGATGCGCCCTTCGACACGGCTTGCTCTTCTGCTCGGCTGGTTGGGCTATATGCTCGTGCCATGGTACCTGCCGGAAGGTTGGGACCTTGCAGGCTATCCGTTCGGGCGGGCCGGCACCGCGCTGGTGCTTGCGACATCAGGCGCAGCCCCATGGCTGTGGCCGATCGGCATCGCGCTGCTTGCGGCGACGCTCCTCGCCGTCCGTGCCGAGACCACCCTTAGTGGGCCCGCGTTGATCGTCGCCGGGCTGCTCGGCCTGGTAGCGTTCTTCGCACAAGGCTTTGCGGTGACGCTGCCCGGGCAAGGCATTCCCTGGCTCGCCGCGCTGCTGGGCGGCGCAGGCGCCGCGCAGCCGGGCATGGGTTTCGGCGCGCTGCTGACGCTGTTCTCGCTCCTCTTGCTGCTCTGCCACGGCCTCGCCTATCGCGGGTTCTGTCGGGGCGATCTCTTCACCACGTCCTCCATCGGTGTCGTGGTGCTGCTGATCGGCCTCTTCATCTTCCTGCCGGTGGCGACGATCCTGCGCAGTGCGCTGGTCGACGCCAACGGCAGCTGGGCGCTGGGCGAATTCGCAGGCCGCCTCTTCTCCTCGACGATCTGGGGCCTCGGCTGCGTCGGCGGCGGCATCGCCTGCGGCGTCGCCTGGAACACATTGATCCTCGGCGTGCTGACCGGCCTCATCACCACGCTGCTGGGCCTCGCCTGCGCGCTGCTGGTGTTACGCACGGCGATGCCCGGCAAGCGGCTGATGCGCGCGATGACGGTGCTGCCGATCATCACGCCGCCCTTCGTCATCGGTCTGGCGCTCATCCTGTTGTTCGGCCGTTCCGGCGTCGTCACCGGCCTGATGTCCGAATGGTTCGGCATCCCGCGCTCGCGCTGGATCTACGGCCTGCCGGGCGTGCTGCTGGCGCAGGTGCTGGCCTTCGCGCCGATCGCCTTTCTCGTGCTGATGGGCGTGGTTCAGGGCATCGCTCCCAGCCTCGAAGAGGCGTCCCAGACGCTGGGCGCCAGGCATTGGCAGACGTTCCGCTCCGTGACCTGGCCGCTGCTGCGACCGGGGCTCGCCAACGCCTTTCTGCTCGGCTTCGTCGAGAGCCTGGCCGATTTCGGCAACCCGCTCGTGCTCGGCGGCAATTTCGAGGTGCTTTCGACCAAGATCTTCTTTGCCGTGGTCGG
The DNA here is from genome assembly GCF_028128665.1 of Bradyrhizobium sp. CCBAU 45384. Classification (NCBI taxonomy): domain Bacteria; kingdom Pseudomonadati; phylum Pseudomonadota; class Alphaproteobacteria; order Hyphomicrobiales; family Nitrobacteraceae; genus Bradyrhizobium; species Bradyrhizobium sp. CCBAU 45384. The sequence continues at coordinate 138,693 of NZ_LBIZ01000117.1, forward strand.
CGCCGCACACAACCAGGGTCTGGCGGCCGTGCTCGCGATCGTGCTGCTCGTCTTCACGCTCGGTGCATTCTGGCTGCAGCAGAGCTGGCTCGGCGGCAAGAGCTACACCACCGTCTCCGGCAAAGGCGATGCCGGCATTCCGGCGAAGCTTCCGACCTCCGTCACCGTGCTCTCCGCCGCGGTGATCGTACCCTGGGTCGTGCTGACAGCGGTGATCTACGCGGTCATCCTGATCGGCGGCTTCGTCAAGACGATGGGCCGAGATCATACGCCGACGCTGGAGCATTACCGCACCGGCTTCGCCGTCGATTTCAGCCACGGCCTGTTCTTCGAGGGCGCAGCCTGGCCCTCTTTGTTCACGACGTTGAAAGTGGCTGCGATCTCGGCACCACTGACGGCGCTGATCGGCCTGCTCACCGCCTATCTGCTCACGCGGCAACGCTTCGTCGGCCGGCAGCTGCTCGAATTCACGACCATGCTGAGCTTCGCCATTCCCGGCACCGTGCTCGGGGTCGCCTATATCCTCGCCTTCAACGTGCCGCCGATCGAGATCACCGGGACCGGCCTCATTCTCGTGCTCGCCTTCGTGTTCCGCAACATGCCCGTCGGCATACGCTCGGGCATTGCGGGACTGGCCCAGATCGACAAGAGCCTCGACGAGGCCTCGACCACCTTGCGGGCGCGCAGCTTCACGACATTGCGCCGTGTGGTGCTGCCGTTGCTCAAGCCCGCGCTCGTCGCGGCGCTGATCTACAGCTTCGTGCGCAGCATCACCTCGGTCAGCGCCGTGATCTTTCTGGTGTCGGCCGAATACAATCTCGCCACAGCCTACATTGTCGGGCGAGTCGAGGCCGGCGAGTTCGGCCTCGCCATCGCCTACTCCTCGGTGCTGATCGTCGTCATGGCGGCGGGCATCGCGCTCATCCAGTTCGGCGTCGGCGAGCGCAAGCTTGGCCGCAGGCCCGTTGCGCTCGCGACCTCGGCCGCCGAGCCGGCCAGATAGGACTTGCAGATAGGACTTGCCATGCCCAAATCAGGCCCCGCCTCCGTCGAGTTCAGACATGTCAGCATGCGCTACGGCAATGTGACGGCCGTGGACGATGTCAGCTTCAGGATCCACGCGGGCGAGCTCGTGACGCTGCTCGGCCCCTCCGGCTGCGGCAAGACCACGACCTTGCGCATGATCGCCGGCCTCGAGATCGCGAGCGACGGGCAGATCCTGATTGGCGGCAAGGATGTGACACGGCTCTCGGCCGCGGACCGCGACGTCAGCATGGTGTTCCAGTCCTACGCGCTGTTTCCGCATATGAACGTGCTGGAGAACGCGGCGTATGGACCGACGGTGAAGGGGCTGGGAAAGGCGCGGGCCGAGGCGATGGCGCTGGAGAAGCTCGCTTTGGTCGGGCTCAAGGGCTTCGAGAAGCGCTATCCGGCCGAGCTGTCCGGCGGTCAGCAGCAGCGCGTCGCCGTGGCGCGCGCCCTCGTGCTGGAGCCGCAGGTGCTGCTGTTCGACGAGCCGCTCTCCAACCTCGATGCCAAGCTCAGGCGCCGGGTGCGGCAGGAGATCCGCGAGCTCCAGCAGTCGCTCAAGCTCACCGTCGCCTATGTCACGCATGACCAGGAGGAGGCGCTCGCCGTCTCCGACCGCATCATCGTGATGTCGAATGCGAAGATCGCGCAGCAGGGCTCGCCGCGCGAGCTTTATGAAGCCCCGGCGAACAGCTTCGTCGCCGATTTCATCGGCGATGCCAATCTCGTGGAGGTGTCGATCGAAGCCGTGCATGACGGGCAAGCGCAGGTCATGCTGGGACCTCTCCGCCTGACGCTTGCCGCGCGCGGCCTCACGCCCGGGCCGGCCAAAGCGGCCATCCGGCCCCACGGCATCATGCTCGGCGATGGCCTTGCAGGAACCGTCAGGAAATCCTCTTACCTCGGCGATCACGTCGAGATGATCGTCTCGACGCCGATCGGCGAGCTTTTCGTCGTGAGCCGCCAAACCGATGAGATCCCGGCTGAAGGCGCGGCGATCAAGCTGTCATTCGTCCAGCAAAATATCGCTCTCGTGCGGTGACGGGCTCGAATCCGCATACTCGCTCGCGATTCCCGCGGCCCGATTGTATCATCCCGGCATGAGCTATTCCGACGCCGCGGACGACGACCCGACACGCGTTCGCAAGATCATCCATATCGACATGGATGCCTTCTACGCATCCGTGGAACAGCGCGACAATCCCGAGCTGCGCGGCAAGCCCGTCGCGGTCGGTGGTTCGGCCGAGCGCGGCGTGGTCGCTGCCGCGAGCTATGAAGCGCGCAAATTCGGCGTTCGTTCCGCGATGCCGTCGGTCACCGCGAAGCGGCAATGTCCCGACCTGATTTTCGTAAAGCCCCGCTTTGAGGTCTACAAGGCGATCAGCCGGCAGATCCGCGAGATCTTTGCCGAGCACACCGACATCATCGAGCCGCTGTCGCTCGACGAGGCCTATCTCGACGTGACGGAAAACCTGCAAGGCATCCCGCTTGCCCGTGACGTGGCGCTGCGGATCCGCGAGAGGATCAAGGCCGAGACCGGCCTCAACGCCTCGGCGGGCATCTCCTACAACAAGTTCCTGGCAAAGCTCGCCTCCGACCATCGCAAGCCCAATGGGCAGTTCGTGATCTCGCCCGAAATGGGGCCCGCTTTCGTGGAGACGCTGCCGGTCGGCAAGTTCCACGGGATCGGACCGGCAACGAGCGCAAAGATGAACGCGCTCGGCCTGTTCACCGGCCTCGACATCCGCAACCAGACGCTTGAATTCATGAATGCGAATTTCGGCAAGTCAGGCGCCTATTATTACTGGATCTCGCGCGGCGTCGACGAACGGCCGGTGCGGGCCAACCGGATCCGCAAGTCGATCGGCGCGGAGACCACGTTCTCGACCGACCTCGCCGAATTCGACGCACTCGTCGTCGAGCTGCGCCCGCTCGTCGACAAGGTCTGGCGCCATTGCGAGGCATCAGGCAGCCGGGGCCGGACCGTGACCTTGAAGATCAAGTTCGCCGACTTCGAGATCATCACGCGCAGCAGGTCCGTGGCTGCGCCGATCGCAGGCCGGGACGAGCTGGAGCGCCTCGCCTGCGGCCTGCTCGAGGCGGAGATGCCCCTGCCCAAGCGCGTCAGGCTCCTGGGAATCTCGCTGTCATCGCTCCAGGTCGGCGACGATGCGGCCCCGCAACTGACGTTCGAAATTTGATCCGGACGCCGGGGATTCGAATGCTCAGGCCGCGATCTCTTCTGCCCTGCTCCCGACCTCGTCGCGCTTCGCATTGATCAAATTGAGCAGATGCGCGGCCGCGCGGGCATCGCACAGCGCGCGGTGGTGGTCCTTCAGCTCGATATTGTAGGCCCTTGTGAGCTTGCCGAGCCCGTAGGATTTGTGGCCTGGGTAGTGCCGGCGCATGCTCGCGCAGGTGCAGAGCTTTGGAAAGCGGAAACGGCGTTCGAGGCGCTCGTATTCCGCGGCGATGAAGCCGTAGTCGAAATTGACATTGTGAGCGACGAAGACGCCGTCACGCATGAACTGCATGAAGCTATCGGCGACTTCCGCGAACAATGGCGCACCCCGCACCATCTCATTGCTGATGCCGGTCAACGCGACGATCTTGGCCGGGATCGACCGCTGCGGGTTGATCAGCGAATGCCACTCCGCCACGACCTCGTGATTGCGGATCTTGACGGCGCCGATTTCAGTGATGCGATCCCCGCCGGTCCAGCCGCCGGTGGTCTCGATGTCCACGACGACATAGTCCTGGCCCGGATCGAAACGGAAATCGGCGCGGCCGATCTCCGAAGGGATTCCAGCGTTGCCGAGCTGGCGAAGCCGCGTCAGCTGGTTGCGCCTGATGACGTCGCCCTCGGCCTTCACTTCCATGAACGAGACGGCGCCATCAGCCACAAGCATGAGATCGGGGAAGCCATCGCGCATCGCGCGATAGTCCTCGCACATCAGGCGAAGGATCGCGGCGAGGCCGTCAGCACTGGCCCCCGCAAGCAACGCGCGGAGCGCGTCCATATCGACATGGTCCCAGGCGAACACGCCGTTCGGCTTGCCCCATTTCGCAGCAACGATCCGCAGGATCTGGGGCAGCGCGGAGCTCGCGGCCACGGCCGCCAGCTTCGCCTCGATCTGAGACGCGAACATCCGGGCAAAGGTTCTGTCCTTCAGGCAGTGCGGCATCCAATCGAAGCCGCTGTGCAGCTGTCCGGATTCGAACAGCTCATCCCAGAACAGCAAGCCGAACAGGCAGTGCCAGAGTGTGTTTTCGGCGTGGAAGACCTCAAGGCCCTGCCGGCGCAGAACGCCTGCGATCCCGGCCTCCGGGCTGCCGCGCCAGGTGTCGTCGACCCGGAGCGTTCGTCCTGCCCGCAACAGCTCGGTGCAGAGTCCCGTCCGGCGCCCATCGAACTTCCGGGCATAGAAGTCGCTCGCAAAGACGCATTCGTCATCGCTGGCGGGATCATCGATCATGCGACGTAGCAGGTCCTCCGCGGCGTCCTTGTCGCCCTCCGCATAAAGCAGCCGGGCGAGGCGCTCATTGCATTCGGCCGAAGCGCCGGCACGATAGAGCTGCACCGCGAGCGCGGCCTCACCCTTCTTCTCGAAGTGCAGACCCGCTTTGTGGGCCGCGCGGCTGCGCAGATCGAGGGCGTAATCCGTCGGGCAGGCAGGACCACCGAGAATGTCGGCAACGGACCTGCGATACACCTGCTCGGATTTGGCCTCGAGCTGGCGCAGCAGGCGCGCATAGTGGAAGCAGGCCCTCGCCTCGTCCGCATCGGCAAACCGCGCGCTGAAATCCGCCTGGCCGTTGGTGCGCAGGATGCCGAGATCGCGCAGCGCGAAATTCTTCAGGTTGTTCTCTGTCTTGCCGAAATAGAGATAGAGCAGGAACTCGAGCGGTTCGGTGTCAGCGAGCGCGATGAAGGCCTCTCCACCGCAGTGCCGGAATGCCGTGCCGAACGACAGATTGGCGAGGCAATACTCCGACAGCTTGGCCTTGGGCCACGAGGCCCTGACGTCGTTCATGCCGGCCGCCTTTGCCCCGTCGAACAGATCAGGCTTTGCAAGGCACGCCAGGAACGCAGCGTAGTCCTGTTCGGTCAGGCCTCGAACATAACCGGCAACGCCAAGCTCCCCCAGCGCACCGACGGGGTCGGCGATCTCGGCGTATTTGAAGGTGGAGGGATTGAAGACCGTGCCGTTGCGGTTGACCATCCGGATGAACAGGCACTGGGCGTCCTTCGACAGCTGTGAGAAGCGGGCGACAAAGGCGTGATGCCTCTCGGCCAGCACCGGACCGTAGGTCTCGCAAACGAAGCTCAGCATCTCGGTGAAGTGGTCGTGATAGTAGTAGACCGGCAGGACAGGCAGCGTCATCCGCGCGCAGCCCTCGGCGCAGCGCAGCGCGATCCCGCTCCGGTCGAAGTTCCCCGTGATTCCTTCGCGTTCATGTTCGACTTCTGTTCTTTTCGCCGGGCACTGTCAAGCTCGGAACTTCGCGACCCCGCGCCGTCCCGACGCCGGGTTTCGGCGACAACCACGGCGCGTGGACGCGCCTATTGCACCGCGGAACGATTTGCGACGCACCATTCAAAATGAGACTGCCCGTTAAGCCGCGCGTGGCGCCGACCGGTGCGCCGTATCCGAGTTCGGTTAGCCTTCATCCCAAGAAATCGTCGAAGACCCGATGGCCTTGCAAGAACGTCGCACCGCGCGGCGGAAGCGTGAGGTGCGGTGAAAAACAGCGACAAGAACGACCAGGGAGGAGAGCAATGTTGAAAGGCAGTCTAGGACTGATTGCGTTGAGCGGCCTGCTGATGTCGGGCACCGCCTTCGCGCAGGAGAAGATCAAGGTCGGCGTCACCGCGACCCTCGAAGGCACCTACACCGTGCTCGGCGAGGACGGCATCCGCGGCTTCCAGACAGCACTGAACGTGCTCGGCAAGAAGGTCGGCGACAAGGAACTCGAATTCGTCATCGCTTCGACGGACGCGACACCGGACTCGGCTGTGCGCGCCGTGCGCAAGCTGATCGAGCAGGACAAGGTGCAGATCCTGCTGTCGCCGCTCTCCGGCGACGAGGGCATCGCGGTCAAGAACTTCGCGAAGACCCATCCGGAGCTGACCTTCATCAACGCAGCCTCCGGCGCGCAGGAAACGACCTATGTCGATCCGGCCCCGAATTTCTTCCGCTACAACATGGACGGCGCGCAATGGCAGGTCGGCCTCGGCAAATACGCCTATGACACCAAGGGTTATCGCAAGATCGCAACGGTCGGCGAGGACTACTCCTTCATCTACACCCAGGTGTTCGGCCTCGTGCTCGAATTCTGCGGCGCGGGCGGACAGGTCACCAACCGGCAATGGGTGCCGCTCGGCACCAAGGATTTTGCGTCGGTCATCGCGGCGCTGCCTGACGACGTCGACGCCATCTATCTCGGCCTCGGCGGCGGCGACGCCGTCAACTTCCTCAACCAGTACCAGCAGGCCGGCGGCAAGGCGCATCTGATGGGCGGCTCGATCATGATCGACCAGACCATCCTGTCGTCCAAGGGCAATGCCAAGAACGCGCTGATCGGCACGCTGGCCGCCAGCGGCCAGGCCGACACGTGGGAGGATCCGGGTTGGCAGAAGTTCGTGAAGGACTATCAGGACGCCTTCCCGCCGAACAAGCGCTTCCCGAGCCCGTCGCTGCTCGCCACCAACTATTACGGCTCGACCATGGCGCTGATCCTGGCATTGCGTCAGGTCAATGGCGATCTCAGCGACAACCAGTCGAAGTACAAGGCTGCGCTCGCCAAGATCGAGCTTGATGCGCCCAACGGCAAGATCAAGCTCGACTCCAACCGCCAGGCGATCGGCACCAACTTCGTCACCGAAGTGGTCGATGACGGCAAGGGTGCGCTGTTCTCGAAGGTCGTGAAGGTGATCCCGAACGTAAACCAGACGCTGGGCTATGACCCTGCCGTGTTCGCCAAGATCGGTTTGCCCAGTCGTACAGTACCGGAATGTAAGAAGTACTGACGTAGTCGCATCAGCGACGTGATGACTGACCGGGGAGAGATTTGCAGAGGCGCGACACGCGCTCTTGCATTCTCTCCCCGGTTGTTGAACCCTACAAAAAAAGACAAAAGCTTTTGGGAGGGAAGGCATGAGCCGGGCGCTCGCCGTCTTCCACGGCCGTTTTGGTCGGGCGACGGTCTATCAGTTGAACCGCCCCTTCAATATCCACGCGCATCGCGAAGGTCATTTGATCTTCCATGTGGGCGGGCGTTCTGCATGCATCGATGTCAACGACGGACGCTACGACCTCACCGAAGGCTCAGTCGTCGCGGTCAATCCATGGGAACCGCATAATTTTCTTCCCACCGACCTCGACGGCGGCGCCGTCTTCTTCGTGCTCTATGTCAATCCGGAATGGTTCGCGCCGGATGCGCCCGGCGCCGACCGCCTGCGCTTCGGCCGCACCCAGTTCGCGCGATCGCCTGCGCTGGACAAGCAGATCAGGCACGCCGCAGCCCTTGTGTGCGGCGCCCCCTCGCTGAACAGCCTCGATGGCGAGCTGCGACGGCTGATCGATATCTGCTACGACGAAAGCTGGCACCAGGCCGAGACCGCGCCCGATCTGCGCGCGAACGGATCCATCACCGATTTTCGCGTTCGCAAGTGCATCAAGATGATGTCGGAGAGCCCCGGCGCGGAGATCGAGCTCGACACCATCGCACGCGAATCCGGCCTGTCGCGGCCGCATTTCTACCGGCTGTTCCGCACCCAGACCGGCGTCACGCCGCACCTTTATCTCAACACGCTGATGATGGAGCAGGCGCTGGAGGCGCTGGTGGAAAGCGAGGTCCCGATCGCCGATATCGGCTTCGATCTCGGCTTCTCCTCGCAGAGCGGCTTCACCCGCTTCTTCGCCGCCAATGTCGGGATGGCACCGACCGATTATCGCCGCGCGGCCAAGGTTTTGCGCGGCTGACGAACGCGCGAAAAGATACTCACGATCAAATGCCTCTCTCTCCGCCCCACTAGGATGGACGGAACGCGATCCCGGCAAGAGGATCGCATGTCCCGGGAGGACGCAAATCCATGGCGCGGTACGCAGCCTGCACAGGGCTGTCCGACCTGCATCCGAAGTGGTGTGGCGCCCGTCGCAAGCGGAGCGAGGTGACGCCATGACCCGCTTTGTCGAGCGTCATCCGGCCTGGGCGCTGATCGTCATCGTCGCGGTCGCAGTCGTGCTGTGGCTGATCTTTGCGGTATGGCCCCCGGGGCTTGAAGATGCGATCGGCCGCAAGCGCGTGTTCCTCAACGCGGTCTTCAACGGCATTACGCTCGGCGGTCTCTATTTCCTTGTCGCCAGCGGCTTCACGCTGATCTTCGGCCTGATGCGCAACGTCAACCTTGCGCACGGCTCGCTCTATCTGTTCGGCGGCTATGTCGGCTACGCCATCAGCGCCTCGACCGGGTCGTGGATCCTCGCCTTCATCGTCGCCTTCATCCTGACGGCGCTGGTTGGCATCCTGCTCCAGGTGCTCGTGTTCCGCCGCATGGAGGGCCAGGATCTGCGCCAGACCATGGTGACGATCGGCCTCTCGATCGTGTTCGCCGACCTGATGCTGTGGGCCTGCGGCGGCGACTTCTACCAGATCCAGACCCCGAACTGGCTGATCGGTCCGGTCGAGCTGCCGCTGATCACCGCACTGAAATCCTCCGGCGAGCCGGTTTACTTGCGCTATCCGCTGGTGCGGCTCGTGATCTTCCTGGCCTCCGTCATCATCGGCATCGCGATGTGGCTCGCGCTCAACCGCACCCGGATCGGCATGATCATCCGCGCCGGCGTCGACGATCGCGACATCCTTGCAGCGACCGGCGTGCGCATCCAGATCGTCTTCGTGCTGGTGTTCGCGCTCGGCGCGGGGCTTGCCGGAATCGCGGGCGTCGTCGGCGGCACCTTCCAATCGCTCTCGCCCGGCGAGGACATCCGCTTCCTGCTCGCTTCCCTCGTCGTTGTGATCGTCGGCGGGATGGGCTCGATCCCCGGCGCCGCGCTCGGCGCGCTGATCATCGGCCTCGCCGAGCAGCTCGGCTCGGTCTACATCCCGACCTACGCCATCGTCGTGACCTTCCTGATCATGGTGCTGGTGCTGGCGCTTCGGCCGCAGGGCCTGCTGGCGAGGCGCTGACATGTCCGTCACCCACGATACGCGCATCCAGATCCGCAGCCCCGTCTCATCAGCGCAGCGGCAGGCCGCACGCGGCTGGCCCGATCTCAACAATCCCGCAGCCTGGATCGTCGCGGTGATCCTGCTGATCATGCCGCTGATCGCCAACGGCTTCTTCCTGATCGAGATCTTTGCGACCACGCTGATGCTCGGCACCATCGCGCTCAGCCTGATGTTCCTCGCCGGCTATGGCGGCATGGTCAGCCTGATGCAGCTCACCATCGCGGGCTTTGCCGCCTACATGGTCGCGGTGTTCGGCACCAGCGACAACGCCAATATCAGCCTGGGCTGGCCGTGGTGGCTGGCGGTGCCGATGGCGCTGACGCTCGCGACCATCTTCGGCACGCTCGGCGGTGCGCTCGCGGTGCGGACCGAGGGCATCTATACCATCATGATCACGCTGGCGATCGGCGCGGCGTTCTACTACTTCACCAACCAGAACTGGGCGATCTTCAACGGTCATACCGGCATCAACAACGTCGCGACGCCGCATTTCTGGGGCGTCAACTGGCGGTCGGACATTCCGTTCTACTATGTCGTGCTCGCGATCGCCGCGCTCTGCTATTTCGCGGTCGACTACATCTCCCGCGCGCCGTTCGGCCTGGCGCTCCAGGGCGTGCGCGACAATCCGCGCCGCATGGCCGCGCTCGGCTTCAACGTCAATGCGCACCGCGTCGCCGCCTATGCGGTCGCTTCGTTCATTGCGGGCCTCGCCGGCGTGCTCCAGGTCTGGAACTATCGCCAGATCTCGCCGGGCTCGGTCAGCGTCGGCGCCTGCATCGATATCCTGATCATCGCCATTGTCGGCGGCATCACCCGCCCGATCGGTCCTTATATCGGCGCCCTGGTGTTCGTGCTGCTACGCACCTTTGCGCTCGACTTCTTGGTCAAGATCGGGCTCGACGGCAACCGCTTCCGGCTGCTGATCGGGCTCGGCTTCCTTGCCATCGTGTTCTGGTCGTCGGATGGCGTGATCGGCCTGTGGCAGCGCTGGCGGAGGAGCCAGCGTCCGCAGTCGGATCGCCCGAACGGAGGGCGCGACCATGGATAGCGTCGCCCGGCGCCTCTCCGCGGTCGGAGCCGGTGCAGCGCTGGAGCTGCGCGGCGTGACGCGACTGTTCGGCGCACTGGCGGCGCTGACCGACGTCACCATCACCGTGCGCCCCGGCGAGCGGCGCGCCGTGCTCGGCTCCAACGGCGCCGGCAAGACCACGCTGTTCAACTGCATCACCGGCGACTTCCCGCCGACCTCAGGCACGATCCGCTTCTTCGGCGAGGACGTCACGCACTTCCCGCCCTATGAGCGCATCCGCCGTGGGCTCAGGCGCACCTACCAGATCTCCGCGCTATTCCCCGGCCTCACCGTGCAGGACAATGTCTACCTCGCCTGTCGCGGCGTCTCGCGCGGACGCTTCTCGTTCCTGCGGCCCGCCCAGAACGATGCGCTGATGCATGCGGCCGACAATCTGGTGCAGGCGGTGCATTTGAGCGCGGTCAAGGATCAGCGCGTCGTCGAGCTCGCGCACGGCCAGCAGCGCCAGCTCGAGATCGCGCTGGCGCTCGCAGGCGCCCCCCGCTTCGTGCTGTTCGACGAGCCCGCCGCCGGCCTGTCGCCGACCGAGCGGGCCGAGCTGGTGGAGATCCTGACCTCGCTGCCCGCGCATATCGGCTACATCATCATCGAGCACGACATGGACGTTGCGCTGCGCGTCGTCGAGAGCGTGACGATGATGCACAATGGCCGCATCTTCAAGGAAGGCGTGCCGGAGGAGATCCAGTCCGATCCCGAAGTGCAGGAGCTTTATCTCGGAGGCGGCCATGAGTGAGGCCCGCCGCAGTGCCGCCGCTCTCGAGGTCCGTGGCCTCGATGTCTATTACGGTCATTCGCACGCGCTGCAGGGTGTCGACCTCACGCTCGACGCCGGCGTGTTCTCCGTGGTCGGCCGCAACGGCATGGGCAAGACCACGCTGTGCAAGGCGATCATGGGGCTTGTGCCGGTCAGCGGCGGCTCGATCCGGGTTCGCGGCGAGGATATCACGCGGCGGCCGCCGGCGAATATCGCGCGCCTCGGCGTCGGCTACGTGCCGCAGGGCCGCCGGCTGTGGCGCTCGCTCAGCGTCGACGAGCATCTGCGGCTCGCTGGCGGCATCCGCTCCGGCGCCTGGACGGTCGAGCGCATCTACGACACCTTTCCGCGGCTTGCCGAACGCCGGGATCACGGCGGCGGCCAGCTCTCGGGCGGCGAGCAGCAGATGCTGGCGATCTCGCGCGCGCTGCTGACCAATCCGCAATTGCTGATCATGGACGAGCCGACCGAAGGGCTTGCGCCCGTCATCGTCGCCCAGGTCGAGGAGATGCTGCTGCAGCTCGGCGAGGACGGCGACATGTCCGTGCTCGTGATCGAGCAGAACATCGGCGTCGCCACCGCGATCTCGCGCAACGTCGCGATCATGGTCAACGGCCGCATCAACCGCATCATCGACTCGGCGCGGCTGTCCGCCGACCGCGCGTTGCAGCAGCGCCTGCTCGGTGTCGGACTGCATGCCGAGCTGGAGCCCGACATCGACGTGCCTTCTGCGGGCGACGAAGCAAAGCCGGTCGCTCAGCCCGCACGCACCAGCAGCCCGATCCGCATCTACATTTCCAATCCGACGCCGCCGACGCGCTGGTCACAGCCGGTCCCGATCGCTCGCATCGAAGCCGCCGCGCGCACGCTGTCGACGCAAGTCGCGCGTCTTGATGAGACCGCGAGGCGCAAGCGTGAGCCGATAACGGCGCAGACCTCCGGTCCGCCGGTCGTTCTGGTCGTCGGCACGCTCGACACCAAGGGCACCGAGCTACGCTTCATCCGCGACGTCATCGGCGAGAGCGGGCTGCGCACGCGGCTCGTCGACGTCTCCACCACCGGCAAGCACGCGACCTGCGACGTCTCCGCGCAGGAGATCGCGCTGAACCATGGCCGCGGCGGCTCGGCGGTGTTCGGCCCGGACCGCGGCGCTGCTGTCACCGCGATGGCGGACGCGTTCGCCAAGTGGATCAAGCGCCAGGGCAATATCGCCGGCGTGATCTCGGCCGGCGGTTCGGGCGCCGCATCGCTGGTCGCCCCCGCCATGCGTACCCTCCCCGTCGGCGTGCCGAAGCTGATCATCTCCTCGGTCGCTTCGGGCGATGTCGCGCCTTACGTGGGTCCCGCCGACATCACCATGATGTATTCGGTCACCGACGTGCAGGGACTCAATTCGATCTCGCGCGCGGTGCTTTCGAACGGCGCCAATGCCATCGTCGGCATGGTCAAGGCCCGCCTCGACCAGCGCGAAGCCAAGGAGCGCGCCGCGAGTGCCGGCTTGCCGTCGATCGGCATCACCATGTTCGGCGTCACGACACCAGCGGTGCAGAAGATCGCGGCCGATCTCGCTGGCGATTTCGAATGCCTCGTCTTCCACGCCACCGGCGTCGGCGGTCGCTCGATGGAGAAGCTGGTCGATTCCGGCCAGCTCGCCGGCGTGATCGATCTCACCACCACCGAGATCTGCGACCTCTTGATGGGCGGCGTGTTTCCGGCGACGGAAGATCGTTTCGGCGCCATCATCCGCACCCGCCTGCCCTATGTCGGCTCAGTCGGCGCGCTCGACATGGTCAATTTCGGCGCACCCGACACCATCCCCGAGCGCTATCGCGGCCGCAAATTCCACGTCCACAATCCACAGGTGACGTTGATGCGCACGACAGCGGACGAGAACGAGCGCATGGGCCGCTGGATCGGCGAACGGCTGAACCAGATGGACGGTCCGGTGCGCTTCTTCCTGCCCGAGGGTGGCGTCTCCGCGCTGGATGCGCGTGGCCAGCCGTTCTGGGACCCCGAGGCCGATGCTGCCTTGTTCCGCGCGCTGGAACGCACGGTGCGTGCGACCGGCAACCGGCAACTCATCCGCGTCAAGCAGAACATCAACGATCCCGAGTTCGCCTCGACCATCGTGAGCGCATTCCGAACCCTGTTCGGACGCGCCGGGGCGCGCCGGAGAGCAGCGAGGTGACCGATGGCCCGGTTTGAACGCGCAGCACTCCTGAAGCGGTTTCGCGACATGGCGAAGCGCGGCGAGCCGATCGTCGGCGGCGGCGCCGGCACCGGCCTGTCGGCCAAATGCGAGGAAGCCGGCGGCGTCGATCTCATCGTGATCTACAATTCCGGCCGCTATCGCATGGCCGGCCGCGGCTCGCTTGCCGGGCTGATGCCCTATGGCGATGCCAACGCGATCGTGGTCGAAATGGCCGGCGAAGTGTTGCCGGTCGTCAGCAAGACGCCGGTGCTCGCGGGCGTGAACGGCACCGATCCATTCCGCGACATGGATGTGTTCCTCGACCAGCTCAAGGCACTCGGCTTTGCCGGCGTGCAGAACTTTCCAACCGTCGGCCTGATCGACGGCATCTTCCGCGCCAACCTCGAAGAGACCGGCATGTCCTACGCGCTGGAGATCGACATGATTGCGAAGGCGCGCGAGAAGGATTTGCTGACGACGCCCTACGTCTTCAGCGAGAAGGAAGCCGCCGCGATGGCGATCGCCGGCGCCGATATCATCGTCTGCCACATGGGCCTCACGACCGGCGGCACGATCGGCGCGCAGACCGCGCCCAAGCTGAACGACTGCCCGGCACGCATCGACACCTGGGCATCGGCGGCGCTCAGCGTCAACCCGGACATTCTGGTGCTCGCCCATGGCGGCCCGATCGCGGATCCCGCGGATGCCGATTTCATCATGAAGAACACCCGCTACTGCCACGGCTTCTACGGCGCCTCCTCGATGGAGCGGCTGCCGGTGGAGCGGGCATTGACGGAACAGGTCCGCAAATTCAAGGCGATCGGCGCGCCGTAACGCCTTACAAGATCGAGGGAGGGAAACATGTCAGGGATCCTGGTCGGCGAGCTCATCCTCTGGCTGATCGTCGCGATCATCGTGATCGTGGTCGGCGTCTACATCGTCAACTGGCTCTACCACCGCTCTTCCAAGGAGGTGTCGTTCGTCCGCACCGGTTTCCTCGGCGAGCGCGTGGTGATCAACGGCGGTGCCTTCGTGCTGCCGTTCATTCACGACTACACACCCGTCAACATGAACGTGCTGCCGATGGGCATCGTGCGCTCGCGCCAGGACGCCGTGATCACCCGTGATCGCATGCGCGTCGACATCGAGGCAGATTTCTATGTGCGGGTGCAGCCGACCCGCGAGGCCGTCTCGATTGCGGCCGCCACGCTCGGCCGCCGCACCATGGAGCCGGGGCAGCTCCATACATTGCTGGCCGGCAAGTTCATCTCGGCCATCCGCTCGGTTGCCTCGGAAATGACCATGGAGGAGATGCACGAGCGCCGCGGCGACTATGTCGCGCGGGTCAAGACCAACGCGGCCGAGGCCCTGGCCCTCAACGGCCTCGAGATCGAGTCCGTCGCCATCACCGATCTCGACCAGACCGACCTCGAATTCTTCAACCCGTCGAACCGCTTCGACGCCGAAGGTCTGACCCGCCTGATGGAGGACATCGAGGCCAGGCGCAAGCTGCGCAACGACATCGAGCAGGACTCGATGATCAAGATCCGCGCCCGCAATCTGGAGGCCGAGCGGCAGGCGCTGGAAATCGAACGCGAGAGCGAGACCGCGCGGCTCGAGCAGGAGCGCGACATCGAGATGCGCCGGGCGCTCCAGCGCACCGAAGTCGCCCGCGAACGCGCACTGCGCGAGACCGAGGCCGAGCAGGCCCAGATCTCGGCGCGCGAAGCCATCGAGCGCTCGCGCATTGCCAACGAGCAGGCGATTGCGGAGGCCCGCATCGCCTCCGAGCGCGAGACTCGGCAGAAGGAGATCGAGCGCACCCGCACCATCGAGGAGAAGGAGCTACTGGCGCGCGAGGAGATCGAGAAGACCCGCATCGCCAACCAGCGCTCGATCGACACGACGCGGATTGCCAGCGAACGCGAGGTCCGCCAGCGCGAGATCGAGCGGATGCGCACGGTCGAGGAGGCCGAGATCGCGGCCCGCGAGGCGATCGAAAAGGCACGGATCCAGCAGGACCGCGTCGTCACCGACGCCCGCATCGCCAATGAGGAGGAGACAAGGCGCCGCGAGATCGAGCGCACCCGCGTCGTCGACGAGGCCGAGATTGCCGCCCGCGAGGCCACTGAGAAGGCGCGCATCGCGCAGACGCTGATCGTCAATGTCGAACGCATCTCCTCCGACGAACGCACCCGCGCGCTGGAGATCCAGCAGGTCCGCACCATCCAGGAGGCCGAGATCGAGGCGCAGCGTGCGGTGGAAGCCGCCCGCATCGCCCGCGAACGGACGCTCGCCGCGGAACGGATCGCCGCCGAGCAGACCACGCGACAGCTCGAAATCGAGCGCAACCAGACCCTCGAAGTCGCCGGCATCGCGGCACGCGAGGCCACCGAGGCCTCGCGGATCGCCCAGGAAGAGCGCGTCCGCTCGCTGGAAATCGCGCGCAACCGCGCCGTCGAGGAAGCCGATATCGCCTCCCGCGAGGCGATCGAGGCGGCGCGCATCGCCCAGGAGAAGGCGGTGGCGGCCGAACGCATCCAGGCCGAGCGCGACACGCGCTCGCTCGAGATCGAGCGGACCGGAATCCTGGAGGCCGCCGAGCTGAAGCGGCGCGATGCCGTCGAGCGGCAGCGCATCTCGGTCGACCTCGCACTGGAAGCCGAGCGGATCAACTCGTCCAAGAAGCGCGAGGTGCTCAATATCGAGCAGAAGAAGGCGATCGAGATTGCCGACGAGGACCGCGTCATCGCCCTCTCCGCCAAGAAGTCGGAACGGATCGATGCCGATCGCCAGGTCCGCCAGGCCGAGATCGTCGCCCGCAGGGAGGTCGAGACAACAGACGTCTCGCGCGAGCAGGCGTTGGAAGCCGCCCGCCTCGAGCGCCGCCGCGCCATCGAGCAGCTCGAGGTCGCCCGTGTCCAGTCGCTGCAGGAGGCCGAGATCTCATCCCGCGAGGAAGTAGAGCGCGCCCGCATCGCCTCTGATCGCGGCCTCGACGAGGCCCGCATCGGCCGCGAGCGCGAGCTGCGCAAGCTTGAGGTCAACCGCGAGAAGGAGGTCGAGACCGTCTTGATGGAAAAGGCGATCGCCATTCATCAGAAATCGCTCGAAGAATCCGCCGCCCGCGCCGCGGCCGAAGAGGCCCGCATGCGGGCTACCGAAGCCGCCGAGCGCGTGGTCACGGCCCGCGAGAGCGAAATTGCAAAACGCCGCAAGACGGTCGAGGTGCTGCTCGCCGAGAAGCAGGCCGAGGAAACCCGCATTGCCGCGGATGCCGAACGTGTCCGCGCCGCCGTAGAGGCTGAGGCCCAGCGGATGCTCAACGAAGCCGAGAACGTGCTGACGGACCAGGCGCGCTACTCGCTGTTCCGCCGCAAGCTGCTCGACAAGATCGAGGGCATCGTGCGCGAGAGCGTCAAGCCGATGGAGAAGATCGAGGGCATCCGCATCCTCCAGGTCGACGGCCTCAACGGCAACGGCCACGGCGGCAATGGCGGCCGCAGCGCCACCGACGAGGTGATCGACTCGGCACTGCGCTACCGCGTGCAGGCGCCGCTGATCGACTCCATCCTGTCCGACATCGGCGTCGAGGGCGGCAGCCTCGCCAAGATGCCGGGCCTGATCCGCGAGGCCCGCGACATGCAGGGCATCAAGGATTCCGCGCGCAAGGGCGGTGGCGACAAGCAGGCCAGCCCCACGCCCGCGGCCGAGGGCGGTGGCGAGCCGCCCGCCGAGCGCGGTCCGCGGAAGAAGAGCTGAGGTCTGACCCATGCCCCGCGTCTACGTCTCCACCGTCGTCAATGCGCGCAACGACCGCGTCTGGGCGCGCGTGCGCGATTTCAACGGACTGCCGAACTGGCATCCCGCGATCGCCGAAAGCCGTATCGAGGGCGGCGAGCCCGCCGACAAGATCGGCTGTGTGCGCGACTTTCGCCTGCGCAACGGCGACCGCATCCGCGAGAAGCTGCTCGGCCTCTCCGACTACGACATGTTCTGCACCTATTCGATCCTGGAATCCCCGATGGGCGTCGAGAACTATGTCGCGACGTTGCGGCTGACGCCCGTCACCGACGGCGACCAGACGTTTGTGGAATGGACCGCCGAGTTCGACTGCGCCCCGGAGCGCGAGACCGAACTCGTCGGCAATATCGGCGGCGGCGTGTTCCAGGGCGGGTTCGATGCCCTCAAGCGCGTGTTCGGAGGCTGAAGCCGGTGCCGCATATCGTCAAAAGCACCATCCTGGACGCGCCCACCGATGCAGCGTGGGCACTGCTGCGCGATTTCAACGGGCACGATCGCTGGCATCCGGCGGTCGCGACGTCTTCGATCGAACGCGCGCATTCGTCCGACAAGATCGGCTGCATCAGACGGTTCAAGCTGAAGGACGGCGCCGAGCTGCGCGAGCAATTGCTGGCGCTGTCCGACCTCGAACAAAGCTTCAGCTACTGCCTGCTCGATACCCCGATCCCGATGTTCAACTACGTCGCCCATGTCCGCCTGCTGCCTGTCACTGACGGCGACCGCACCTTCTGGCACTGGGAGTCGCGCTTCACGACCAGGCCGGAAGACCGCGACCGCATCACCCACATGGTCGCCGAAGACATTTACCAGGCCGGGTTCGATGCAATCCGCCGGCACCTGAAGGAGGCCGCCTAGATGGCCGTGACAGTGAAGACTTTTGCAAGCGCCAGCGAGGCGGCCGGGGCGCTGTCGTCGGACCGCAGCGCCCGCTATCTCGGCGGCGGCACGCTGGTGATGCGGGCGCTGAACGAGGGCGACGTCTCGATCTCGACGGTGGTCCGCGCCCAGGATCAGGCACTGACCCGGATCGACGCGTCCGGCCCGCGCATCACGCTAGGTGCCGGCGTCACCTTCACGCGCGTCCTCGCCGAGCGCGACCTCGGCTTCCTGCACGCCCCGGCCCGCTCGATCGGCGGCCCAGCGGTGCGCAACATGGGAACGGTCGGCGGCAATCTTTTTGCGCCGAACCCCTATGGCGATTTCGCCGTCGCGCTGCTGGCGCTCGATGCGACCGTGGCCGTCGCGGGCGGCTTTGGCTCGCGCGACATTCCGATCGAGGAATTTTTGCAGGCACGCGACCGACAGGCGGGGGCATTGGTCCTCTCGATCTCCTGCACCCGGCCAGCAAGCACCGAGGCGTTCCGCTATCGCAAGATTGCGCGCATCAAGCCGAAGGGTGGCTCGGTCATCACGCTGGCCGCGCATCTGCCGATCTCGGGCGGCCGTATCGCAGGCGCCCGGATCGCACTCGGCTCGATGGCGCCGACGCAGATCCGCGCCCGCGCCGCCGAGCGTGCGCTGGAGGGACGTTCGCTGGATGCAGCGACCATCGCCGCTGCCGCATCGGCCGTCACCGAGGGAACATCACCATCCGACAATGCGCTCGGCAGCGCCTGGTATCGCCGCGAGATCGTCGGCGTCCATCTGCGCCGCCTGCTGTCGGGACAGGAATAGAGCCCCATGTCCAAGATCCCGCTTCAATTTCGTCACAACGGCCGCGACGTCGCGATCTTCGTCGACGGCGGCACCAATCTGCTGGTGGCACTGCGCGAGCTGATCGGCGACATGACGCCGAAATTCGGCTGCGGCCAGGGCGGCTGCGGCACTTGCAGCGTGCTGATCGACGGCGAACTCCACCTCTCCTGCCTGACGCTGGCGGAAACGGTCGCTGGCCGCGCCGTCGAAACGCTCGACGGCATGAAGCAGGGTCCGAACCTGCATCCGCTGCAGCGCGCCTTTGCCGACAATTTCGCCGCGCAGTGCGGCTATTGCACGCCGGGCATGCTGATGGCCGCCAAGGCCCTGCTCGACCGCAATCCCTCACCGAGCCGCGACGAGGTCATCGAGGCCATCTCCGGCAACATCTGCCGCTGCACCGGCTATGAGCCGATCATCAATGCCATCCTCGCCGCCGCCGGCGGCCGGGTCAGCGCGTAAGGGAACGCGACCATGCTGGAACTGCGCAAGGACATCTTCGCCGACGAGCGCGACGACAATTTAAAGGAAATCGGCAAGGGCACGCAGCGGCAGGACATGCTCGGCCATGTCACGGGCACGTCGAGCTATTTCAACGACCACAAGCTTCAGGGCATGTTGCATCTGAAGGTCGTGCGGTCGACGCAGGCGCATGCCCGCATTCGCCGCATCGACACGACGGAGGCTGAGCGCTCGTCCGGCGTGCGCCGGATCATCAGGGGCGCCGATGTGCCGGTGAATCTGAACACGCTGCTCAGCCTGATCAATTTCGGCAAGGACGACGAGCCGTCGCTGGCGGTCGACAAGGTCCGCTACAAGGGCGAGCCGATCGTCGCCATCGTCGCCGACAGCGAGCGCGAGGCCTTTGAGGCGATCGCGAAAGTCAGGATCGACTACGAGCCGCTGCCGGCGGTGTTCGATGTCGAGGATGCGCTGAAGCCCGGCGCACCTGTCGTCAACGAAACCTATCCCAAAAACACCTTCACCTATCACGAGACCTACGATCACCAGCGGCTGCGCTTCGGCGATGCCGATGCGGCGCTGGCGACCGCCGATCATGTGCTGGAACAACGCTACCAGATGTCGCCGATCGAGCACGCGCCGACCGAGACCAACGGCGCGATCGCCGCGCCCGACACCAACGGCCGCTATGTCGTCTATACCTCGACCCAGGCGCTGTTCTTTTCGGTCGATACCTGCGCCAAGATTCTGAACGTGCCGTCCAACACCTTCCATTTCATCGGCGGCACCGTCGGCGGCGGCTTTGGCGGCAAGGTCGACACGCTGACCGAGCCGCTTGCCATCCTCGGCGCCATGCTGACCGGAAAGCCCGTCCGCTACGTGTTCGGACGCGAGGAGGAGATGCAATACGGCCCGCCGCGGGGGGCCGAGCGCATCTACATCAAGGACGGCGTGATGCGCGACGGCCGCATCGTCGCGCGCAAGATCCGCGCCTATTTCGACAGCGGCGCCTATACGCGTCTCTCCAGCTACGCCGCGGTGAAATGCGCCGCGCATCTGCCGGGCCCCTATACCATCCCGAACGTCTATGGCGACGTCTATTGCGTCTTCACCAACCGCACGCCAGCGACTGCCATGCGCGGCTTCGGCGTCACCGCAATGGACTACGCCATCGAGTGCCAGATGGACAAGCTGGCGCACCTCATCAACATGGATCCCATGGAATTCCGGATCCTCAACGCCTATCGCGATGGCGATATGAAGGCGCACCGGCGCGAGGCCAAGAACACGGCGCTGATCGAATGCGTGCAGGTCGCGGCTGAAAAAGCCAAATGGCCGCTGCGCGAGGAGTTCAGGCGGGCATCCTCGCGCAAGGACGGCGGCGGCAGCCGCGCCATGATCCCGCCGACACCGGCAGACTCGCGCGCACGGCCAGCGGCTCCGGTGCAGCAACGCACCAGCTATGACCGGCTGCCACCCACGGTGACCCGCGAACCGCCGCGCGAGCCGCCCCCACCGGCTCCGCCGCCGCCTTCACCGCGGCCCGCCGCGCCCTCGCATGGCGCGACCCGCTTCTCCTCCGTCTTCGGCACCAGGAGGCGCTAGATGACCCGGCATCGCGGACGCGGCATGGCTTCGATCAACTATCCCATCGGCATGAATCTCGGCGGCGATCCCAGCCAGGCGCTGGTGCATTCCAATCCGAGCGGCAAGTTCACGGTCGCGCTGTCCTCGATCGACCTCGGACAGGGCATGAAATCGGTGACGCGGCAGATCTGTGCGGAGACGCTGGGCGTGCCGGTCGAGGACGTCTATGTCGACACGGCCGACTCGGACACCGGCCCGCATTGCATGGGCTCCTTCGCCTCGCGCGGAACGCATCGCGTCGGCAATGCGGTGATGGCAGCTGCGCGGGAGGCGCGTGGCGTGATGATGGAAGCCGCCGCCGAGGAGCTGGAGGTCAACGCCGCCGATCTCGAGACCGACGGGCGCGGCAACATCCACGTCAAGGGCGCGCCGCACCGTTCGATCTCGACCAAGGACGTCGCAATCGCGGCCCAGTTCAAGCAGGGCAAGACCATTTCCGGCCGCGGCATTTTTCTCGTGCCGCTCTCCGAAGTGAATCCGGAGACCGGCGAGATGTCGCCCGCGACCTGCTATGCCCACGCCTGTCTCGTGGCCGAGGTGGAGGTCGACGACGAGACCGGCGAGGTCGCGATGATCAGGATGGACTCGGCCTATGAGCTCGGCCGCGCGCTCAATCCGCGGCTGGTCGAGCAGCAGCTCGTCGGTGGCGCCTGGATGGGCGTCAGCCACGCGCTGTATGAGACGCCCGAGCCGTATTATCCCGAGCCGGTGCATGGCCCGCGCGACTTCGTCGAATATCTGATGCCCGGGCCCGGCGACATCTGCCCGCACGATATCGCCGTGCTGGAGCGCCCCGCCCCGGACGGTCCGTACGGCGCCAAGGGGCCCGGCGAGATGTGCGCGAACCCGGTGCTGCCGGCCGTCGCCAACGCAATCTTCAACGCGGTCGGCGTGCGCATCGACGACCTGCCGATCACGCCGGAAAAGGTGCTGCGCGCGATCAAAGCCCAGGGCGGCGCGCGGCCGCAGGCGCGGCGCTAGAGGTTTTGGCTCATGCCGGTCCGCAGCAACATCGTCGGCATCGACAGCCCGGAGGCGCTGGAGAAAGCGCTGCGCGCTGCCTATTACCTCGCCGACGAGGGCCTAGCGACCGCGGCCTATCTGGGCCTTGCGCTCGGCAAGCCGTTGCTGCTCGAGGGCGCGCCGGGTGTCGGCAAAACGGAGGCCGCAAAGGCCATCGCCGCCGTGCTCGGCCGCCGCCTGATCCGCCTGCAATGCTACGAGGGCATCGACGCATCCGCTGCACTCTACGAGTGGAACTATCCGCGCCAGATGCTCGCGATCCGCCAGGCCGGCGACGAGAGCATCGACATCTATGGCGAGACGTTCCTGATCGAGCGGCCGATGTTGGCTGCCCTGCGAGCCCCGGACTCGACTGTGCTGCTGATCGACGAAGTCGACCGCGCCGACCAGGAGTTCGAGGCTTTCCTGCTGGAATTCCTCTCCGACTTCCAGATCTCGATCCCCGAGCGCGGCACCGTGCGTGCTGCCGAACGCCCCGTCGTCGTCCTGACATCGAACCGGACGCGCGACCTGCACGAAGCCTTGCGCCGCCGCTGCGTCTATCACTGGATCGACTATCCCACCGAAGAGCGCGAGGCCCGCATCGTGATGCTGCGCGCCTCCAGCGTCGCCGAAGCGACCGCGCGGGCCGTTGTCGCAGCGGTCGGCAAGCTCCGGCGCGAGCCGCTGAGCAAGGCGCCTGGCATCGCCGAGGCCGTGGATTGGGCCGAGGCCGCAACGCTGCTGCACAAGGGGGGTGCGCGCTGGCCCGATGCGTTCAAGCGATCGATCGGCGTCGCGCTGAAGGACGAGGAGGATCTCCACTTCATCTCGCCCCGGCTCGACGCCATGCTCGCGGAGGCGACCGCATGAGCACCGAGCCCCAACTGCCGCGCGCCGCCCGCATCTTCGTCTCCTTCGTCGCATTGCTGCGTGCCAACGCCTTTGCCGTCGCGCCGGAACAGACCACCGCGTTCCTCACCGCGATCGAGCTGCTCGGTCCGCGCGACCTCGGCGATATCAGGCAGGCAGCACTCGCCACCCTCGCCCCGCCGCCCGAACGCCGCACGACATTCGACCGTCTGTTCGACCTCCACTTCCGCGGCAGTGAGGCGATCGAGCATGCCGATGACGGCGAGGACGATGAGACCGTCCGCCTCCAGGAGGAAGGCCGCGGCGACGAGGAGCCGCTGCGCTCCGACGACGCCAACGAATCCGGCCTGACCGCAACGCGCACCGAGGCGCTGGTCGAGCGACGCTTCGCGCAGCTCTCCACCACGGATGCGCTCCGACGGCTGTCCCGCGAAGCGCCAAGGCGCCTGCCCAGGCGGCGTGGCCACCGCCGCATGCGCACGCGCCGCGGGCCGTTTGCCGATCTTCGCCGCACTCTACGCGACTCCGTCCGCAGCGACGGCGAGATCCTGCGGCTCGGGCATATGAAGCGGCGCCAGCGGCTGCGAAAATTCCTTCTGCTGATCGACGTCTCCGGTTCGATGAAGAGCCGCACCGAAGAGAACATGAAGCTGGCGCATGCGCTGGTGCAGGCCGCGCCCAACGTCGAGGTCTTCACCTTCGGCACCCGGCTGACCCGCGTCACCCGCGCGCTGCGGCTGAAGCGCCGCGAGCAGGCGCTGAGCGCGGCTGCGCATCTCGTCAGCGACTGGGATGGCGGCACCCGCATTGGCGATGCGCTGCAAGCCTTCCTGGCGGTGCCCCGCTTCGGCAGCTATGCGCGCGGGGCGGCCGTGGTCGTGGTCTCGGACGGGCTGGAGCGCGGCGAGCCCGATGCGTTGCGTGATGCGGTGGCAAAGCTGTCGCGACGGGCCTGGCGCGTGAGCTGGCTGACGCCACTGGCGACCGGACCCGGCTTTCGGCCGCAGACCGAGGCGCTCGTTGCCATCGAGCGCTTTGTCGATGATCTGGTCGACGGTGGATCGAGCGCGTCGATCGTCGCGCATGTCCTGGCCTTGGGACGAAGGAGAGTGGCGTGAGCGAGCTTGTCGACGGCCATCATCATATCTGGCGGCAGGCCGACCTGCCCTGGCTGGTCGGCCCGATGCAGCCGCGCATCTTCGGACCTTACGAGGCTATCCGGCGCGACTATCCGATCGAGGAATATCTCGACGACCTCAAAGGCAGCGGCGTCACCCGCTCGGTCTATGTCCAGACCAATTGGGCCAATGACCGTTTCGAGGACGAGGCGGCCTGGGTGCAGCGGACCGCCGATGAGCACGGCTGGCCGCACGGCATCGTCGCCTATGCCAATTTCGCCGTGGACGACGTCCGTCCGCAGCTTGACCGCCTCAAGCGGTATTCCCTGGTGCGCGGCGTGCGCATGCAGCTGCACTGGCACGAGAACCCGCTCTATCGCTTCGCAGCCAAGCCCGATCTCTGCGTCGATCCCATGGTCCGCCGCAACGTCGCGCGTCTCGCCGACTATGGCTGGAGTTTCGATCTGCAGGTGTTCACGCCGCAGATGCCGGATGCCGCGCATCTCGCCGACTCCTGCCCCAAGGTGACCTTCATCCTCCAGCATGCCGGCATGCTCGAAGACCTTTCGCCAGCGGGCCGCGCGGCCTGGCGCGCCGGCATGGCCCGGCTCGCCACATGTCCGAATGTCGTCTCGAAGCTCTCGGGCCTCGGCACCTTCATCCATCGCAACGACCCCGCGCATATCGCCGCTGTCGTCGCCGACACCGTCACGATCTTCGGCGCCGAGCGCTGCCTGTTCGGCTCGAATTTCCCGATCGAGAAATTGTGGACCAGCTATCGCGAGCTCGTTGAGGCCTTTCGTGCGGCGGCCGCGCCGCTGAGCGCCGAACAACGGGATGCGATCTTCCGAGGTACGGCGACACGCGTCTATCGACTTTGAACGACAAGAAAGAACACAAGGAGGGCAACGAATGGCGCTGGAGATCAAGATCCTGGACTACGGCGATATCGAGCTGGAATCGAGCTTCCTGGTGCTCGGTCGCGATTGCGGCCGCACCCGCCGCGTCCTCACGCTGGGCTTTTTGATCCTCGGCGGCAAATATCCTGTCGTGGTCGACACCGGCTATCGCTCCAACCAGATCATGGAGACGCTGGGCATGCGAGGGCTGCAATACCACGAACACATGATCGAGAACCAGCTCGCCCGCCACGGCGTGCGCATGGGCGACGTCCGTTTCGTCTGTCACACCCATCTGCACATCGATCATGCCGGCAAGGACGATCTGTTCCCGATGAACACGACCGTCGTGCTCAACCGCAAGGAGCTGGAATATTCCGTCTCCGGCCTGATGCACCCGCAATATCCGGCGCCCGACATCAAGCATTTGATCGACCGTCTGCACACCAAGAGCGCGCTGCGCTTCCTCGACTTGGAGATCACCGGCCCGATCGAGCTGATGCCCGGCGTCTATTGCGACGCCGCCAATGCCCATACCGAGGGCTCGATGAACATCATCGTCGAGACCGCCGACGGCATTGCCACCATCTGCGGCGACGTGATCTACGATTTCAACGACCAGATCGTCACGCCCTTCCACGAGATCCACGACTGGGAGCCGCGCACCACCGGCAACCACGGCACCAGCAAACGTGCGGAGAAGGCCGCGATCAAGAAGCTGCTCAGCAATTCGCGCTACCTGCTGCCGGTGCACGACCGCCCCGCCAAGATCGAAGGCGGCAATGTCGTGGGCCGGCTGCACGACCAGGTCCCCGGACCGATCGTGCAGTCCCTGCCCGCGCGCAACTGGTTCCCTGCCTAGCATGATGTGAGGGCCGACCGATGACACATGTCACCCTGCGCTCCGAATTCGAGACGCTGATCGATCCCTACGCGCCCGTTGCGCAAGTCGGCACGGGCTTTGAGTTCACGGAAGGACCGATCTGGCATCCGGTCGATCATTACCTGTTGTTCTCGGACATGCCGGGCGACGTGCGCCGGCGCTGGGATGCGCGGCGCGGCGTCGTCGAGGTCAAGCGTCCGTCGAACAAGTGCAACGGCATGACCTACGATGCCGAGCTCAATTTGATCGTCTGCGAGCATGCGACCTCCTCGCTGATCCGCGAACGGCCGGACGGGCGGCGCGAGGTGCTGGCCTCGCACTTTGGCGGGCAGGAGCTCAACAGCCCGAACGATGTCTGCGTCCACTCCTCAGGCGCAATCTATTTCTCCGACCCCTGGTATGGCCGCATGCCCGTCTATGGGGTCGAGCGGCCGCGCCAGCTCGGCTTCCAGGGCGTCTATCGCGTGGTGCCCGGCGGCGAGCCGAAGCTGGTGGTCGACAGAACCTTGTTCGACCAGCCGAACGGCTTGTGCTTCTCGCCCGATGAAAGACTGCTCTATGTCAACGACACCGTTCAGGCGCTGATCCGTGTGTTCGACGTCAACGCCGACGGCACGCTGGCGAATGCGCGCGTGTTCGCCAGCGGCATCCGCTCCGAACTGGAGGCGGGCGTGCCCGATGGCATGAAATGCGATCAGCACGGCAATGTCTGGGTCACCGCGCCCGGCGGCGTCTGGGTCTATTCATCGCGCGGCGAGTTGCTCGGAAAAGTCCGTGTGCCGGAGCTGGTCGCCAACCTCTCGTGGGGTGGGCCGGATTTCCGCACGCTGTACCTGACCGCGACGCATTCGGTCTACGCCATCCCGACCAGGACCGGACCGCGCCACGAGCCCTATATGAGCGGACGGCGCAGCAGCGGTGGTCCAAGCACGGGCCCCGCGGCCACAGCGCCGATCCTCGCCGATGGCGAGTTGCGGCTCGATCCGAACCGCTGCGCCATGATCATCCAGGATCTGCAGAACGACGTGATCATGGATGGCGGCGCCTTCGCCGACTCCGGTGCGCCGGGCCATGCCAAGCAACAGCACGTTGTCGAGAATGTCCGGCGCCTGGCGGAGACCGCGCGGGCGCGCGGCGTCGCGATTATCCATGTCTGGTTCGTGGTCGAAGCAGGCGCGCCCGGCGTGACGCTGAACGCGCCGCTGTTCGAAGGCCTGGTCGACAGCAAGGCGATGGTGCGCGGCAGCTGGGGCGCGGCGCCGGTGTCAGGCCTCGAGCCGCGGCCCGGCGATTTCGTGGTCGAGAAGATGCGCATGAGCGCCTGGGAAGGCACCAAGCTGGAGACGATCCTGAAAGCCACCGGCCGCGACATGATCATCAATACCGGTGCCTGGACCAACATGTCGGTCGAGCACACCGCCCGTACCGGCGCCGACAAGGGCTACTTCATGATCGTGCCGGAGGACTGCTGCTCGACCATGAATGCCGACTGGCACTCGGCCTCGATCAATTTTGCCATGCAGAACGTCGCCGTGGTCACGCGCGCGGATGCCGTCATCAGAGCGCTGGGATGAGCGGTGGCGAAGCTTCTGCATCTCTCCTGCTCGCCGCGCCCCGACTCCGAGTCCAGTGCCGGTGCAGGCGTGTTCCTTGACGGCTTTCGCCAGGCCCGCCCCGATTGGGACATCGACGTCGCCGACCTCTGGCGCGAGCGGATGCCGGAATTTGCAGGTCCCATCGTCGAGGCCAAATATGCGCGCATGAACGCGCAGGCCTTCAACGATGCTCAGCGCAATAGCTTTGCCGAAGCCGAGCGGATGGCCCTGCGCTTCGCGCTCGCCGATCGCGTGCTGATCTCGACGCCGATGTGGAACTTCAGCATCCCCTACAAGCTGAAGCAGTGGTTCGACATCATCATCCAGCCCGGCCTGACGTTCCACTTCGATCCCGCGCAAGGTTACTTTCCGCTGCTGAAGGACCGGCCGACCATTGTCATCCTCGCCTCAGGCAGCGATTTCGCGACCGGCATGAACCGCGGTCGCATCGACATGGCGACCCCCTATTTGCGCGAAGCGCTCCGCTTCATCGGTGTCAGCGACGTGCGCTTCGTGCCGATCGGCCCAACCGCAGGTCCGACTGAACCGATCCGCGCCGCCCGCGAGTCTGCGCATCGCCGCCTCGCCGAGATGGCGAAGCGGTTCTGAGCCGCATTGTCAGCTGCATCGACCGGTGCCATGACTCATGGCCATCACTCTCCGTCCGGCGCGATCACGCCCTTCGAGAAGATGAAGCAGCCGTAGAAGCGCCGCTCGCCGGTGGCGATGACGCAATAGGCCGTTTTGGCCTTCTCATAGAAGGCGTAACGCTCGACCCCGACCAGCGGCCAGGAACGTCCCTCGGCGCGGTCGATCACGGCCTGCACTTCGCGCTGCACCGGCGGCACCTCCTGCGGCTGGCCGACGATCTCCATCCGCATGGCCGCGTCGTCCACGAACGTATCGAGCGGCAGCACCGAGAGAATGGCTTCGACCGCCTTTGCGGTGCTGACATTGTCGATGCGAAGCAGCTCGCCAAATGCGGTCTGGCGCGCGATCGAGTCGGCCGGGAAATTGGTATCGCACACGACCAGACGATCCCCGTGCCCCATGGCACGCAAGGCATAGAGCACGTCGGCATTGAGCAGCGGGTTGATGCCCTTGAGCATGTTGTATCGTTCCCTCTCTCGGAATCGCCCGGACTCTGAAGGTCCGGCTGCCCATCTATATCACCCCCAATCGACTTCTCCAGTCGCTATAAGCAGGCGTCCCGCGGATCGATCTGCGCCCCACTCCGCAATCGAGCGACTTGAGCCATGCCGTTGGTGATCGGGCCTGATTTCTGGCCGTCACATCCCCCAGCGAAGTGCCGCGGTATGCACCGGCGCGTCCCACAACTCCTTTGACTGGCCATCGAGCACCGAGACCGTGATCGAGGCGCCGGCCATGTCGAGGGACGTCACGTAGGAGCCGGTCAGGAAACGCGTCGCCGTGATGCCGGCGCCATCCAGGAGGCGCTTGGCACTGTTGGCCATCAGATAGAGCTCGATCAGCGGCGTTGCGCCGAAACCGTTGACCAGAAGCAGGACTTCGCTGCCCTTGCTCAGCGCGAGATCATCCAGGATCGCGCCAATTATGTCGGCTGCAATCGCATCGGCAGAGGCCAGCGGCACCCTGCGCCGCCCCGGTTCGCCATGGATGCCGACCCCCATCTCCATTTCGTTGTCAGCCAGTGTGAAGTTCGGCCGTCCCGCCGCAGGAACGGTGCACGGCGACAGCGCCACGCCCATCGAGCGGGTACGCCTGTTGACATCATCGCCGAGCGTCTTGAGCGCGGCGAGCGGCATGCCCTGTTCGGCCGCGGCGCCGACCATCTTTTCCACGATCAGCGTGCCTGCAACACCGCGACGACCGGTCGTGTAGGTCGATTTCTCGACCGCGACATCGTCATTGGTCACGACGCTCGCGACCTCGCGGCCCGCCATCTCGGCGGCCATGGTGAAATTCATCACATCGCCTTCGTAATTCTTGACGATGAAGAGCACGCCTGCCCCGGTATCGACGGCCTCGGCCGCCTCGATCATCTGATCCGGCGTCGGCGAGGTGAAGACCTGGCCCGGACAGGCGGCATCGAGCATGCCATGGCCGACAAAGCCGGCATGAAGCGGTTCATGGCCGGAGCCGCCGCCCGAGATCAGCGCGACCTTGCCCGGCTTCAGATTGCGGCGGCGCACGAACTTCCTGTCAGCACCGAGCTGCAGGATATCGGCATGCGCAGCCGCGAGCCCATCGAGACTCTCTTCGAGCACCGTGTCGGCGCTGTTGATCAACTTTTTCATGGCGTCCTCCCGGTTATCTTTTGCGTTTCGAATGGGTCAGCCGATGCTCTCGGCATAGCGGGCGAGCTGGGCGGCAAAGTCGACGATGAGCTGCTCCAGCGCACGATTTTTCTTGTCGTCGCCGAGATCCGGCACCGTCACGGTCACATCGCGCGTGCGCGTCTCGCGATGAGCGCCACGCAGCCGCCCCGGATGCGCGCGCCCATAGGCTTCCAGAAAAGCCGCGCGCTCGGTACCGGAGAGATGGCAGACCTCGAAGATGATCGCGACATGCTTGGCCGGAATCGGCACCAGATAGGCCGGATTGGTGATCTGGCTGACGAAGGAGCGGTTCTTGCCGAGCGCCGCCGCGAGCTTCAACCGCGTTCCGGATGGCCGGTTGTCGAGCGCCCGCCGCAGGATGAGCTTGTAATCCGCGACGTTGCTGTCGCCCGGCCGGCTTATGTCCTCGCCTGCATCCTCGCTCATGCGCTCACCCCGGCGATGGCGGCTTTGAGCCGGGCCACGGCGATCGGAGAGACCGAGAGGGTTGTCAGGCCCGTCGCCAGCAACGCCCTAGTCAAGCGCGTATCGGCGGCGGCATCGCCGCAGAGCGAGACCTCGACGCCGCGCTTGAGCCCGGCCTCGACCGTCCGTGCGATCAGCGCCAGCACCGCCGGATGGCCGGCATCGTTGAGGTCGGCGACGGCGCCGATGTCGCGCGCCGCGGCCATTGTGTATTGGGTCAGGTCATTTGAGCCGATGGAATAGAACGCCGCGCCGAAATCTTCCGCGCAGAGCGCGGCCGAGGGAACCTCGACCATGATGCCGAGAGGCGGCTTGGCGCAGTCTGTGCCTGCTGCCTTCAGTGCAGCGAATTCCTCGTCCAGCATGGCGTTCGCACGATCGAGCTCCGTGGGAATCGCCACCATCGGCAGCATCACCTTCAGCGTCCCATGCACGGCTGCACGGCACAGCGCCCGCAACTGCACGCGAAACACCTCCGGCCGCGCCAGCGAGAGCCTGATGCCGCGCAGGCCCAGGAACGGATTGCGCTCGCCATCAACAGTCACGCCGGGGATCGGCTTGTCGCCGCCGGCATCGAGGGTGCGGATCGTCACCGGTCGCCCTTCGGCCCATTCGAGAATGCGGCGGTAGACCTGATATTGCGCATCCTCGCCCGGAAGTCCTCTCGATCCCTCGAACAGAAACTCCGTCCGTACGAGTCCGATGCCGTCGCAGATGGCGGGATCGAGGCCTGCGAGATCTTCCGGCGCAGCGACATTGAGGAGAACGGCGATACGGCGCCCATCGGCTGTCACCGCGGGCTTGAGGCGACCAGCATCGGCGGCAATCTGCGCGGCATTCGCAGCCGCCATGCGTTGCTCGAACAGGCGGCGCGTTTCGGGCATAGGATTGAAGATCACGGTGCCGGCGTCACCGTCGACCAACGCCAGTGACGGCGGCTGTCCGTTCCATGGCAACGGCCCCAACCCGACGACCATTGGGGCGCCACGCGATCGCGCGAGCATCGCGACATGCGACGATGGCGATCCGCTGGCGAGCGCAATCGCGCCGCCGCGGGTCCAGTCAACGGCGAGGAATGTCGATGGCGAAATATCATCACCCGTAACGACCGAATCGCCGGAGATGTTTGCGATCGTGTTTGCACCGTTCAGGCCCGCGAGGACGCGATCGCGAATGTCGACAAGATCGGCAGCACGCGCCCGAAAATATTCCTCATCCGCCGCGCGGTAGCCGGCGATCTCGACGTCGAGTGCCACCCGCCAGGCTTCATCGGCGGCCGTACCGCCCGCAATGGCTTCGTAAGCGCCCTCCGCAAGCGCATCGTCGCCGAGCATCGCGACCTGGAACTCCAGGATCTCCGCGGCCTCGCCGTGGACCGTCGCGATCAGATCGGCGAGCTCGCTTGCAGCGCCCTCGATCGCCGCCTTCAGCGCTGCGGCCTCCTGTGCCGGATCGCCCTTCTCAGCCCTGCTCGCCACTTCGCTCGTCAGCACCGCGACCGGGCCGATGGCTAGGCCTGGCGAAGCGGGATGGCCGGTCAGGTGAATCTCGCCCACGACTTATGCCTCGCCGAACCCATCATGCACCAGCGCCAGCATGGCCGCGAGCGCCGCCTCGCCATCGGGACCGTTGACGCGGAAATGCAGCGTTGCGCCCTGCGGCGCTTTCACACGCATCACCTTCACCGGGCTCTTGGCGTCCGTCCACGGTCCCTCGGCCGCAAGCGCAATCTCGATCTTTGCGGTAAAGCCCTTTGCCAGTTGCGTCAGCTTCACCGATGGCCGCGCGTGCAGGCCGACCGGATTGACGAGGACCGCCGAGGCGGTCAGCGGCGCAAACGTCTGGGCCGCCCGGTTGGCGTTAACATCATGCATAGAATTCCTCCGCACTGCGCTTGACGGCGGCCAGCGATGAGCCGCCCGACGATTCGGTCGCGGCGATCACCGCCCCCTCGACCACTGGGGCATTGCAAACCAGAACGCGCGCGCGACGATCTTCGGGGAGCATCTCCACTGCCATCTCGGAATTGGTCTCGGCACCCCCGAGGTCGACCAGGATCGCCACGCCTGCCGGCGACCAGGCCGACTCGATCGCCTCGAGGATTCCGGAAACGTTCGTACCAAGTCCGCCATCGACATCGCCGCCGGTCCAGGCCAGCGGCACTGCGTCACCGACCATCTGGCGCACCATATCGGCCGCGCCTTCCGCGATCTTCGGTGAATGCGACACGATGACAATTCCGACATTGCTCATGGATTGACCTCGAACTCCAGTGTCTCAACGGCTGCGCCGATCAGAAGGGACGCCGAGCGCGAGCCGGGATCCATGTGACCGATGGAACGTTCACCAAGGAACGATGCGCGGCCGCGAATCGCCTGCATCGGCGTGGTGCGATCGGCGGCCTGCGCAGCCTCAGCCGCGATCGCCTTGGCATCGCCGCCTCCCGCCAGGACGGCGTGAACCGGCACCAGGACATCCAGCAGCGTTTTCTGCCCCGCCTCCGAACGGCCGCGCGCCTTGACGGCTTCGATCGCCTTCTCCGTCGCGGCGACCAGATCAGAGCGGCTCGGTTGCTCCGGAAGCGCCTTACCCAGTTCCATGAAGAAAGTTCCGACCAGCGGCCCCGACGCGCCGCCGACCTTCATCACCAACGTCATTCCTATCGCCTTCAGCATTTCGGGAAGCGACTTGTCGGCAAGGCCCGGCAGTGCCGCGAGCACCGCCTCGAAACCGCGCTTCATGTTCAGCCCGTGATCCCCATCGCCAATCGCCTGGTCGAGGCTCGTCAATTCCTCCGCGTGCTCGATCACTGAACCCGCCAGCGCTCGCACCAATCTTTCCCTGGCTACCCGATCAAGGCTCATGCCGCCACCCTCCAGCCATTCGCATCGAAAAACAGCGGTTTGTTGAGACAGAGTGACACGACATCTCCGGCGCCAAAGCCCGCCTCGGGATCCGCCAGGGTCACAACTGGCCGGCCGGCGAGGTCGAGATGGAGATGGCTCTGGTCGCCGAGATGCTCGACCCGCTTGACAATTGCCGAGACCTCGCCGCCGCCACGGGCGATTGTCAGATGCTCGGTCCGCGCGCCGACCGTCGCGGCGCCGGCAGGCGCACGGCCGAACAGAGCTGCCGGAAGCAGATTGATCGTCGGCTGGCCCAGCCTTGCTGCGACATGCGCGTTGATCGGGTTCTCGTAGATCTCGCGCGGCGAGCCGATCTGCAACAGCCGTCCGCCCTCGATCACGCCGATGCGCGAGGCCATGGTCATCGCTTCGGTTTGGTCGTGGGTGACATAAAGAATCGTCGCGCCGAGATCGACCTGGATGCGCTTGAGCTCGAGACGCAACTCGCCGCGCAGCTTGGCATCCAGCGAGGACAGCGGCTCGTCCATCAGATAGATCGAGGGCGAACGCACCAGCGCCCGGCCGATCGCAACGCGCTGCATCTGCCCGCCCGAGAGCTGCGTCGCCTTGTTGTCCAGCTTGTTCTCGATGTGAAGCAGACGCGCGACCTCCCGCACTTTCATGCGAATATCGGCCTCGCCCACGCGGCGGGTCGGCGCCCGCAACGCGAAGGCCATGTTCTCGAACACGGTGAGGTGCGGATACAGCGAATATTGCTGGAAGACGAAGGCCACATCGCGGTCCGCCGGCGCATTGCCGGTGACGTCACGCCCGTCGATCCGGATCGAGCCGCTATCCGGCTGCTCCAATCCGGCGATCAATCGCAATGCCGTGGTCTTGCCGGCACCGGTGGGCCCGAGCAGCGCGACGAACTCGCCGTCGCCGACGGTCAGCGACAGATCACCCAAGGCTTGCGTCTTGCCGAAGGCCTTGGAAACGGAGACGATCTCGACCTCAGCCATGCGCAACTCCCTCATGCAGCGCAGTGCGAATGGCCCGGCCCGACACCTTGTCGAAGATCGACAACGTGTCGGGCCGGAAGTCGAGCCCAACGGTCTCGCCCGTCCGAAACGATCTGCTGCTGGGCGAGCGGGCCTTGAGCGCGCCATAGCTCGTCGTCACCGTCACGATCTGCGTCGTGCCCAGATATTCGGTGCCATAGACCTCGCCGCGCACCATGCCGCGATCGGTGAAGCGCACGTGCTCGGGTCGCACGCCAAGCACGAGCTCGCTCTCCGCCATCGCCTCGCGTGCAGCCGGAATGGCCACATCGCGCTCGCCGAGCCGGATTGCCTCGGCGCCGGTCTGCAGGCCGCCACGGAACGGCAGGAAGTTCATCGGCGGCGAGCCGATGAAATCCGCAACGAACAGCGAAGCCGGCCGGTCATAGATGTCCCGCGGGCTTGCGACCTGCTCGACAACGCCGTTGTTCATCACCGCGATCCTGTCGGCCATCGCCATGGCTTCGAGCTGGTCATGGGTGACATAGACGGTCGTCGCGCCGAGCCGGTCATGCAGGGCACGCAGCTCATGAATCATGGCCTCGCGCATCTCGGTATCGAGCGCGCCGAGCGGCTCGTCCATCAGGAAGCATTTTGGCTTGCGCACGATCGCCCGCCCGAGCGCGACGCGCTGCCGGTCGCCGCCGGCAAGGCCCGAGACGGAACGGTCGAGGAGATGGGAGATCCGCAGGATGCGCGCGGCCTCGACGACCCGACGGTCACGCTCGGCCGCACCGATGCCCTCGCATTTCAGGGGAAAGCCGATGTTGCGCCGGACATTCATGTGCGGATAGAGCGCAAACAGCTGGAACACGAAGGCGATGTCGCGCGCCGAGGCGCGGTTCATCGTCACGTCCTCGCCG
This sequence comes from Bradyrhizobium sp. CCBAU 45384, assembly GCF_028128665.1. NCBI lineage: Bacteria > Pseudomonadati > Pseudomonadota > Alphaproteobacteria > Hyphomicrobiales > Nitrobacteraceae > Bradyrhizobium > Bradyrhizobium sp. CCBAU 45384. The sequence goes on from NZ_LBIZ01000117.1 coordinate 173,526, forward strand.
TCGAGCCTGATCGTGCCTGCCGTCGGCAGCTCCAGGCCGGCGATCATGCGGAGCGTTGTGGTCTTGCCGCAGCCGGACGGTCCGAGCAGACAAAGGAACTGGCCGTCCTCCACGGTGAAGCTTGCGGACTTGACGGCATGGAAGTCACCAAAGGATTTGTCGAGCGCCTCGACCTTGATCTGTGCCATCGCGCTACTCCCGGACCTTCGACACGATGGTGAACATCACCGTGCCGAACAGGGTTGTTGCGAACGACCAGGAATACAGGGTCAGCGAGAATGGCTGCATCAGCATCACCACACCGGCAGCGATGATCGCGGTCGCCACGGCTTCAAGCGGGCCGCGGCGCAGAATGCGGTCTGCAAGCCCGCGAGGCGTGATGGATGGGGTAACATCGACACTCATTTGCGGACAGCTCCAAAGGTGATGCCGCGCAGCAGATGCTTGCGCAGAAGCACCGTGAACACCACGATCGGCACCAGGAACAGCGTGGTGCCGGCGGCCACCGCGGGCCAGTCCTGCCCGCCCTCGCCGATGATGATCGGAATGAACGGCGGTGCCGTCTGCGCGTTGCCCGAGGTGAGAAGCACGGCGAAGGCGTATTCGTTCCAGGCGAAGATCAGGCAGAAGATCGCGGTTGCCGCGATTCCCGTGGTGGCCTGCGGCAGCACCACCTTCACGAAGGCCTGGAAGCGGGTGTAGCCGTCGATCATCGCCGCTTCCTCGTACTCGCGCGGGATTTCGTCGATGAAGCCCTTGAGCAGCCAGACGGCGAGCGAGACATTGACCGAGGTGTAGAGCAGGATCATCCCGAGCCTGGTGTCCGACAGTCCGATGGTGCGGTACATCAGATAGATCGGGATCGCGACCGCGATCGGGGGCATCATCCGGGTCGACAGGATGAAGAACAGCAGATCATCCTTCAGCGGCACGCGGAAGCGCGAGAAGCCGTAGGCCGACAAAGTGCCGAGCGCGACGGCGAGCACGGTCGAACCGAACGCGATGATCAGCGAGTTGACGAAGCGCGGCACATAGTTCGAGGGACCGGCAACCACCATGTTGCGGCTGCGCGCGATGTCGTCGCACATCCCCTGCGGCGGTCCCAGCGAACGGATGAACTCGGGCGTCTGGCGCGAGCGCGTCGTGAACAGGTTGCAGAAGCCTTCGAGCGACGGCTTGAACAGCACCTTGGGCGGATAGGAGATCGCATCGTCAGGCGACTTGAACGCGGTGAGCATGATCCAGACCAGCGGGATCATGGTGATGACGGCGTAGAGCACGACCAGCGAACCGGCAAAGCGCCGCGTCGTGGCCGAGGGCTCGACGACCGAATGGGCTGTGGTGGCTGAGGTCATCGGCTTTTCACCTTGTTCAGCGCCTTGACGTAGATATTGGCGAGACCGAAGACCGTCACGAACAGGATGATCGCGAAGGCCGAGGAATAGCCGGTGCGCCAGCTCTCGAACGCGGCCCGCTTGAGCGTGATCGAGGCAACTTCGGTGGTCGATCCCGGCCCCCCGCCGGTCAGCAGATTGACCATGTCGAACATCTTGAAATTCTCGATACCGCGAAACAGCACCGCCAGCATGATGAACGGCAGTGCCATCGGCAGCGTGATCGACCAGAACTGCCGCCATTTCGACGCGCGATCGACCTCCGCCGCTTCGTAGATGTAATCGGGGATCGAACGCAGGCCTGCGAGGCAGATCAGCATCACATAGGGCGTCCACATCCAGGCATCGACGATGACGATGGCCCAGGGGCTCAGCGTGACGTCGCCCAGCATCTGGAAGGACGAGGCCGCGCGTCCGGTGAAGAAGGCGACGACGTAATTGAACAGTCCGATCTGGGGCTGGTAAAGGAACGTCCAGAAATTGCCGACGACGGCCGGCGACAGCATCATCGGCAGCAGGATGATCGTGGTCCAAATCCCGTGGCCCCTGAACTTCTTGTCGATGAGATAGGCCAGGCCAAATCCGAGAACGGTCTCGATCACGACAGTCCAGATCACGAAATGCGCCGTCACCTGCATCGCCGCCCAGATGTCCGGATCGGTCAGGATCGACTGGTACCAGTCGGCGCCCAGCCAGATCGTCGGCACATTGGCTCTGTTGGCGCGATAGTTCGTGAACGACAGATAGATGGTCCAGAGCAGCGGAAAGATGTTGATCGCCAGCAGCAACACGATCGTCGGCGTGATGAAGAGCCAGGCGAGCGTCCTGTCCGACAGGCCGCGGATACGATGCGCCACACTGGGCCGGACCATGACGGCCCGATAGGTGATCCGCGAAGAGGCACTCAATTCATTCATTGCAGCGACCGATCCTGGCACCCGGGATGTCGACGATGCGACAGTTCCGGTCATCGAAGGAAAGCCCGGAGCGCGAGCGCACGCGCTCCGGGAATCAACCTCAGAACTTCTTGCCTTCTTCCTTGAAGATCGCCTTCCAGTCCTTGACCAGACCGTCGAGCGCTTCCTGTGCGGTGCCCTTGTCGGCCACCACGTAATCATGCACGCGCTTCTGCTCGGCTTGCAGCAGCTGGGCGTAGGACGGCTCGGCCCAGAAGTCGACCACCATGCCCATCGATTGCAGGAACTCCTTGGCGAACGGCGCACTGCTCGGGAAGCTCGGATCGTTCAGCACCGACTTGGCGCAGGAATAGCCGCCGAGCGCCCACCACTTCTTCTGGACGTCGCCGCCGGAGAACCACTTGATGTATTGCAGCGCCTCGGGCTGGTTCTTCGAGTAGGAGACCACCGAGATGCCCTGTCCGCCGAGCTGCGTCGCCTGCGCGGCAGGACCTGCCGGATTGACGAAGAAGCCGATCTTGTCGCCGCCGACATTCGGGTCCTTGTAGAGGCCCGGGAAGAACGCGAAGAAGTTCATCTGCAGTGCGACCTGGCCGGACTTGAAGGCATCAAGCCCTTCCGACATGTAGGAGTTGGAGGCGCCGGGCGGCGTGCAGCACTTGTAGAGCTCCTTGTAGGCTTCGAGTCCCTTCACCGCGTTGGCCGAGTTCACGAACCCGTCCATCGCATAGGGCTTCTTCGGATCGTCGTATTTGAAGCCGTAATCGTAGAGGTAGTTCGAGACGCCCATGGTGATTCCTTCCGAGCCACGCTCGGTATAGATCGAGGCGCCATAGACCTTCTTGCCGTCGATCTCGCGGCCCTGGAAGAATTGCGCAATGTCCTTGAGCTCATCGAGCGTCTTCGGCACACCGATTTCGCGGCCGTACTTGGCCTTGAAGTCCTTCTGCACGTCGGGCCGTGCGAACCAGTCCTTGCGATAGGTCCAGCCCACCGCATCGCCCATCGCCGGCAGCGCCCAATAGTTCGGCGTGTTCTTCGGCCATTCGGAATAGCCGACCACCGTCGCCGGCATGTAGTCGTCCATGCTGATTCCTTCCTTCTTGAAGAAATCGTTGAGCTTGACGTACTGGCCGTTCTCCGCGGCACCCCCGATCCATTGGGAATCGCCGATGATGAGGTCGCACAGCGAGCCGTGCGAATTGAGTTCGTTCAGGAAGCGATCGGCATAATTGGTCCACGGCACGAATTCGAACTTCATACCGATACCCGATTTGGCGGTGAAGTCCTTCGACAATTCGACCAATGCGTTGGCCGGGTCCCATGCGGCCCAGCACAGCGTGATGGTCTTGCCTTGCGCCTGCGCGGGCGTGGTGCCCGCTCCGACGCCAAATGCGGCGGCGACTGCCCCGCATGCCACTACAAGCGTCTTCGTCGTCCGTTTCATTACACGTTCCCTCCTGGTGGACCGGCCATCGACATGGCGCGGCTTTCCTACCCGCTCGAATGCTTCGAGCAGAGCAACACAGTCCATGACGAGCTGAGTAACTAAACTGGTGTTTCCTCGCGCCACCCGGATTCTGTAGGCCCGGCAGGCTCGATTTGTTTAGTGAACCACCAATTACTAAACATTGCAAGCGCAGTTTCTCAGGCTTCCGGCATCGGGCCCGCGGGGATTGCACTCCGCCTCCAGCACACGAAAATTCGGCGCGCCTACAGCACTTGTAGCCCGATTGATTTGATCACCGGCGCAAGGCTTGCCGAGGTGGCATCGACAACCCGCTGGAATTTCTCCGGACTTGAATCGCTGTCGGGCTCCATACCCTGCGCGCGATAATTCGCCTGCAATGCTGGATCGGCCATCGCCGCCCGCGTTGCCTGCGCGATGCGGTCGATGATCGCATCGTCGGTTTTTGTCGGAGCGAAAAGCCCGAACCATCCCTCGTAGCTGAGATCAGGCATGCCGGATTCAATGGCGGTCGGGATGTCGGGCGCGCCGCTCAAGCGCCTGTCGGTGGTGACCGCAAGCAGCCTTATTTTGCCGGTCCGTCTCAGTTGCTGCAATTGGTCCGACATCACGGCAATGACGAGCGATATCTGGCCGCTGACGAGATCGTTGGTAGCCTGCGAGATTCCCCGATAGGGCACGTGGACGATATCCAGGCTGCCTGCCTGCTGCTTGAACAGCTCCCCCACGAGGTGATTGCCGGTGCCGATACCCGGGGTCCCGTAGGACAGCGTGCCCGGTTTGCTCCTGGCATAGGCGATCAGGCCTTGCAGATCCGTAGCAGGCAGCGACGGATGGACGGCGAAAACCAGTGCGCTGCTGATCAGGCGATAGATCGCCCGGAAATCCGCGACCGAATAGGAAGGATTTGGCGTCGTCAGCGGAATGATGACCTGCGTGCTGCCGTTTCCCAGAAGCAGCGAATAGCCATCGGGCTTCTCGCGCGCCACCGCGGTGGTCCCGATCGCGCCGCCTGCACCGCCAACATTGTCCACAAATGTCGGGCCGAGTTGAGACGACATCTTCTCAACCCACGGGCGCCCGATCTGATCACCCGAGCCGCCGGCCGCATAGGGAATCACAAGGCGGATGGGCCGCGATGGATAGTCAGCGGCTTTCCCGCTGCGCGAGAGTCCGGGGAGCGCAACGGCAAACGTGGCCGCGTTGACGAAATCTCGTCGCGAAAGGGAAGGCATGTCCTATTTCCGAACGTCGTAAGCTTTGATCAGCGGCGGGACCGGCTCCCAAAGCTCCAAACGCAGGAGACAGCCATCGTCAATGGCACATGCGATCAGCGTGCCATCACGGAATGCGCGCAGAACGAGAGTGTCCATCCGTTTTCGACTAAGGTCCCTGCGCAAGCCAGACAGCTCGGTGGAAGAGCAAGCCTCATCCACCAGTCTAAAGCCTTCATCTAACTACAATATTTTCAAATGCGCTGGGCTGACTGAAGCTACGGCGCGTAGACCTGAAGCGCTCCCGCTGCTTTCGTCGGGTTTACTGTACGCTTCGTTCTGATAGGACAAGGACAGACAACTTTGACTCCCCGCTGCGGGGACGATGGCGCGTGTCAGACAACAACCAAGACTCGGCCATTTCTTTTGGGCCATTTCGACTGTTTCCGAAGTCCCGTCTCCTGGAGAAGGACGGCGCGCATCTTCATGTCGGCGGCCGCGCGCTCGACATCCTGATCTTCCTGGCCGAGCGGCCCGGCGAAGTGGTCGACAAGCGGGAGCTCGTCAAGCGTGTCTGGGCCGACGTGAATGTCGACGATGGCAGTCTCCGTTTCCACATCGCGGCCCTGCGCAAGACACTCGGCGACACCGGCAAGTCGGCCCGCTACGTCGTCAACGTCCCCGGGCGCGGTTATTGCTTCGTCGCGTCTCTCACCCAGATTGCTCCCGCGCCTTCTGCTCCCGCGACGGCTATCCCTCCGCCCCGCTCCCTTCCCGCTCCGCTCGCGCGGGTGATCGGGCGAGACGAGGTCATCGAGAAGATTTCGGCCGGGCTCGCGATGCATCGTTTCGTGACGGTGGTCGGCCCAGGCGGCATCGGCAAGACCGCGGTGGCCGTGACCGTCGGCCATCGCCGGCTCGCCCATTTCGACGGGCATGTGTTCTTCGTCGACTTCGGACCGGTGCGGAAGCCTGAACTCGCAGCAATCACCATCGCATCAGCGCTCGGGCTATCCGTCAATGCGGAGGATCCGGTCCCGGCCCTGTTGACGCACCTGCAGACGAAACCGACGCTGCTGATCTTCGACAGTTGCGAGCACGTGCTGGAGACGCTTGCACCGCTGGTCGAGCGCCTCGTTCGCGAGGTGCCTCGATTGCATGTGTTGGCGACCAGCAGGGAATCCTTCCGCAGCGAGGGCGAAAGGATCTTTCGGCTGTTTCCACTGGATTGTCCGCCTCGGAGCGACGACCTCACCGTAACCGACGTCCTTGCCTATCCGGCCGCCCAGCTCTTCGTCGAACGTATCGCGCAGAGCTCCGGACCGTTTCAGCTGAGCGCAGAAGACGCGCCGCTGGTGGCCGACATCTGCCGCCGCCTCGACGGCATCGCGCTCGCGATCGAGCTCGCTGCGGGGCGCGTCAACGCCTATGGCATCGCCGGCACGGCATCCCTGCTCGACAGCCGCTTTTCGCTGCAATGGCGCGGACGGCGCACGGCCATCCCGCGACATCAGACGCTCGGCGCCGCGCTCGACTGGAGCTACGACCTGCTTCCCGCATCCGAGAGCGCGATCTTGCGGAGATTGTCCGTGTTCGCCGGGCCGTTCACGCCGGAGGCGGCTGCCGCCGTCGCCTCGGGCGACGGGCTCAGTGCGGCCGCGACCATGGAGGCGATCGACAATCTCGTCACGAAATCGCTGATCGCACCGTCAGCTGGGCGAACACTGCGCTATCGCCTGCTGGATACCACCCGCTCCTACGCGCTTGGCAAGCTGAACGAGGCCGGTGAAGCGCAGCGGATTGCACAGCGGCACGCCAAATATTTTCGCGACCTTTTCGAGCGCGCCGAGGTCGAAACGTCCGCTCCACTGGCGGACTGGCTCGGCACCTACGGCGCCGAGTTGGACAATCTGCGCGCTGCGCTGGATTGGGCTTTTTCGCCTGAAGGCGATGCCCGGCTCGGCATCGCGCTGACGGCGGTGGCGGTCACGCTCTGGATCAGGCTTTCGCTGTTCGCCGAGTGTCGCGAGCGCGCCCAGACGGCGCTTGCCGCGCTGGGAGACCATGACGACGAGCGCGTACGCATGCAGCTGCTGGCAGCGCTCGGCTGGTCGTTGATGTACGGCGAAGGACGGGCGCGCGAGGCCCGCCCGATCCTCGAGGCCACGCTTGAACTTGCCGAGAAGCTCGACGACAAGGATTTCCGGTTGCGGGCCCTCTGGGGCCTCTCAATCGACCAGTTCAACAATGGAGCGTTCGGCAGGGCACGCGCGCTTGCCGACCGTTTCGCCGAAGCCGCGGCGCATTCACCCGACAACACGGATCTCATGCTGGCGGACCGGTTGACGGCCGTCGTGCTGCATTATCTCGGAGACCAACGCGAGGCCCGCCTTCGTATCGACCGGGTGAATTCGTCCCTGCATGTGCTGGCCGAGAAGCCGAAGATCTTCCCGCTCGATCTGCGGATTTCGACGCAATACTTCCGCGCCCGCATCCTGTGGCTCCAGGGTCATGCCGATCAGGCTCTGGCGTTGGCCGAACAGAATATCCACGAAGGGCGGGCCAACGGCCACGCCCTGACATTCTGTAGCGTGCTCGGACAAGCCGCCTGCCCGATTGCCTTCCTCGCCGGCGACTACGAGGCCGCCGAGCGCTACGGCACCGAGCTGCTCGAGCACGCCGATCGCCACGCCATCCGGCTCTGGGGGCTGTGGGCCCGTGCGTTCAACGCGCTGGTCGCTGCAAAGCGCACAGACGTCGACGCAGGCTTGCCGCTGTTGCGAGACGAGCTCAATCGCGCCGGCGATGCGCGCTTCCTGCCGCGCTTCCTTCCCCTGCTTGGCGAGCTCGCCGCGTGCTTCGGACAAGCCAATCAGGTTCACCATGGCTTCGACACGATCGAGAGCGCGCTGGCGCGCTGCAACGACAGGCAGGAGCGCTGGTATCTGCCGGAGCTGCTCCGCATCAAGGGTGAGCTGATGCGGAAGGAGTCACCGCAATCGGATGCCGCAGATGCCTGCTTTCACGAAGCCATGGAGCTGACAGCACAGCAAGGCGCGCACTTCTGGCAGCTGCGTTGCGCGATCAGCATTGCGCAACTCAGGATCGGACGAGACCAGCGCGCCGAGGCGCGCGCGGTGCTCGAGAAGGCATGCAACGCCATGGCCGAAGGATCAGCGATCGCCGACATGCTGATGGCGCGCGACCTGATCGCGCATTTGCGGGTCTGAATCCAACGTGTCTCGCGACGCCGCATCATGGTCGTGGCGCGCGGTTCCCGTCGTTCGATTCATCCAGCTCTCGGAATAAAGCCAGGGACACCGGTCTCAATCACCGAGTTGAATCTGACGTTCGTCTTGATCTGTTCCCGTATTTCCCGCATGGCCTCATCAGGCAAAGCGGAGATATCGATATTTTCCCGAATGCGCCGAGGGTTTGTCGAGGTGGTCAGAAAAGCGGAGCCGCGTTGTACGGCCCATGCCAGTGCGATCTGAGCCGGCGTCTTATGCAGGCGCTCCGCGACGGCGGTGATCACCGGGTCGGCCAAGACGTTCGGCTTCATGGCGTGTCCAAGCGCCGCAAACGCTTGCAACACAATGCCGTGCTCGCGGCAGAAGTCGAGCAGCTCCCATTCGGGAAGATACGGATGCGCCTCGACCTGCACCATGGCAGGCCTGATCCGCGCGACGGCCACGATCTCGCGCAGTTTTTCCAGGGTAATGTCCGAAAGGCCGATCGACTTGCAGTGTCCTTGATCGACGAGGCGCTCCATCGCGTGCCAGGTCTCAGCCAGCGTCACGCCTTTATCATAGATGACGTGGCCGCCCGCGTCCCGCGGATCCTGATCGTCGCCGGGCTGGAAGGCAAAGGGCGTATGGATGATGTAGCAGTCGATATCGTCGAGTTGCAGGCGCTTGCGGCTCGCGTCGAGGGCGGGCTTGACCCGCTCCGGCCGATGATTGGTATTCCACAGCTTCGTCGTCACGAACAGGTCCTGGCGTCGAAGCTTACCCGCCGTGAACGCGCCCTGCATCGCATCGCCGACGGCCGCTTCATTGCGATAGCGCTCGGCGCAATCGAGGTGCCGGAAACCGGCTTCCAGCGCGTCATTGGTGGCCCGTCTGGTCACGACTGGATCGGGAATGAGCGTGCCAAATCCCATTGCGGGAATCGTTCCGGACTCATGAGTGGGAATCCTCGTGTAGCGAAGCGAATCGGAGGTGGTCATATTGATGCTCCTTTGACGATCGCTCGCCGACGCTGCGGACGAGATGATCGAGGTTGCGGGCCAATGTCATGTCGCGGCTCGCCGGCATCAGCCGGCAGGCCGCGGCTTACGGAGAAAGAACACGAGCGGGATCACGACCAGCATGGCGAACATCAGGATCTCGAACTGATCGATCACGGCCACCGTAGCCGCCTGATGCGTGACCATGCCGTTCAGCGCCGCAAGACCCGGCTTGCCGATCGGGCCCACCGTGTTCGCAGCGATACGGAAGGGCGTGAGATGCTTGGCAAGCGCGACGTGCACGGCCTGGGTGTTGGCATAGAAGAACAGCTGAACCACCGCGATGCCGATCGTGCTGCCATAGAGGCGCGACAGATTGATCAGCGCGCTGCCTTCCGAACGCAGCCTCGGATCAAGTGTGCCGAATGCGGCCCTGGCGAGCGCCGGCAGCAGCATGCCGAGACCCGCGCCCTGGAGGAAACCGGCCTCGACGACAGGTCGCCAATCCATCTCGGGCGAATAGCCGAGCATCAACCAATTGGCATACACCACCAGCGCCATTCCACCCATGAGGAACGGCCGGTAGTCTAACTGGATCGGAGCAAGGCTCGTCAGCACCAGGGCCCCCACCAGGGCCACGCCGCGCGGAATGCTCATGTAACCGGTGGTGTCGACGGGGTAGTTGAGCAACTCTTCCAGCATCGGAGACGTCAAGGCCAGTGTCGGCAGCAGCACGAAACCGAGGGCGAAGGAAATCACCGTCGAGAGTACGAGATTGCGGTCCGTGAATAGCGCCGTACGGAGGAAGTGCTCCCTGGTCGTCATGACGTGGACGATGAAGAGATAAAAGCCGAGGAGCGAAACGCCCGCTTCGACCCGGATCTCTATCGAGGCGAACCATTCGAGGCGCTCGCCACGATCCAGCAGCATCTGGAGCCCGATCATGCCGAGCGAGAAGGTGATCAGGCCGAAGAAGTCAAAGGTCTTGCTTCGTTCAGCCCGCTTCTCGGTCAAGAGCGTAGCCATCGTCAGGAAGACGAAGGCCGTCATCGGCAGGCTGACATGGAAGATCGACGGCCAGCCGTAATATTCACTGAGCCAGCCGCCAATGGCCGGGCCGGTGCTGATGCCGAGCAGCGAGCAGACGGTCCACGCCAGGCTCACGCGCGCATGCCGGGCCGTCGGTGTCACCTCAAGCAGGATCGTGAGCGACAACGGCGCGAGCGGCCCACTCGCCGCGCCCTGGACAATCCTGGCCAGCACAAACTGATTGGACGTCGTTGCCAGTGAGACCAAGCGCGAATATAGCGAGGGCCGTCTGATAGACCGCCTTGCGACCATAACGCGTCGCCAGCCATTGCGTGACGGACATTGTGACGGCGCTAGCCGCGATGTAGGACGAGAATACCCAGCCGACCTCGTCATTCGCCATCGACAGCGTTGCCTGGATGTGCGGCAGCGCGGCGTTTGGCACGGAAATGTTGACCGCTTGCATGTAGGTCGCAAGGAGCGCCCCGGCAAACATCACATGACGACCGTCTGCCGCCGCGGTGGATCGTTGGGGCGTACTCATTTGACCTCGGTCGCAGTCGCGAGTTGGAGCAGATGCAGCCAGTTGCGGCGATGGCCCGTATCGACCCGCGCCGTCACGCTGATGCCGGAGAACAGCGGCCGGCTCGGATCAGAATCGTCGAGTTCGAGGCGCACCGGCAGCCGCTGCACGACCTTCACCCAGTTTCCGGTCGCATTCTCGGCCGGCAGGACCGAAAACTCCGATCCGGTGCCGGGGCTCATGCTGACGATATGCCCTTTGAATTTGTGGTCAGGATAGGCATCGACGTCGATCGTCGCCTGCTGGCCGGGACGCATGTGAGTCAGGCCGGTCTCGCGAAAATTCGCCTCGATCCAGACGTCCCGACTCGACATCAGAGAGAACGTGGGCGCACCTGCACTGACGAAGCCTCCGACCTGCAGGTCATCGACCTTTGTCACGATACCATCGTCGGGTGCCCTCACCGTGGCATAGGAAAGATCGAGGCGAGCCCGGTCTAGCTGCGCCCTGGCCGCGCGAACCGTCGGATGACGGTCGACATCGATGTCGGGGTCGCCGCTAAGCGCGACAACTGTGTTGGCGATTTGCTGATCGATCGATGCCGTCCGATTGCGCGCAACCTTCAAGTCGGTCTCAGCCCGCTCATAGACCGCGCGCGGCGTGAAGTCGGAAACGACCAGCATCTTCTTGCGGTCAAACTCGCGCTCGCTAAAATCGGCGGAATCCTTCGCCGATTGCAGTTCAGCCTGCTGCTGACGGTAGGTTGCCTTAAGGGCATCAATCTGGAGACGCGCACTCCCGAGCCGGGCCTCCGCCTGATCGACGGCAATCTGATAGGGCTCGGGATCGATGCGAAACAGGACCTGGCCCCGCCGAACACGCTCATTGTCGCGCACCGCGATCTCGACCGCCTGGCCGGAAACCCGCGCATTGATCGTCACTTTCGCGGCGCGCACGAACGCGTCGTCGGTCGAGACGTATTGTTGTTGCGCGACATACATGTAGGCGCCGATCAGGGCGGCCGCTAGCGGCGCCCCGAGCATCAGGGGCCGGCGCAACCGCCTGGCAATATCCGCCTCGAACAACGGCGCACCGGCCGCACCGCTGCGAAGGCTCTTGCGATCGCCCAGCCAGCCGGCGATTGGCGCAAACATCGAACCCATCGTCCTTACCTTGCCTTATTTAGCTAACGATCGTTACAAATATCTGTACTCAAATGTCGCAATCAAGACGGCCGGCCATTGATTTTTATAACGATGCATACAAATATACGTGTAGACCGTCGCAACCAGGATCATGCTGATATGGCACGGAAGAAGAGCGGCACTGGCCCGGTGCGCCGCGGACGACCACCCGCCTATGATGCGAAGACGGCCCTGAAGCGGGCCACGGAAACGTTCTGGCGGACCGGCTATTCCGGCACGTCGCTTGACCAGGTTGCCGCCGCGACCGGCATGAGTCCGCCGAGCCTCTATGCGGTGTTCGGCAACAAGCACGCGATCTATCTCGAAGCGCTGGCACGCTATTGGGAGATGAGCCTTTCGGCGACGCGTGAGGCCCTTGCGGGGGACCATCCCTTGGACGAAGCCCTGATGCTGGCCTACGACGCGGCGCTATCGATTTATTTTTCCGGCAGGGGCACCGCGCGCGGCTGCTTCGTGGTCGGAACCGCGGTGACCGAAGTCGCGGAAGATGCGGCCATTCGCAACAGCGTTGCGGCGGGACTGCGCGCGATCGATGCTGATTTCGAAGCCCGCTTCCGCCGCGCGCAGGGGAACGGCGAACTGCCCCCGGACGCCGATCCTGCCGCACTTGCGATCCTTGCCGCCGCGACGATGCAGACCATCGCCATTCGCGCACGCGCCGGTGCCCGCCGGGCCGAGTTGCGCGAGCTTGCCCGGAAGGCCGTGAACGTGATCTGCGGGCGCCGACCGAAAGGGGAGCAGTGCACGGCAAGCGCCTGAGGTCGCAGGTTCGACGGGCCGAGCGAGGCCGCAGCGAGCCAAGCGCCATCAGCGCACCGACGCACGGGTGCATCAGTCGGAATCGTGTCATCCGGCTCACCGATCCAATGTGTGGTCTTTACGCTAAGCGTCCGGTCACGACTCGCTTTCTTGCGTGTGACCGGCGGGGCTCACCCCAACCCGTCGACGATGCGGATATCCCGCGCGCAGGCATCGCCGACCGCCTGAAGTGCTTCGCGATAGGCGCAGCTCTCGTGAGCCGCGATGGCGAGCTCGACACTGTAGCCCTTCGCCATTGCTAGCCTCCGGCAACGGCGGCGCGTCGGGGCAGCTTCCAGTCGGGCCGGATGAAGTGACAGGTGTAGCCGTCAGGGTAGCGTTCGAGATAGTCCTGATGCTCGGGCTCGGCCTCCCAGAATTCACCAACGGGAGCGACTTCCGTCACGACCTTGCCGGGCCACAAGCCCGATGCTTCGACATCGGCAATGGTGTCTTCGGCAACGCGCTTCTGCTCATCCGACGTGTAGAAGATCGCAGAGCGGTAGCTCGTCCCCAGATCATTGCCCTGGCGATTGAGCGTTGTCGGATCGTGAATCTGGAAGAAGAACTCCAGCATGGTCCGGAAGCTGGTCTTCGCGGGGTCGAAGATGATCTCGATCGCTTCGGCGTGACCGTCGTGATTGCGATAGGTGGCGTTCTTCACCCGTCCGCCGGTGTAGCCGACGCGCGTTGCGATCACACCTGGCTGCTTGCGGATGAGATCCTGCATGCCCCAGAAGCAGCCTCCAGCCAAAACCGCGCGCTCTGTCGTCATGTGTCAGCTCCCGTCGTGCCAGGGATGTCCATCCGGTTCCAGCCCTTCAGCGAGGAACCGGATGGCCAATCTATTCGAAGCGGGCCGACTAGACCAGCTTGGCGTCGAGGCTGATGTCGGCGTTGAGGACCTTGGATACCGGGCAGTTCTTCTCGGCCTCGCCGGCAATGCGGGCAAAGCCGGCATCGTCGAGATTAGGGACCTTAGCGCGCAACGTCAGCGCCGACCTACTGATCTTGAATCCCTTCCCTTCGGGCTCGAGGGTGACGGCGGCCTCAGTGGAGAGCTCGGTCGGGGTAAAGCCCGCGAGTTGAAGACCGAACGCCAGCGCCATCGTGAAGCAGCCGGCATGAGCGGCCGCGATCAATTCCTCGGGATTGGTGCCCTTCTCGTTCTCGAAGCGAGTCTTGAACGAATAGGGCGTCTCGGCGAGCACGCCGGATTCGCTGGAGAGATGGCCGGTGCCGTCGCGACCAGTGCCCTGCCATACAGCTTTTGCCTTGCGGATCATCTCTCGTTTCTCCTTGCTTGATTTGGGGTCGTCCAGCGGCGCTCCCCACCGATGAAAGAGCCATTGGCGCGCCGCCCCCGTGTCGCCTACAACCGGTCGAGCGCCGCAGCGGTTCCATCAACTGCCAACCTGTCGCACGTGGAAGCCCACCGGGTTCTGGCGTGGGCCGCGCATCAGGTCGGCAGCGGCTGGCCGGCCTGCTCGCGTACGATGTAATCGGCGTACCAGTCCGGCCAGTTCTCGTCGTGTCCGCCGGTTCGCTTCTCGTGCTCGCCATGCGCCGCGGCGGCGCGCCGCAGCGCGCCTGCAAGCTCGCTTGACGAGGCGAACGCGGTGTCCTCCGCTTCGATGCGACCCGGCAACCGGGTCGTGACCTCCTGAAGCAGCCAGCCGTTGCCGTCTGGATCTCTGAATGAAGCAAACGAGCTGTAGCTGCCGCGTTTCGGATCAGCGCCGTTGAGCCTGATGCGGCCAAATAGATAAGGCTCGTCCGTCCCGGCGTGAACATCGCCGCCGCCATGGAAGGGTTCACTGACCCCAACGCCACGCGCGAGCAGATCCTGAGTTGCGGCCTTGAGGTCGGAGACGACAAGATACAGGCCTTGGGCCGAGCCAGGGACCGCTGATGTGACGTTCTTGCCGAAAATCACCGAGCAGGCCGAGCCCGGCGGCGTGAACTGAATGACGCGCCAGCCATCGGCAGAGGCGAAATCGGCATCCAGTCTCCAGCCGAGGCTCGCATAAAATATTTTGGCGCGGTCCACATCCGATACCGGAATGACAATGACTTCGAGCTTGAGATCGGCTCGCTGCGATCTCGACGCTTTTGTTTCGACGTCGTGCGCCGTCTCGGTGATGGTCATGTCGAACTCCCTGAGTTGAAGTGCAGGTTCGAGCGTGAAGCCGCCGTTCAGGCCGCCCCAAGCGGCATCGCGATGGATACGCGTGTACCGGCATGGGCGGCTTCGCCGTGCATCCGGGCACCAATGCTGCGTGCCAGACCTTCCAGGATCCGGCTGCCGGCGCCCTGAAGCGGTCCGGTCGCGCCGACGCCATTGTCGGTCACCGTGCAGAACCAGCAGCCCTCACGATTTGCCACCTCGATGCGGATAAGGGCTCCGTTCTTGTTCGAAAAGGCATGCTTCGCGGCATTCGTGACCAGCTCCGTCAGCATCAGAGCGAGCCGATGGCACTGCCATGCCGGCAGCGCGCCGCTCTCGATCGCTGCCTCGCAGCGGACGGCCGCCGGTTCCAGCACCGCCTGAGAAAGCGCACCGCACAGGTTTTCGAAGAAGGCCTCAACGGAGATCTGCGTGAGATCGTCATTGTCGGACAGAAGCTGATAGAGCCTGCCGAAGGCGACGATCCGCCGCTCCAGCCGGTCCACCGCGACCGAGATGTCTCGCCCTCCGGCCCGCGTGAAATCGCGACGGACTGACGCACCCAGCAGCGTCAGCGTGTTCTTCATGCGGTGGTGTGATTCACGCAGCACGAGTTCCCAGTCGCGCGAGACGTCGTCCAGATTGCCGGCGAAATGTGTTCGAACGCCGCCGTCATTCGGCCGAGAGTTGATATCGGGCATCATAGTCTTCCCCCGTTGGGAACAGGCCTGATCGCAGGCTATACTGATACAGACTCGCACCTCATGCTCGTTAGACGTTGCAAGATTTTGTTATGATCGGACGGCACGTGATCCTTGCGTGATACGACCGGTGCACCCATTCTGAATGCGCGCGCGGCTGGAAGCTTCGGGGCGCGATGAGCCTTGCTCTCGTCCGGCGGCGGGATGGCCGGAAGGTCGGCGCGCAGGCTCTGCTTGCGCCGCTTGTTGCGCCCTGAATTAGGAGCGTCTTCAACAGGATACCGCAAGATCTGGCTCTTGCAACTCCTAACAACTTCTAACACGCCAGGCCGCGCCCACTCCGCCATGGTGATCCCAATTCATGGTGGATGCAGTGAGACATGGCACTTCTCGACGATGCGATCGACGCCTGCGGGGGACTGGCCCGCTGGAACAGCTTGAGCCGGTTCACCCTGCATTTGTCCGTCGGCGGAACGCTGTTCGCGGACGCCGGGCATGCCCGCGAATTCAAGGATGTCACCGCGGAAGGATCGATGCGCACACAATCGGTGCGCTTCACGGGGATCACCGGCGGCGAACAGTCAGGCGCGTTCGCGCCTGATGCGATCACGATCGAAACCCTCGACGGTCAGATGCTGCGGACGTTGAGCAACCCCAGTCTCGCCGTCCCCAGCAATGGCACGCATGCGCTGGCGGACGAGCTGCATCTGGTTTTCTTCTGCGGCGTCCAGATATGGAACTATCTCACCACCCCGTTCCTTCTCGCCCGTCCTGACGTTGCGATCGAGGAGCTGCCGCCGTGGCGGGAGAACAATGAGACGTGGCGGCGCCTTCGCGCGCAATTGCCGCCGAGCCTGATCAATCTTGCGTCCGAACAGGTGTTCTACTTCGATGAAAATGCCTTGCAGCGGCGAACCGATCACGATCTCCTCGGCGCACGTGTCGCGCACTATTCGTGGGCTCACGACAACTTCGACGGCATCGTCGTTCCAACCCTGCGGCGCACGCTGATGCAACAGCCCGACGGCAGCGCTATCGCCAAGCCGGTGCTGATCGACGTCGAGATCTTCGACGCCGTCTTCGAGTAGCGGGCCAAGTCGCTGAGACCTGGTTCAAGGGAACTTTTCTGCGATCGATGACTGCAGATTGTCCGCATCTACAGAATCTAACAGTTCCTAACGGGCTTCCAGGCCGGAGCGCGCATATCCTGTCACCATGCCAAGGGTTCGGAATCCCGTGGTTACAGCGAACGAGCTTTGAGAGAACAGGCGATGCTGACGGAATTGCAGACGGTTTACACCCAGATCGACCTTGCGGCGGGGCCCGGGGATCACGAGGTCCGCCCCGAATTGCCGCGCGCCAAGGTCAATGCTCTGCCGAAATGGCGGCTGCGACGCGTCGAACAACACATCGCTGCTCATTTCGAACGCGGCATCAGCCTGTCCGAGCTGGCCGGCGTCGCAGGCCTCTCCAGGATGCATTTCGCCGCGCAGTTCCGCGCAGCGACCGGATATCGTCCGCGCGAATATCTGCTCAATCATCGCATCGAGCAGGCGAAGTCGCTGTTGACGACGAGCGAGAGACCGTTGGCCGAGATCGCGCTTGCAGTCGGCTTCAGCACTCAGGCGCACTTTTCGACCGTCTTCAAGCGCATCAGCGGCGAGACCCCGGCGCGCTGGCGTGCGGCCAGCAAGAGCCACCGGCCTGACGTTGAAACGCTGCCACGACGGCGTCCATCATGGGATCAGGCCCACATCGTGAGCACCGCTGCATGACAACGCTCTCGATAACCCGCTTGGCGTAGGTGCGCTGCCACTTGCGCCGGCTCGCGCCCTCCTCCTCCCGGGCCTACGAGCCTCTTGGGGCCGCCCTGCACCCTCACAGGACGGCCCCTTTTTTCATGGCGCCGCGGTTTTCGGCATCACGAATGCGCCCTATCCCGTCGGCAGCGCATCCAGATGACAGGCGACCCATTGCTCGCCTTCCGCCGAACGAAGCTGCGGCTCTTCGGTCCGGCAGCGATCGAAGACGTACGGGCAGCGGGTATGGAAGCGGCAGCCTTTCGGAGGGTTGATCGGGCTCGGCACGTCGCCACCGAGGATGATGGGACTGCGCTTGGCCCCCGGGTCCGGCAGCGGGACCGCCGAGAGCAGCGCCTTGGTATAGGGATGTCGCGGCGCTGCAAAGATCTGCCGGCGCGGCGCCACCTCGACGATCTTGCCGAGATACATCACCGCGACGCGATGGGTCATATGCTCGACGATGGCGAGATCATGGCTGATGAAGAGCAGCGCCAGGCCAAACTCGCGCTGCAGATCCTGCAGCAGGTTGACGATCTGCGCCTTGACCGAGACGTCGAGCGCCGAGACCGCCTCGTCACAGACGATCAGCTCGGGCTCGGCCGCCAGCGCCCTGGCGATGCCGATGCGCTGACGCTGACCGCCGGAGAACTCGTGTGGCCGGCGGTTCAGCGCCTCGCGCGGCAGGCGCACCGTGTCCATCAGCGCGGTCACGCGCGTTTCGAGATCGGTTGCCGATTTGGCGAGGCCGAAATTGCGGATCGGCTCGGCCAGAATGTCGCGCACCCGCATGCGCGGGTTGAGGCTCGAGAACGGATCCTGGAACACGACCTGCACGCGCCGGCGCATCTGGCGCATCGTGCTCGGCAGCGCATCATCGATGCGCTGGCCGTCGAGGATCACCTGGCCCGACGTCACATCGAACAACCGCAGGATCGCGCGGCCGACCGTCGACTTGCCGCAGCCGGATTCGCCGACCAGCGACAGTGTCTCGCCGCGCGCGATCTCGAACGAGACGCCGTCGACGGCATAAACGAATTCGGACTTGCGCCCAAACAGGCCCTTGTTGACAGGAAAATGCTTCTTGAGGTCGTTGACCTGGAGCAGCGGGACACTCATGCCGCGACGGCTCCCTTGGCTGCGTAGTGGCAGGCCGCGATATGGCGCGGCCCCTTCTCCTCGAGCCCCGGCGCATATTGCCGGCACAGATCGGTCGCGAGCGCGCAGCGGCCGGCGAAGACGCAGCCGGTGATCGGTTTGCGCAGATCGGGCACTTGCCCCGGAATTTCAGCGAGCCGCGTCGTGGTGCCTGATAGCGAGGAGCCGAGTTTCGGCACTGCGCCGAGCAATCCTTGGGTATAGGGATGGCGCGGGGAACGGAACAGCTCGGCCACCGGCGCTTCCTCGACCTTGCGGCCGGCATACATCACCATGACGCGCTCGGCGATCTCGGCGACGACGCCGAGATCGTGGGTGATCAGGATGATCGCGGCGCCGACGCGGCGCTTCAGATCGAGCATCAGCTTCAGGATCTGCGCCTGGATGGTGACGTCGAGCGCCGTGGTCGGCTCGTCCGCGATCAGGAGCTTCGGATTGCAGGCGAGCGCAATCGCGATCATCACGCGCTGGCGCATGCCGCCGGAGAGCTGGTGCGGATATTCCCGCACGCGCCGCTTCGGCTCGGGAATGCCGACCAGCGTCAGCATCTCGACCGCGTGCGCCTCGGCGGCCTGCTTGTCCAGGCCCTGATGAATCATCAGGGTCTCGCGGATCTGGCGGCCAACGGTGAGGACCGGGTTGAGGCTGGTCATCGGCTCCTGGAAGATCATCGAGATGTCGTTGCCCCTGATGGCCCGCATCTCGCGGTCGGACATTTGCAGCAGATCCTTGCCGGCGAAGCGGATCGCGCCGGCGATCCTGCCCGGCGGCTCCGGGATCAGCCGCATCAGCGACATCGAGGTGACCGACTTGCCGCAGCCGGACTCGCCGACGATGGCGAGCGTCTCGCCCTCATTGACATGGAAGGACACCCCGTCCACCGCGCGGTTGATGCCGCTGGGAGTGCGGAAGTGGGTCTGGAGATTTTCGACTTCAAGCAACGCCATTGCGATCAGCCCCGGTCAGAGACGCTTGGCCATGCGCGGATCGAGCGCATCGCGAAGGCCGTCGCCGAGCAGGTTCACGGCGAGCACGGTGACGGACAGGAAGGCCGCCGGGAAGAACACGATGTAGGGCTTGACCTGCCACAGCGCGCGGCCCTCGGCCATGATGTTGCCCCAGGACGGAATCGTGGGTGGCGTGCCGGCGCCGATGAAGGACAGGATCGCCTCGGTGATCATGGCGCTGGCGCAGATATAGGTCGCCTGCACCAGCATCGGCGCAACCGTGTTGGGCAGGATGTGGCGCAGGATGATCATCGGCGCGCGTGTGCCGCACGCGACCGCCGCATCCACATAAGGCTGCTCGCGCAGCGACAGCACCACGCTGCGGACCAGGCGCGAGACGCGCGGGATCTCGGCGATGGTGATGGCCAGGATGACGTTGCCGACGCTGCCGCGCGTCAGCGCCATCAGCGCGATCGCGAGCAGGATCGGTGGGATCGACATCAAGCCGTCCATGAAGCGCATCAAGATGCCATCGGCCCAGCGGACGAAGCCCGAGACCATGCCGATGGCAAGGCCGGCCGCGGAGGCAAAGATCGCGACCGACAGCCCGACCGTGAGCGAGACCCGTGCGCCGAACAGCACGCGTGAATAGATATCGCGGCCGAGCACGTCGGTGCCGAACCAGAACGCTGCCGACGGTGCCCTCGTGCGCTTGGCAGGCGCGAGCGCAGTCGGGTCGACCGTCCAGAGATACGGCGCAAAAACCGCGATCAGCACCAGCGCCAGCAGCAACACGCCGCCGATCGCAACGGTCGGATGGCCGCGCAAGAACCCGATGAAGCCGCGGCGGATCGTGACCGGCCGGAGGATGTCAGGCAGTTGCGGCGCGAGGACGAGGCCGGCCGGAAGCGACTGCGGGTTGACGGTGGTATCGGTCAATAGCGGATCCTCGGGTCAACGAGCGTATAGGTGACGTCGATCATCAGGTTGACGAGGACGTAGACAAAGCTGAACAACAGCACGATGCCCTGAATGACGGGATAGTCGCGCCGCAGGATCGCATCGATGGTGAGACGGCCGAGGCCGGGAATCGCGAACACGCTTTCGGTCACGACCGCGCCGCCGATCAGGAGCGCGATGCCGATGCCGATCACGGTGACGATCGGCACCGCCGCGTTCTTCAGCGCATGAATGAACAGGATGCCGCCCTGCCCGAGGCCCTTGGCCTTGGCGGTGCGGACATAGTCCTGCTGCAGCACTTCGAGCATGGCGGCACGGGTGATGCGCGCCACCAGCGCGATATAGACGCAGCCGAGCGCAATCGCCGGCAGGATCAAATTCTGCAGCCACGGCCAGAAGCCCTGGTTGAGCGGCGTATAGCCCTGCACCGGAAGCCATTCGAGCTCGAGTGCGAAGATGTAGGCCAGCATGTAGCCGACCACGAAGACCGGCAGCGAGAAGCCGAACACGGCGAAGCCCATGATGGCCCGATCGATGAAACTGCCGGCCTTCCACGCCGCAACGACACCGAGCGGCACCGCGACGACGATCGTGAGCAGCAGTGTTATCACCATCAGCGACAGCGTCGGTCCGAGACGCTGCCCGATCATGGTCGACACCGGCAGGTTGGTGAAGATCGAGGTGCCGAGATCGCCGTGCATGAGACGCCAGACCCAGCTTCCGAACTGGATCAGGAACGGCCGGTCGAGGCCGAGGCTCTGGCGGATGCGCTCCACATCCTCCGGGCTCGCCTGGTCGCCCGCGATCACCACGGCCGGATCACCCGGCGCGATGTAAAGCAGGCTGAACACAAACAGTGCGACAATCGCCATCACCGGCAAGGTGGCGACGATGCGCCGGAGGATGTAGGAAAGCATCTGGCCTCAGTGCAGGATCATGCGGTCTTCGACACACCCCAGAAGAACGGCAGCGGTCCCTTGGTGACACCGGAGACGTTCTTGCGCCACGCGGTGTAGGTCAGGAAGAAGCCGGTCGGCGCGTAGACGACGTCATCCATCGCCGCCTTGTTGAGACGGCCGATCGCGGCCTTCTCTTCGTCGAGGTTCTTGGCTTCGAACCAGGACGTGACCTCCTTTTCCGTGCCGGCGCTGGTCGGCCAGCCGAACCAGGCCTTGTCGCCATTGGCACGAATGGCGGTGTAGGGCGCGGGATTGATGCAGTCCGCGCCGGCATGCCAGGTGTGGAACATGTTCCAGCCGCCCTGGCCCGGCGGCGTCTTCTGTGCGCGGCGCGAGCCGACCGTGCCCCAATCCGTCGCCACGAAGTCGACATTCATGCCGAGCTTCTTCAACAGATCGGCCGTCACGTCGCCCATCGCCTTGGTGATCGGCTGGTCTTGCGCGACGAGACACGTCACCGGCTGGCCGGAATAGCCGCTCTCCGCAAGGAGCTTCTTGGCCGCATCAAGATCCCGCTTGCCCTTCAGAACCTCGCCACCCACTTCGGTGTAAAGAGGCGTATCGGGCGTGAAGAAGCCGGGCAGCGGCTTCCACAGCGAATCGTCGTCGCCAACGAGCGCGCGCATATAGTCTTCCTGGCTCATCGCCATCAGCACGGCGCGCCGCGCGCGCACGTCGTTGAAGGGCGGGTACAGGAAATTCATGCGGAACGAGCCGATATTGCCGAGCGGATCGCCGATATCGACATTGATGTTCTTGTTCTTCTTCAGCACCGGAACGAGATCGGCGATCGGGTTCTCCCACCAGTCGATCTCGCCATTCTGCAACGCCGCCGCCGCGGTCGCCGGATCCGGCATGATCACCCACTCGATGCGATCGAGCAGGATCTGCTTGCCACCCGCGAGCCAGGACGACTTCTCCTGCCGGAGTGCATAGTCGGCGAATTTTTCGAACACCGCTTTCGCGCCCGGCACCCATTCGCCCGCGACGAACTTCATCGGGCCGGAGCCGATATAATCCGAAATCTGCTTGAACGGATCGGTCTGCGCGATGCGCTCCGGCATGATGAAGGCGCAGGGCGCATTGTTCTTGGCGAGCGCGTAGAGCAGCTTCGGAAAGGGCTGCTTCAGGACCCATTTGAAGGTGCGGTCGTCGACGGCGGTGAGCTCCTGCTGGATCGCCTTGAGCATCAGGCCCATGGGATCGCGCGCAGCCCAGCGAGTGAGGCTCGCGACGACGTCCTTGCTCCGCACCGGCTCGCCGTCATGGAATTTCAGGCCCGAACGCAGCTTGAACGTCCAGGTCATGCCGTCGTCGGTCACTTCCTCGGATTCGACCATCTGGCGTTGTGGCTGGAACGAGGAATCGATGCCGTAGAGCGTGTCCCAGACCATCGCGGCCGCATTGCGCACGACATATTGGGTGCCCCAGATCGGGTCGAAATTGGCGAGATTGGCCTGCGGCACGAAACGCAGGGTACGGGCTGCCGCGCCTTGCGCGATCGCCGGGGCCGAGAGGCCACCGGTGAATGCCAGACCGCTTGCGCCGGCCAGTCCCTTCAATACCGTCCTGCGATCCATAAAGTCCTCCAGTAAAGCCGTGGTGCCAGCCAATCATTGGCCAAAGGCAGGTGAAACAGAGCCCATTGGCTTGCAAATGGTATGCCAGCAACCGTTCCTTCGGCAGCGGGCTATTGGCGACTTGCGCCTGTCGCCGCGCAGTAGCGCGGACGGCGATCGTCATCGCGCCGGGTGCGCGATCACAGCAGTTTTGCTCCGAAATTCCGCTCCGGGTCCATGTCCGCCACGAGCCGACCGGTCGGCTTCGCCGCCTCGCCGCCGCTGCGCGCCAGGAATTGGCCACTGCCTGCGCTGGCGAGACATTTGCCGCCGTCGACGATCAGCCGGCCACGCGACAGCACGGATACCGGCCAGCCCCTGAGCTTGCGGCCGGCGAACGGCGTATAGCCGGCGAGATCGTGCATCATCTCGTCGGCGATCACGGTCTCGCGGTTGGGATCCCAGATCGCGATATCGGCATCGGCGCCGACGGCGATCGAGCCTTTGCGCGGATGCAGATTGTAGATCTTTGAGGGCGCCGTCGCGGTCAGCTCGACGAACTTTTCGAGGCCCAGCCGGCCCTTCGAGACCATGGCGTCGAACAGCAGCGGCAACCGCAGCTCCAATCCCGGAAGGCCGTTGGCGACCTGCTTGAAGTTCGGATTGGGGCCGGCGCGCAGCTTGCCGGTCTCATCAAAGCGATAGGGCGCGTGATCCGACGAGATGGTCTGGAGATCGCCGAGCGACAATGCCTGCCACAGCGCTTCCTGGTCGGAACGTGTGCGCGGCGGCGGACTGCACATCCACTTCGCGCCTTCCGCGCCGGGCTTGTCGAGATCGCTAGCGGTGAGGAACAGATATTGCGGGCAAGTCTCGGCAAACACCTTCAGCCCCTGCCCCCGCGAGTCGCGGATCACCTTGGCGCCTTCGGCGGTCGAGACATGGAAGATCATGATCGGCTGGTCGATCAGCGCCGCCATGCCGATCAGCCGGGTGAAGGCTTCCGCCTCAGACACGCGGGCGTGGCTGACGGCGTGGTATTTCGGCATGGTGTAGCCGCGCGCGAGCAGCCGCTTCACCATCCAGGCGATGATGCCGTGGTTCTCCGCGTGCGCACACAGCATTGCGCCGGACTGGCGCGCGGCGAGGAGGATGTCGAGCAGCGGCTCGTCGTCGACCTTGAGCCGGTCATAGGTCATGAAGATCTTGATCGAGGCATGGCCCTGCTTCACCAGTGCGGGAATGTGCTCTTCGACCGTCTCCCTGGTCGCATCCGCAATGATCATGTGAAAGGCGTAGTCGATCACGGCGCCCTTCCTGGCGAGTGCGTGATAATCCTCCACCACCTGCGGCAGCTTCATGCCGACATGCTGCGCTGCAAACGGAATCACCGTGGTGGTGCCGCCAAAGGCCGCCGATACGGTCGCGCTCTCGAACGTATCGGCATTCATGATGCCGGCCGCGGAGAGCTGCTCGATATGGGCGTGGCTGTCGACGCCACCCGGCAGCACCAGCTTGCCGCGCGCATCGATCTCGCGCTTGGCCGGAGGCAGACCACGACCGATGGCCGCAATGGTCTCGCCGGAGATGGCAACGTCGGCCTCGAACACGTCTGTTGTTGTGGCGACGCGCCCGCCGCGGATGATGAGGTCGTAGGTGGGTTCGGTCATGAGGCACTCCATGGTTGATCGCCAGCTTGCGAGAAGGCCGTCCGCATCACGTCTCAGGCGGCGGCACCGCACCGGTGCGGCTGGTGATCAGGCCGTAATGCTCGATGCGGCGATGCCTGGCGAAGTCGAAGATCGTGGTCTTGCCGAAGGTGGTGGCGTCGAGGTCGCAGGCGTGGACCAGAACCTCGTCATCGTCGGTCTTTGCTTCGGCAACGATCTCGCCATTGGGATCGACGATCAGGCTGCCGCCGAACAGCGCATGCCCATCCTCGACGCCGGCCTTGGCGACCGCAACCACCCAGGTCGCATTCTGATAGGCGCCGGCCTGCACGGAGAGGCGGTTGTGGAACAGGCGCTTCTCGACGCCCTCTTCGCTCTTCTCCGCATTCACCGACGGCGTGTTGTAGCCGATCAGCACCATCTCGACGCCCTGCAAGCCCATGACGCGATAGGTCTCGGGCCAACGGCGATCGTTGCAGATGGCCATGCCGATGATGCCACCGAGCTCGCGCCAGACGTTGAAGCCGAGATCGCCCGGCTCGAAATAGCGCTTCTCCAGGTGCTGATGCGAGCGGTGGGATTCGTATTCGACATGGCCGGGCAGATGGACCTTGCGATATTTGCCGACGATCCTGCCGGATTTGTCGGTGAGGATCGCGGTGTTGAAGTGGTGACCGTCGGGGGTCAGCTCGGCATAGCCGAAATTCATCGCGATTCTGTGCTGCGCCGCGCGCTCGAACAGCGGCATGGTCGCCGCATTCGGCATCTCGCGCTCGAACCAGCTGTCGAACTCGGCTCGGTCCTCCACATACCAGCGCGGGAAGAACGTCGTCAGTGCCAGCTCGGGATAGACGATGAGATCGGCGCCTCTTCTCTTGGCTTCGTCCATCAGCGCGATCATGCGCTTGACCACGACCTCGCGGCTGTCGGCCCTCTGAATCGGGCCCATCTGGGCGGCTGCAACTGTGACGATACGCATCAGCGATGTCCTGACTTCTTGACGACTTTTTTTGGCGAGGCTGGCGATCGCAGCTTCAAGCGCGGGTCTGCGCGCGCAGCATAACGTGGCCGAGCGGCGTTTTGCCAGCCAAGCAGCTTTCATGCCGTCCGTTCTCCCCCGTTCGGCACCTTGCAGCCGCGCCACAGTAAACCCTCGGGCGCGGAGATGATGCTCCACGTCCAGAGGATGCGCGCTCACCTCCATCTCGGTGGACCGCACTGCCCGCGGAATGAGCAGATGAGCATAGGGATAACGTGCAGCGCACCACGGATTTTCCGCGATGAATTAGCGACTTTCGCCGCGCTGCAATCGAAGGAATTGAGCTGTCTGGCTAATTTACAGGCGTTCGCGCGGCAATACCGGATCGTCGGATGCCTATGAGCTATGCACGCGCGTCAGCTCAGCTCAGCGCAGCATCCACCGCAGCCGATCCGCGGCTCGTGACGATGGCGGCAGACGAGACAAATCCGAATTTCGGCAAAGTGGAATATTTCGAATGTATGGCGCGACGAAACGGGGGGCGCCGCAAGCCGCTCTCTCCGCCGTCATTCCGGGGCACGCCGTTTGGCGCGAGCCCGGAATCCATTCACCCTCACAACGCGCGGCACGATGGATTCTCAGTTGCGCAATTGCGCACCATAGTTCGCGCTTCGCGCGCCCCGGAATGACGGCGGAATCTTGTTGGATTGCGCTTCCGCGTTCGCTCCAGAACCGCACCATCGGGCTACAAGCTTCCGAACGACATGATCATGATACAAAACGTCAACTCACGGCCCCCGCGGAACTCTGGTATTCGCTTCCCGTTGATCTAAGCGTAGCCCTCGCACGCGATCGCGTGCGTTTCCCCCGGAGTTTCACCGATGGCCTCAGCCGACCGGCCGGCGACGCGGCTCGCCACGCGCCTCTCGTTCCTGGTCGCCGGATTCGGCCTTGCGTGCTGGGCGCCGCTGGTTCCGTTCGCGAAGGCGCGGCTCGCGGTCGACGACGCCGTCCTCGGCCTGCTGCTGCTCAGCCTCGGCATCGGCTCGGTTGTGGCGATGCTCGCGACCGGCATTTTGAGCGCGCGTTACGGCACCAAGCCGATCATCATCGCCGGCGGGATCGGCCTTGCCCTGATGTTGCCGCTGCTGGTCGTCGCCGGCACGCCTGTAGCGTTGGCGCTGTCGCTGCTCGCATTCGGAGCTGCGCTGGGCTCCATCGATGTCGCCATGAACATCCACGCCGTCGAGGTCGAACGCGCGGCAGGACAGCCGCTGATGTCGGGCTTTCATGCGCTCTTCAGCATCGGCGGGTTTGCCGGCTCGGCCGTGATGACGGCGCTGCTGTCGCTGCATCTTGGACCGCTCGGAAGCGCATTGATCTGTTCCGTACTGATGCTGATCGCGATGGCGATTGCTTGGCCGCGCCTGCTGCGCAGGACACAGGCGCAGGAGGGACCGCTGTTCGTGCTGCCGCACGGCATCGTGCTGTTGCTGGCGCTGCTGGCCGCGGTCACCTTCCTGATCGAAGGCGCGATGCTGGACTGGGGTGCCCTGCTCGTCATCGGCGCGGGCCTCGTCAGCGAGGCTCGCGGTGGGATCGGCTACATCGTGTTCTCGATTGCGATGACCGTCGGCCGGCTTGGCGGCGACGCTGTCGTCGCGCGGATCGGCGATCGCGCGACATTGATCGGGGGAAGC
Source organism: Bradyrhizobium sp. CCBAU 45384 (assembly GCF_028128665.1). Taxonomy (NCBI): domain Bacteria; kingdom Pseudomonadati; phylum Pseudomonadota; class Alphaproteobacteria; order Hyphomicrobiales; family Nitrobacteraceae; genus Bradyrhizobium; species Bradyrhizobium sp. CCBAU 45384. The sequence goes on from NZ_LBIZ01000117.1 coordinate 200,901, forward strand.
GTACTTGCGGTCGCGGGCCTTGCGGTGCTGCTGCTCGCGCCGAGCGCGGCCATTGCCATCGCCGGTTTCCTGCTGATCGGCCTTGGCGCCTCGAACCTCGTGCCGGTGCTGTTCCGTGGTGCGGCCAGGCAGACCGCCATGCCCACCGGGCTTGCGGTGGCGTCGATCACCACCGCCGGCTATGCCGGTGTGCTGGTTGGCCCTGCCGGCATCGGCTTTGTCGCCCATGTCATCGGATTGCCGGCGGCATTCTGGATGCTCGCCGCGCTGATGTGCATCGTCACGCTGTCGGCGCGCGCCGTGACCAGAAAAATTTAGCGCGTCATGCGCCTTTGCTTGCAAAGGTTGCCCGCAAGCGCCGCCAGCCGATCACGATTCCGGTGACGGAGAACGCCAGGCCGAGCGCGCAAAGCCCGACGATCAGGCCATCGCGCAGGCGCGAATGCGCCATGAGGACGGGGACGTCCAGCGTATGCAGCGCGCTGTAGGCCCAGCGATAGGCCCGCCGCGAGGCGTCGAGCCTTTGCAGAATGCTGCCGTCAGCGCCGTCAACGTCAAACCAGAGATCGCCGCAGCGTGAGCGATAGACGGGAGCGCCGGGAACGCTGGACCGGGCCGGATAGGCGTCGTCATCCGCAACAACCGACACCGCGCCGCAGCCTCGCGCAAGGCGCGTCGTCAAGCGGAGGACCTCCTGCTCATCCAGGAACGTCTTCTGCCGATCGCGGGCTGCCTCGCCCGCTTTGGTCAAGATCTGGCGGCCAAGATCAGTCCGGTCGCGCCGAAAGACGCTCACGTGGAAAGCAAACCATTCGACTTCGCGGGCAGAAATCGACAGCGCCAGCTGATCGAGCGATGGAGCCGTGCGCCAGTCCGGGACAGCATTCGTTATGCCCGCCTCAGCCACGGTCAATTGCCCGCGCGAAAACAGCCGTCCGTGATCCATGGAGAGCCAGCCGCTGAAAATCCAGGTCAGCACGAAGACGGTCGAGACGAGACCGATGACGTGGTGCAGAGCGTGCCAGCCGCGATAGGGTGACGAGACCCGCCCCCGGATCCTGATCCTGATGACACCGAGCAGCGCCCCAAGCGCCGCCGCGATCAGGGCCGCCAGCGCGAGATTCGAAACCACCCGGTCCCACAGCACCCAGTTGCTCCTGAGAACCGTTGGATAGATCCAGTGCACGACGCTGCCGATCCAATTCCAGCCGCGCTCGCTGCGGGTCGTGTCCAGCACGACCTCGCCGGTGCGCGACGACACGTAGATTTCCGTCCCGGCCGCATCGCCGAGAGCGATGCGGAATAGCGGCCGGTGGCGATCAAACCCTTCGGCACACTCCATTGATCGTAATCGGCGCGCGCAATGATCGCAGCGTGTGCGGCATCGAACCCGCGTCGGCGGGCATGGTCCTGTGCAATGGCGAGCGCGACATCGGGAAATTCCACCGAGGCGTCGGCTCCGTCTGACGCATGGACCGCCCGAACCCGTGACGGTCCCGACACGACATAGACCGGCCCGTCGCTGCGCTGGATCAGGCGAATGCGCGTGGCGTCCGTGATCCCGCTTGCGGCGACCGCGTCGGCAACCGGAATGATCGATGCCCCCTCCACCGGCGCCAGACCGGTGAAGCGTTCCGCCTCCGTCAACGCGGGAAACGGAACGAAGTGCATCACGATGCCGCTTGCGAACCACATCGCGAACATCAGGCAGAACGCGATGCCGAGCCAGCGGTGCAGAAGGATGATCACGCCGGTCATGCGATCCCCCCTACCATTTGAACGCGGCGGCGATCTCGTAGGTCCGGGGCGCACCAAGCAGGATCTGGTCGGGATAGAACGGGTCGCCCCAGATCGCGTAGCGCTTGTCGGTGACGTTGCGCACGCGAAAGGTCAGTCGGGCCTGGTCGACGGCATTGAAAACCGTCTTGGGAATGTCGACGAAGGCGTAAACGTCGCCGACGGTATAGGCATTCATGGTCACCGTGTTGGCGTCGCTGTTGGCGCGATCGCCGACATGGCGGCCGGTGATGCCGACTTCGACCGGCCAGGGCGTGAAGAAGCGCCAGGACGCGCCGGCATTGGCGACGATGCGCGGCACGTTCGGTGGCCTATTGCCCGAGAACGAGCCGCCGGTGAAATCATAGTCGGCATAACGCGCATCGACATAGGCGATGTTGCCCCAGAGACGCAAAGGCGCGATGGGGCGAATCGATCCGGCAAGCTCGACGCCCTTGGATTCCTGCCGCCCCGCAATGTTGAGCGTCTGGCCGCCGGCCGCGGCATAGACGTTCTTGCGCTCGATATCGTAAGCTGAGAACGACCACTCCGCCCTGTTGTCCCAGAGCACGTGCTTGACGCCGGTCTCGTAGGTGCGTGCGGTGGTCAGATCGAGCGGCTGGGTCGGCCCCAGCAGGAAGATGTTGTTGGCCGAGACATCTGCGCCGGTGGCGTACTGGCTGAAGAAGGTCAGGCCGGGAATGGCCTCCCAGGTGTAGCCGAGGCGCCCCGTGACGGGCGCCCAGGATTTCGTGAACGGGAATCCCGCGTTCTCCAGCCCGGCGACGTCGGTCGAGTTGCGGTCGAGCCCGATATGTTCGACGCGCAGGCCGCCGATCAGAGCGAATGTCCGCGTCAGCTTCAGCCGGTCCTCGAACGACAGCGCCTCGTTGTCGATCCGCGCGGTCTGCTGCCTGGTCGTCAGCAGGCCGTAGAAGCCACGGTCGGGATCGACGAGATCGACGGAATCGCCGGGGAAATTCGCCGCGCCCGGCCGGACGAAATCGAGATAGCTCGACGAAAAGGTCGTGACGAGACGATTTTCGAGGCCCGCGATATCAGCATCCCACGTCAGGTCGGTGATATTGCCGACCAGACGCTGGCTGTGCGCGACATAGAAGCGGCTGCGATCGACCGTATTCGTCGTTGTGTTGAACGCCTCAACCTCGTTGTTGAGCCAGGAGCGCTCCGCGCCGTAGGCATAGGCCTGACTCTTCAAGGTGAGGTCGGGCGCGAGCCCCAGCTCGAAGCCGCCGCGGAGCCACACCTCCTGAGCCACGTTGCGGTTGTCGAGAACGTTGTAGTTGGTGTTGAAGGTGCGATCGTCGATGGTAACAGGGCCGAGATTGGTCCCGTTGAAGTTCGAGATATAAGTGCCCGAGACGATGCCTGCCGTCGCATGCGAGCCGCTGAAGGCCACCGGCACCAGCGGCGTGCCCCAATAGGCCCGTCCGCGATCCTCCCGATATTCGATCGCGCCCCAAACCTTGAGGCTGTCCGAGATGCGGTAGTTGAGCTGGCCAGACACATCGAACGTCCTGGTGCTGGTATCGTCGGCAAAGCCGTTAAGCGTGGAGCGGCTGATATCGAAGCGGTAGTCCAGCCCCTGCACATTGGTGCTGCCGCCCGAGCCGTAATGCGCGCGGAACGAGTTCAACGAGTCCCAGGAGAAGTCCGCTTCGTTCCGGATCGGCCCCGTGTGCGGCTGCTTGGTAACGAAATTGATCGCGCCGCCGGCGGCGCCCTCGCCCGAGATCAGCGAGGCCGGGCCTTTGAGGATTTCCACGGCTTCGAGATTGGCGGTGTCCATGATCCGCGAGGTCATGTTCTGCGGGCCGATCTTGATGCCGTTGTAGAGCGTGTTGATCTGGCTGTTGGTGAAGCCGCGCATCGAGAAGGCTGAAGGCTCGGCGGGATTGTCGCCGGCGGTGACGCCAACCGCGCCTTGCGCGACATCGGAGACGGTGCGGTAGCCCTGCTCGCGCATGGTCTCGGCGGAGATGACTTCGACCGTTGCGGGTGTCTGTCGCACCGTCAGGCCGAGGCGCGAGGCGCTTTCGGCAACCGCATTGCTGTTGAGCGGCGTCGGCGCCGCATTGTTCGTCACGACCGGTCTTGGCGCGACCTCCGCCGCGGCCGGCTCGCGAGCCGTCGCGCGGCGGGTGCCTGCCGCGTCCCGGGCGGCCGGCTTGGCCTGCTTGCGGGATTGCGGGGGCGACACCTCGACGGCCGGCAGCGTCTCGCGGGCCTGCTGCGCCAAAGCAGCGGACATATCGACAACTGCAAGAGATGTCAGAGCGGCGGACGCCAGCAAAATGCGGCGTGGTCGTACAATACGGCTGGCAAACACGGTCCTGGACCTCGGAGTGACGTCAGTGGCACGTCACCGCGAACCAAGGTCCCATCATCAGGCACTAAGCCTTCCGATGAAGCCTGATGTCTGTACTCCCCGACCGACATCTTCGCGTGTGACCACGGCTGACGGCAGGTCTCCTGGCTCGCGGGTCGTGACCGCTTCGTCGCCTTCCCGGGACCGAGGACCCAGTGGCTTTAAAGACGAAGGATTCACCGCTTACAGTTGCGGGGGCAGCTACGGCATTGGGGACAACGTCCCCGCACCGCATTCCCTTTTCATCCCCTCTCGGGGAAACCGTCGCCAGCATCTAGGATTACGACCAAGACGGAGTCAATGTGCAAGACGCGGCGATATTGCCACAGCCACCAACTTCCCCCGGAGATTGACATGGAAGGCGCGACCTTCCTCTGGCTGATCCGACATGCGCCCGTCGACGGCGTCAAAGGGACGATCCACGCGGCCGATGCGGCGGCGGACCTGACCGATCGCGCGCAACTGGAGGTGCTGCGATCGCGCTTGCCGCACGATGCTGCGAGCTATGCGAGCCCTGCGCGGCGCACGATCGAGACGGCGCGCGCGCTGGGGCTCGAACCAGAACTGGTGCACGAGTTTGGCGAGCAGGATTTCGGCGACTGGACCGGCCGGCGGCATGACGAGCTCGCCAGCAGCGGTGGCGAGGCCTATGCGCAGTTCTGGAACGCCCCTGCACACCAGAGACCACCGGGCGGTGAAAGCTTTGAAGATCAGGTCGCCCGCGTCCGTCTGGGTCTCGCGCGGGTCGGCGCGGGTCCGGCGGCGCTGATTGTGCATTCCGGCACGATCCGCGCCGCGCTGTGCATCGCGCTCGACCTGACGCCGGATGCCGCCTTGCGCTTCGTGATCGATCCGCTGTCGCTGACCCGGATCGACCGGCTCGCGACCGGCTGGCGGGTCTGGTCGGTCAACCAGCGGGTCAGCTAGGCCTGTCAGGCACGTTGGCCTGCGCGAAGGTCGCCATGTCATTGTGGAGCGCGCAGGCCGATCGCACCAGCGGCAGCGCGATCGCGGCGCCAGAACCTTCGCCGAGCCTGAGATCGAGGCTGATCAAGGGCTGCACGTTCAGCGCACGCAACACCAGCCGATGCCCCTGCTCCGCCGATTGATGCGACGACAGCAGGAATGGCTGGCACGACGGATTGAGCCGCACCGCCGCCAGTGCCGCGACCGAAACGATGAAACCGTCGATCAGCACGGGAATGCGCGCCTGCGCGGCCGCGATGATCGCGCCTGATATCGCCGCGATCTCGAGGCCGCCGACGGCGCACAGGATGTTTTCGGGCGAAGCGCTCGCCACACCGTGGCGCGCGATTGCCGCCTCGATCACGCCCACCTTGTGCGCACGGCCGGCCGCATCGACGCCGGTACCACTGCCCGCGATCTCCTCGGCGCTGATGCCGAGCAGGCTCGCAGCAATCGCCGCAGAAGCCGTGGTGTTACCGATGCCCATTTCGCCGAAGATCAGCAGGTCAGGCTGATGGGCCTTCGCCCGCGCTACCGCGCGCTCGCCGGCCTCGAACGCAAAGGCCAGCTCAGCCGGCGTGAGCGCAGGCTCAACGCTGAAATCGCGCGTGCCGTGGCGCGGCTTGTCCGTGATGATATCAGGCATCGCCTCCTCGGCCAGCGTGCCGGCATCGACAACTTCGAGCGTCGAACCGAGCTCGCGCGCCAGCACCGAGATCGCGGCACCTCCGGACGCAAAATTCGCCATCATCGCGATCGTCACAGCCTGCGGATAGGCCGACACGCCCTGCGCGACGACGCCGTGATCGCCGGCGAAGATGATGATCGGCACGCGCGCGGCGCGCGGGCGCTCGGTCGCCTGCAGGCCGGCAAGCTCGATCGCGAGCTGCTCGAGGCGGCCGAGCGCACCGGTCGGCTTTGTCAGTTGTGCCTGCCGCGCGATCGCCGCTTCGCGGTGGTCGGCGGAGATTTCGGGGCATTTCTGGGTAACCCATTCAGGGAGCATGCTGCCTCGCTTATGGCCTGCGCTTGAGAATGTAGCTGTCCATGATCCAGCCGTGCCGCTCGCGCGCGTCCTGCCGCGCGGCGACGATACGCGGGCCGACCTCAGTCAGGGCGCCGGACAGGATGATCTGGTCGGCCATGCCGAGATAGGCGCCCCACCAGATCTGAAGGCCTTCAGGATCCAGCGACTGGAACGCCGTGCCGCCGTCGAGCATCACGACGACCGTGTCGACGCCTTCAGGCCAGCCGCCTTCGCGCAAGCGGCGCCCGGTCGTCACCAGGAACGGCTCGCCGATATCGTTGAGCGGCAGCGCATGTGCCGCGCACAGCGCCTGGATCGAGGTGATGCCCGGCACCACTTCGATCTCAGGCAAGGGATCGAGCCGGCGCGCGATGCGGAGCGAGGAATCGTAGAGCGAGGGATCGCCCCAGATCAGCAGCGCGACCTTGCCGTCTGCGCCCAGATGATCGGCGATCGTCTGCGACCAGGTCGCCGCGACCGCGTCGTGCCAATCGTCGACGCCCTTGCGGTAATCGGCTTCGCGGGCGTCGCGCACGGGAAGATCGAATTCGGCGATGCGCGTGGTGTCGTTGGTGAGAACTTCGGCGCAAATCGTCCGCCTGAGTTCGGCGAGGTCGGATTTTGCGGCGCCCTTGCGCGGGACTAGGATCAGGTCTGCGGTGTTGATCGCGCCAATTGCCGCGCGCGTAAGCTGCCCGGGATCGCCGCAGCCGATGCCGATCAGGGAGAGGGTCATCATCACGATCCGCCCTCCGCCAGCGCGCCGAACAGGATGACGGCGGCCGTGGAGGCCGCGCCGCCGCGCGCCAGCTGATCGGCCAGCTCGACAACAGTGGTGCGGACCAGACGCTCGTCAGCGCGGCCGAGCGATTCCGCGAACAGCGCCGGCGTGCTCGGCGAGAGGCCATGCTCGATCAATTTCGCGACCAGCGCCGGAAAGGTTCGCCGGCCCATATAGACCACCGTCATCGCATCGGGATCGGCAAGAGCCACCCAGTTCAAATTGGGCGGCAGCTCGCCGGTGACATCGGCACCGGTCACGAATTGGACCCGGCGCGAGGTGTGGCGACGCGTCAGCGGAATGCCGGCATGTGCGGCGGCGACGCAGGCCGAGGTGACGCCGGGAACGATCTCATAGCCGATGCCGGCCTCGCGCAGCGTCTCGATCTCCTCCTCGAGCCGGCCAAAGATGCCGGCATCGCCCGACTTCAGCCGCACGACGCGGACGCCCGTCGCCGCATAGTCGACCAGCAGGCGGTTGACATGATGCTGCTTTGTCGATGGCCGCCCTGCCCGCTTCCCCACCGCGACGAGGTTGGCCCCGGGCCGCGCCAGATCGAGGATCGCCCCGGAGGCGAGATCGTCATAGAGCACGACATCAGCCTCGCGCAGCCGCGCGGCGCCCTTGAGCGTGAGCAATTCAGGATCGCCGGGACCGGCGGAGACGAAGGAGACAAAGCCGCTCACCGGTCCTCCGCGATCAGGTGAAAGAAGGTGCCGGTGGCGTGGCGGCGCCGCGAGCCGGTCTCGGCGATGACCGCACCGGTCGCATCGTGCACGACCGCCAGCGGCGTGTCGGGCTGGGCGAGAATGGTCGAATAGTGAAACTCATGGCCGCGCAGCCGCGCCCCAACCTTGTGCCCCGGCATCGGCGCCGCAAGCGCTGCAAGACGATAGCCAAGATGCATGCGGCGCTTGGCGAAACTCGTCTCGAGGCCGAGCAGACCTGTCATCTCATGCCTGATACCATCGGCATCAGTCAAAGCAGCTCCCAGCACCATATACCCTCCGCATTCGCCATGCACCGGCCGCGTCTCGGCGAAGGCGCGCAGACCGCTGCCGAAGCGCGTGTTCGCGGCGATCTTGCCGGCGTGAAGCTCGGGATAGCCGCCGGGGAGCCAGCACACATCGGCGCTCGCGTCGGGCGCTTCATCTGCGAGCGGCGAGAAGGTCGATATCTCCGCGCCGGCCGCGCGCCAGGCTTCCAGCATATGCGGATAGACGAAGGAGAACGCGGCATCGCGGGCGAGCGCGATGCGTTGGCCGGGCGGCGTCACGTTCAAGCCGTTCACGACCGGCTGCGGCGACCAGCTTGCGGCCGATTGCAGCACCGCATCGAGATCGACATGCTCCGAGACAAAGCGCGCGGCCTCCTCGATCAGTTTTCCGATCTCCGCCTGCTCCTCGGCCTGCACCAGGCCGAGATGCCGCTTCGGCAGGCTGATCTCGGCATGGCGCGGCAATGCGCCGAACACGGCAATCCCGGCATCGTTGATCGCACGCCGCACGAGGTCTTCATGGCGCGGGCTGGCGATGCGATTGAGCACGACGCCCGCAAGGCGCACGCCGGCGCGATAATCGCGCAGGCCAGTTGCGATCGCCGCCGCTGTCTGCGCCTGTCCGGACGGGTCGATCACCAGAACCACCGGCCAGCCCAGCATCTCCGCAATGTCGGCGGTCGCGCCGGTGCCGGAGACACCGCGTGCAGCGACCCCGTCGAACAGGCCCATCGAGCCCTCGGCGAGCACGACATCGGCGTCCGCGCCGCGGCTGATCAGGTGTGAGATCGTCGCGCTGTCCATCGCCCAGCTATCGACGTTGACCGAAGCGCGGCCCGTAGCGGCGGCATGGAAGGCGGGATCAATATAGTCAGGGCCGCTCTTGAAGCATTGCACGTTCAGGCCACGATGACGCCAGGCACGCGCGAGCGCCAGCGTGAGGGTGGTCTTGCCGATGCCGGAGGCTGGTGCGGAGATGACGAGGGCAGCTGCCATCACGACGCCTCCGGAAAGCGCGGCTCGGCGCCAACGGGCCGATAGCGGCGGTCGTAGTCGGCGGCATAAAGCCGGCTCTCGTCGAAATCCGCCGCGCCAAGCGTCTTGCCGACCAGGATCAGCGCGGTGCGCTCCATCTCGGCGCCGAGCGCAGCATCGAGCGTCGCCAGCGTGGCGCGGACGACGCGCTGGTCCGGCCAGCTCGCACGCCAGACGATCGCGACCGGGCAGTCTGTGCCGTAATGCGGGGTGAGCTCGGCGACGACCATGTCGAGCTGATGGATCGAAAGATGAATGGCGAGCACCGCGCCTGTCGCGGCGAAGGCCGCGAGCTTCTCCCCATCGGGCATCGCGCTGGCGCGACCCGCTGTGCGCGTCAGCACAACCGACTGGGAGAGACCGGGCAATGTCAGCTCGGCTTCCAACGCGGCAGCGGCTGCGGAGAAGGACGGAACGCCCGGCGTGACAGTAAAGGGAATGCCGAGCGCGCGCAGGCGGCGCAGCTGCTCGCCCATCGCCGACCAGATCGAGAGATCGCCGGAATGCAGCCGCGCGACATCCTTGCCTGCGGCATGGGCCGCGGCAATCTCGGCGATGATCTCGTCGAGCGACAGCGGCGCCGTATTGACGATCCGCGCGCCTGGAGGGCAATGCGCCAGCACGCCTTCCGGCACCAGCGAACCCGCATAGAGGCAAACCGGACAGGCCGAGATCAAATCACGCCCGCGCAGGGTGAGCAGATCGGGCGCGCCCGGCCCGGCGCCGATGAAATGCACCGTCATGGGCCGTCTCCTTCGGCGATTGCAGCGGTCGCCGTGCGATCCTGCGAGACCGCGCGCGTTGCGATCAGCCGCGCGTGAGGGCCGGCGGCCGCGAGGGCCGCGGCTTCGGCGAGCGAGCCCGTGCCGAACCTTTCGGTGATCCGCTGCGACTGCGTCGGCGTTGCGATGCCGGCCAGGGTCTCGGCGGGCACCGCCTTGATCGGAACGCCACACTCGCGCGCGAGCTGCTTCAGCGGCTCCGCATCCGCCTTGTCGCTCACGGTCGCGACCGCAGCCAGCCCTGCGGAACCGCCGGCTGCCAGCAGCGCCTCGCGCAAAGAGGCCAGCGTCACATCCTGCTTGAATCCAAGCCCGGCGACCTTCATCGGACCGCACTCCACTGCACCACCGGCCGCGTCGCCTCCCACGCGCGGTAACGGCCGAGCGGAGCGGCACGCGCGATCTCGACCCGCATCAGCTCGCCGCCATGCTGTTGATGCAACTCGCCGAGCAGCGCTTCCGTCTCCAGAGTCACGGCATGGGCGACGAACCGCGTGCCGGGCGTAATCCGCAACCAGACAGCTTCGAACAGCGCGGTGTCGAAGCCGCCCCCGACGAACACAGCATCCGGCCCGTCCAGCGCAGCGAGCGCGTCGGGCGCGGTGCCCGCAACGACCGTGATCTTATGTTCCACCCCGAACGCTTCCGCATTGCTGCGGATGTTGGCGGCACGATCCTCGCGCGTTTCGACGGCGACCGCTGACCCGCCGCCCAATGCCCACTCTACCGAGATCGACCCCGAACCTGCACCGATGTCCCACAACTTTCTGCCAGGGCATGGACCGAGTGCCGAGAGCGCCAAGGCGCGGATCGGCCGCTTGGTGATCTGACCGTCGTGAGCAAAGAGAACATCCGGTAGCCCCGAACTGCGAGAGAGACCGTCCGCCCCTCTTGCCTCCAGCGCCACAGCAACGAGGCTTCCGGCGGAAACGCGCGTATAGGTCTCCGCGTGATGCTTACCGACCTTTTCATGGGGGCCGCCAAGCGCGGAGAGAGTCCAGAATAGCGAGACACCCCACCCGCGCTCCGTCAGCCATCTCGCCAGATCAACGGCGGCCTTGCCGTCTCGCACCAGACAGATGATCCGCGCGCCATCCGCCAGATGGGGTACAAGCCGTTCGAACGGCGCGGCATGAAGGCCGAGGCAAACGGTGGATTCGAGCCGCCAGCCCAACCGCGCCGCGGCGAGCGAGAAGGTCGATGGCGCGGGATGCGCGATCCACTCATTGGCATTCAGCTTCTCGGCGAGGCCAGCGCCAGCGCCGTACCAGAAGGGATCGCCGGATGCCAGCACTGCCGTCGGCCGGCCACGGCAGCTCAGCACGACGTCAGCGTCGAACGGTACCGGCCACGCGCGGCCGCGGCTGCCAGCAGCGGCAAGCGCAAGATGGCGCTCGCCGCCGAACACGGTTTCGGCCTTGGCCAGCGCCTTTCGGCTTGCCTCCGACAGCCCGGCAAGGCCATCTTCGCCGATACCGATGATGGTCAGCCAAGGATTAGCCGGGGAATCAACCATGATGCGCGCCCTTATTCTGGGCGGAATTGCCGACGCGAGCCTGCTCGCCGCCGAGATCGCGCGCGCAGGGATCGATGCGGTGTATTCCTATGGCGGGCGCACCAGAACCCCTGCCGATCAACCGCTGCCGACCCGCATCGGCGGCTTTGGCGGCGTGAGCGGTCTTGCTGATTACATCAGCCGCGAACGCATCACGCATGTGATCGACGCGACCCATCCCTTCGCGGCCGAGATGAGCCGCCATGCCATCGCCGCGTGCGCGGCGGCCGGCACGCCGCTGATCGCGCTGGAGCGTGCCCCCTGGGCGAAAGCGCCTGATGATAACTGGATTGAAGTGGTTGACGTCAACGCAGCAGTCGCTGCGCTGCCCGAAGCACGGGCCAACGTGTTCCTGGCCATCGGCCGCCAGCACATCGCGCCGTTCGCGGCGAAGCCGCAGCATGCCTACACGCTGCGGTTCGTCGATCCGCCCGAAGTGCCCCTGCCCTTCGCCGCCGATGTGATCGTCTCGCGCGGACCCTTCACGATTGACGGCGAATTGGAGATGATGCGCATGCGCGGCATCGCCTGGATCGTCGCCCGCAATTCCGGCGGCGACGGCGCCCGTGCCAAGATCGACGCGGCCCGCCTGCTCGGCCTGCCCGTGATCATGATCTCGCGGCCAAACTTGCCCGAGCGCAAGCGGGTCGAGAGCGTCGCGGAAGTGATGCAGTGGCTTGGTCATCGGACTTGCCTCGGCGCATAGACCCAGCGGCCAACGCGGCGCGTCTGCGAGTTGCCGACGATCACCAGCGTGCGCATGTCGGCCATCTCAGGCGTCGCATCATTCAGCGGGACGGTCACGATCGTCTCGTCAGGCGCGCTGATCGCGCGCGCGAAGATCACAAGACGCCCGCCACAGCCCGCTTCCTTCAGCACCGCGAGCGCGCGGCCAAACCCGTCCGGCCGGCTCGCGGAGCGCGGATTATACATCGCAATTGAAAAATCCGCTTCCGCTGCGAGCCGCAGCCGTTTCTCGATCATCGCCCATGGCTTGAGATTGTCGGAGAGATTGATCGCACAGAAGTCGTGACCAAGCGGCGCACCGGCGCGTGCGCTAGCTGCCAGCATCGCGGTGATGCCAGGCAGCACGCGGACCGGCAGGTCCTGATATTGCGGCGCCATTTCGAGCGCCTCGAACACGGCTGAAGCCATGGCGAAGACGCCAGGGTCGCCGGAGGAGACGACGACGACCTGCCCGCCTTCAGCCGCCAGCCGCAGCGCCTCGCTCGCGCGCCGGAGCTCTTCACGATTGTCGGATGGATGCACGGTGAGCCCAGGCCGCGGGGCGACGCGCGCGACATAGGGCGCGTATCCCAAAATATCGGTCGCGGCGGCAAGCGCGGCGGAGACCTCCGGCGTCACCAGCGCTTCACTGCCCGGGCCGAGGCCCGCGATGGTCAGCGTGCCCGTCATTCGGCGGCGTCCGGAAGCCGGCCCTTGCCGTGCACCAGCACGATCGCGAAGTAAGGACACTCGGTGGCGTCGATCTCAACGAGTCGCGCGACGCGCTCCCCCGGCATGGTGCCGCGCTCGACCAGCCAGGCATCATCCAGCCGCCCGGCGGCCGCGAGCGCGCGCCGCACCTTTGCAAGATTGCGGCCGGTCTTCATGATCACAAGTGCATCGGAATCGCGCATACGGCGTTCAAGCTCGGCCTCAGGAAGCGTGCCCATCAGCACCGTCGTCACGTCGTCGCCGAGGGCAATCGGCTGGCCGACGCCGTTCCAGCAGCCGACCATGCCGGGAATGCCGGCGATCACCTCGATCTCGACGCGGCCCTGCAGGCGCGTGTGCAAATGCATGAACGAGCCGTAGAAGTAGGGATCGCCCTCGCAGAGCACGACGACGTCGACGGCACGCGAAAGCCGCGCCAGGCGTTCGGCCCATTCGTCGTAGAAGCCGGAGAGCTGCTGCACGTAGTCCGGGCTGTCGAAGGCGATCTCGGTGGTGACAGGATATTCCATGGGATATTCGGTGACGTCGGCAGCGAGCATGCCCTCGACGATGCGCCGCGCCTGGCCGGGCCGCCCCTTCTTGCGGAAATAGGCGACGTGCTTGGCCGCCCGCACCATGCGGTCGGCGCGCACGCTCATCAGATCAGGATCGCCGGGGCCGAGACCGCAGCAGATGATGCGTCCCATGGCTATTCGCTCCGGCTCGCCAGCGCGTTCACGGCGGCGACCGTGATCGCGGAGCCGCCGAGGCGGCCTTCGACGGTGAGCGCCGGCACCGGCGGATCAGCCATCAGCGCGGCCTTTGACTCGGCGGCGCCGACGAAGCCGACGGGACAGCCGATGATCGCCGCGGGACGCGGACAGTCGGGATCCTCGAGCATGTTGAGCAGATGGAAGAGCGCCGTCGGCGCATTGCCGATCGCGACAATGGCGCCATTCAGATGCGGCCGCCACAGCTCCAGCGCCGCAGCCGAGCGCGTGTTGTTCATCGACCTGGCCAATGCCGCGACGGTCTCGTCGCCCAGCGTACAGATCACGGCATTTGCCGCAGGCAATCGCGCACGGGTAATGCCCTCGGACACCATGCGCGCATCGCACAGGATCGGCGCGCCCTTCTGCAGGGCCGCGCGCGCAGCCGTCGCCATGCCGGGCGTGAAGCGGATATGCGCCTCGAGTCCCACCATGCCGGCGGCATGGATCATCCGCACCACGACCTGCTCCTCGTCAGCCGTGAAGCGCGCCAGATCGGCCTCGGCCCGGATGGTCGCAAAGGATTGCCGGTAGATCGCCGCGCCGTCGGTCTCGTAGATGTGCGGCATCAGTGCCCTCCCATCAGGATGGAGGGATCACGAACGATATCGTCACGATCGAGCCCGCGCAGGACGGGCTCGTCGCGGGTCGAGCCGCCGCGCACGAGATCGAAACCCTTTGCCGTCGCGACCAGCGTGATCGCGGCCGCGCCGGAATGGGCGCAGCCCTTGGTGCAGCCAGAGACGTGAAGCTGCGCGGCCCCGCCGATGTTTGGCGCCAGCGCCGCCGCCAGCCCCCGCGTATCGGCATGGGCCTCGCGGCAGCGCGGCGCACCGCTGCACGCGATGACGCGCAACGCCGGATCATGGGCTTCGGTGATCAGGCCGGACGCGGTCGGCATGGTCCGCTTGCCTTCGCTCAGGACCATCCGCCACGGCGTCATCCGCAACGCATGCCCGCAAGCAGCGAGCTGATCGAGCGTCGCATGCGACATCTGCCCGAAGGCGATGCCGACCATGGCGCCTTGCGGATAGAGGCCGGGACGCGCTGCGGCCATGATCGGCGCAGGCTCGGCCTCGCCGCGGAGCGCCTCAGGCAATTTTGCGCCGGCCGCAAGATGCGCTGCCATGCGCCCGCGCCCATCCCTGACGCCTGACGCGACGAACCAGCGCGCAACAGCAATCGCGGTGCCCACAACCTCACCACGCGCGACGCTGCGGCCGAGCCGGGCGCCGTCCGCGCGCACGAGGAGATCACCTGAAACGTCACGCTCGATCCGCACGTCGGCGGAATCGCCGGCGAGCACGCGCGAGTTGCCGTCGTCGATGGCGAAGCCGAATTTCGTCGGCAGTTCGAGCATCGAATCTGCCAGCGCCTCTTCGAGCTCGGCGGCGAGCGCCTGGGTCTCGTCGCCGTCGCGCCAGAACGGCGTGACCAGGATGTTGCGCCGGGATTCGGTGTCGGCATCGGGGTCGAGCAGCGTCAGTTGCGCAAGACCGTCGAGCAGCGACCGATGGCTGCTTTCGCTGACGCCCCTGATCTGGAGATTGGCGCGGCTGGTGACGTCGATCAGGCCATTGCCGTGGCGCTCGGCGAGATGCGCGAGCCCGGCCGTCTGTGCCGCATCGAGCCGGCCGCCGAACGGGCGCACGCGGACCACGAGCCCGTCGCCCGATTGCATCGGCCGCAGCGCGCCGGGACACCAGCCCTTCACTGACGCCGCACTCATGACGCCTCCTTCAGCGCCGCCGCGATCGAGTTGCGGCGCGTCCGCCAGAGCGAGGCCTCGTGCAGGCGCGTGAAGCACGTTTCCATTGCGGCAAGCGCCGCCGGATTTTCGCGCGCCAGGAAGGCGCGGACATCGGCGTCGCCCAGCGTCGCGTCGTAATAGAGATCGAACAGATGCGGCGGCACCGCGCCGGCAAGATGGGCGAAGGCCGCCATGTGCTCCAGCGTCGCCGATATTTCGGCCGCGCCGCGAAACCCGTGGCGCATCATGCCGGCGATCCAGGCCGGATTGGCGGCGCGGGCGCGGACGACGCGGGAGATTTCTTCAGTCAGCGTGCGCGCATGCGGCGCGTCGGGGCGCGTCGTGTCGAGGTGATAGAGCGATGGCCCTGATGCGCCGAGATGCGCGGCCGCCGCGGCGATGCCGGCTTCATGCGCCGCATAGTCGGCGGCGAGCAGGAGGTCGGTCTCGGGCAGATCCTGGGCGTGAACGAACGCATCGGCCGAGGCGAGCCGCTGCTCGATGCCGGCGCGATCGGGCTTGATTGCACCATCGGCAGAGAACGCCCAGGACGAAGCGCACAGCCAGGCCTCGCCGGCAGCATCGCGCGTCTCCGATGTGAACGCATCGGGGATGGCCGAGAGGCCGACGCCGTATTGTCCGGGCCGCGGCGCGAACACACGCGACGCACGCTGACGATACGGATTCTCCTCGCCCTCCTCGTCGCGGCTGGCGAGCGCCTCGGAGGCCGCCTCGAACAATTGCGCAAGGCCGGCGAAGACATCGCGGAACAGGCCGGACACGCGCAGCGTCACGTCGATGCGGGGACGGCCGAGTTCGGCCGGCGCGATGATGTCGTAGCCGGTGACGCGGCCGGAGGCGTGATCCCAGCGCGGCGCTAGACCAGCAAGATGCAGCGCCATCGCAAACTCCTCGCCCGCGGTGCGCATCGTCGCCGAGCCCCAGAGATCGACGACGAGGCCCTTCGGCCAGTCGCCGTGATCCTGCAAATGACGACGCAGCAGCTCTTCGGCGAGCTTGATCCCCTGTGCATGCGCCGACGGCGTCGGCACCGCGCGGGGATCGACAGCGAACAGATTGCGCCCGGTCGGCAGCACGTCCTGACGCCCGCGATAGGGCGAGCCGGACGTACCCGGCGCCACGCGTCGTCCTGCGAGCGCGGCGCGGAGTGCGTCCAGCTCGGCCTCGCCACAGGCGCCACGGCCGAACACATGCAGGCCGTCGCCGAACTGGCTTTCCTTGAGGTCGCAGACGAAACGATCGATGCGCGGAATGGCTTCCGCCGGCGCGGCCGAGGCATCGATCCCGAGATCGTCTTCGAGGCCGGCCGCACGCGCCTCGTCGCGGATCGCGGCGATCAGGCGTTGGCGCCGCGCGGGGTCGAGACCATCGGCGGTCGAATATTCGTCAAGCAGGCGTTCGAGTCGGCGCAGCCCTTCCGGCACAGCGGATTGCTCGAGCGGCGGCGGCAGATGGCCGATGGTGACGGCGCCAATGCGCCGCTTGGCCTGCGCGGCCTCGCCGGGATCGTTGACGATGAAGGGATAGATGACGGGGAGATCACCAGTCAGCGCTTCCGGCCAGCACGCGGACGACAGCGCCACCGACTTTCCCGGCAGCCATTCCAGCGTGCCATGCGCGCCCATATGCACGACGGCATCGATCCCTTGCGCGCGGAGCCAGAGATAGAACGCGACATAGCCATGGCGCGGCGTGCGGGCGAGATCGTGGTAGTCGGCATCGCGCGTGATCGCGTTGCCACGCTCGGGCTGGACCGCGATGATCGATCGGCCGCATGGGATCGCAGCGAAGTGGAACGCGCCGTCGCGGCAACTCGGATCGTTTTCCGGCGCGCCCCAGGCCTGCGCGAGATCGTCCTGCAGGATTTGCGGCAGGCGCGCGAGCGCGGCGCGGTAATCGGCGACGCTCCACGTCAATTTCTGCTTCAGCAACATCTCGCCGAGTGCATGCACCGACGCAACATCGAAGCCGGCCTCGGCGAGATCGGTCACCAGCGCTTGCACCGAAGCGAGTGCATCGAGACCGACCGCATGCGCGATCTGGTGCGGACGGCCGGGATAGTTCGACAGCACGATGGCCAACCGCTTCTCGGCGACCGGCGTCTTGGCAAGCTTCCGCCACGCCGCGACGCGGGCTATCACGGCCTCCACACGCTCCTGATCCGGTCTGTGGGCCAGATGAGAGATTTGCAGATCGGGATCGCGCGTTGCGGCTGACTTGAAGCTCACCACGCCGGCGAACAGGCGGCCGTCGACCTCGGGCAACACCACATGCATGGCGAGGTCGCCGGGCG
This sequence comes from Bradyrhizobium sp. CCBAU 45384, assembly GCF_028128665.1. Lineage (NCBI taxonomy): Bacteria > Pseudomonadati > Pseudomonadota > Alphaproteobacteria > Hyphomicrobiales > Nitrobacteraceae > Bradyrhizobium > Bradyrhizobium sp. CCBAU 45384. The sequence continues at coordinate 218,480 of NZ_LBIZ01000117.1, forward strand.
ACAGCCCGCGCAGCGATTCCGCCCAGTCCTCGCGCCGCGCCGAGGAGAGCGCGACCTGGAAGACCGGACATTGCGCGGCATCGAATGGCGTGGTGCCGTCGTCGCCCATCGCCGAGAACGCGGTCGCATTGACGATGGCCGCCGGCGGATTTTGCGCGAGATGCGCGCGCAGCCAATCCGCGACGCCCGCCGCCTTCAGCGACGCGACGAAAGCCCCATAGGCATGAAAACCCTTCTCGCGCAGTGCTGCGATCAGCGCATCGACAGGCCCGGTGTCCGCAGCGGTGAGATAGGAGCGATAGAATGTCACGAGCGCGAAGGGCTTCCCCTCGCCCGGCGGCGGCGCAATGACGCCGCGCACGGGATCGTAAAAGCCCATCTCGGGCACGTTCATCTCGCCGGTAACAGGCCCGGCATAGAGACCCGAGGCCAGCGCGAGTTGCGCGATCGCGGCTTGCGCCGCGACGGGACCGCCGGTGTCGCAGAGCACCTTCAGCCGCCGCAGCGTCGAGACCGGCAAGGTCGAATACGCATCCAGCCTGGTGTCATCACGGCCATCGGCCGGCAGCACCGCGAGAACGATGCCCCGATCCTTTGCCAGTTGCTGGAGCGCCGCAAGCCCGTACGACCAATAGGACTCACCACCGATCAGCCGCACCAGAATGCCGCGCGCCTGCGACAGCGTGCGCTCGATATAGGTGTCGACCGAGAGCGGATGACGGAGCTCCGCAAGGTTCGCCAGCCGCAGCGACGGCAGGCCGTCGCGGCCACGCCGCCAGCCCGCCGCAAACGCTGCCAGGTCCGAATCCGAGAACGAGAGCACCACGAGATCGGCCGGGTCCTGGCCGATGTCCCTTGGCGTCGCGGTCTCCTCGAGACCACGGCTCTCGCGGAAGACGACGTGCATCAGACTCCCAATCCCGCCCTGATCGCGGCTTCGTCAATATCGCCGTGCTCGCCGATCACGACGAGCTTTGACTGCCTGCGGCCCGCGCCCCAGGGCTTGTCGAACTGGTGGCGCACGCGTTCGCCGACCGCTTGCAGCAGCAGCCGCATCGGCTTGCCCGCAACCGCGATGTAACCCTTGGCCCGCAGCACGTTCTGCTCGCGCGCCAGCTTCTGCACGGAGGCGACCAGCGCATCGACGTCGGCGACCTCAGGAAGATCGATCACGACGGAGGCGAAATCATCGTGCTCGTGCTCCTCCTCGCCATCATGATGCGAGGGGCGCGCGGCAAGATCGTTCTCGGCGGCAGCGCCGAGGCCGAGGATGACGCGCGCATCGATGGCGCCGTCGGTGATCGGCAGCATCGGCACGCGACGCGACATCTCCGCGGCGATCGCGGCCTTTGCGGCTTCGATGCCGGCAGCGCCCGCAAGATCGGCCTTGGTCAGCAGCACGATATCGGCGCAGGCGATCTGGTCCTCAAACACTTCGGACAGCGGCGTCTCGTGATCGAGATTTTCGTCCGCAGCGCGCTGCGCCTCGACCGCATCCGGATCCGGCGCGAAGCGGCCGGCCGCGACGGCCTCGGCATCGGCGAGCGCAATCACGCCGTCGACCGTGATGCGCGAGCGGATCTCCGGCCAGTCGAACGCCTTCAAGAGCGGCTTTGGCAGCGCCAGCCCCGAGGTCTCGATCAGGATGTGATCGGGCCGCACGGGGCGCGCCAGCAGCTGCTCCATGGTCGGAATGAAATCGTCGGCGACGGTGCAGCAGATGCAGCCATTGGCGAGCTCGACGATGTTCTCTTCCGGGCAGTTCGCGTCGGCACAGGATTTCAGGATCTCGCCATCCACGCCCTCGCTGCCGAACTCGTTGACGAGCACGGCGAGCTTCTTGCCGCCCGCATTGCTGAGCAAATGCTGGATCAGCGTGGTCTTGCCGGAGCCGAGAAAACCCGTGACCACGGTCACGGGGACTTTTGCAAGCGAGTTCATTCGGCGGCCTCCGGCAACACGGCGATAGGGGGAATGCGGGCAAGCGACTGCTTGCGGAAGATTTCGGGCCGGCTGCGCCAGGGCACGAGACCATCGGGCGCGGCGGCATAGGCGGCGGCGCCGGCGACGACGTCCTGCGCGTTGGCATCCGTCAGGCGGCCATAGACATACGACCAGCGCCCGGGCGCGCTGAGTGCGACCGAGCAGCCCTGGCTGCATGCCGACAGGCATTCGACGGGAACCACCGTCACACCCTCGGGCACGCCGGCCTCGAGGATCGCACCATGCAGGCGCTTGCCGGGCGTGACCTCGCCCTCGCCCAGCGTCTGGCCGGCGCGGCAGGTGATGCAGACATGCAGTGTGACAGTCATCGCCTCTTCCAGAAGTATCAGCGGGAGGCGAAGAGGCCCACGGACCATCCTTGCGAAGGCCCGCTTCCCCGTCGCGGAACACCCCGTCCGCCGGTCCACAAATCGTCCGCGCTGGCAGGTCTCCCGGCTTGCGGAGCAGGGTTTCCCCTTCGATCCCCGCCTTCCCGATCCCTTCAGGGGATCAGTGGCTTTGGGCATCTCTCCGGTCACGGTCGCGGGGGCGGCTGCATTTTGGACCCAAATCTTGCCGATTCGGACCCTATCGCATTCCCTCTTCGCCTGTCATAGGACAGGAACCAACGCCGGAGCACCATTTGCCCCCGGCCGCCTCTTGTCAAGCCGAAGGACCGATCCGATGACGAGCGAGCCGGAGACCGAAACGGCAGATGAAACCGACGCCAAGCACGCCGCCAAGATGGCGAAGATCAAGGTCGCCCGCGACAAGATCATGGCGACCAAGAGCGGCGAAAAGGGCCTCATCATCGTCCACACCGGCGCCGGCAAGGGCAAGTCGTCCTCCGCCTTCGGCATGATCGTGCGCTGTGTCGCCCATGGCCTGCCCTGCGCGGTGGTGCAGTTCATCAAGGGCGCCTGGGATACCGGCGAGCGGCGCCTGCTCACCGGCCATTTCGGCGAGCTCTGCCAGTTCCACGCCATGGGCGAAGGCTTCACCTGGGAGACGCAGGACCGCGCCCGCGACATCGCGGCGGCGCGCGCCGGCTGGGAGAAGGCGAAGGAGCTGATCCTCAATGAGAGCCTGCGCATGGTCGTGCTCGACGAGATCAACATCGCGCTGCGCTACGACTATCTCGACATCGCAGAGGTCGTCGATTTCCTCAAGACGTCGAAGCCGCCGATGACGCATGTCGTGCTCACGGGACGCAATGCCAAGGACGAGCTGATCGAGATCGCCGATCTCGTCACCGAGATGACGCTGGTGAAGCATCCGTTCCGCTCCGGCATCAAGGCGCAGCCCGGCGTCGAGTTCTGAAGTCGATGGCACGCGCGCTGATGATCCAGGGGGCGGGCTCGGACGTGGGCAAATCGCTCATCGTCGCCGGCCTCGCACGCGCCTTCACGCGCCGGGGATTGCGCGTGCTCCCCTTCAAGCCGCAGAACATGTCGAACAATGCCGCCGTCACCGTCGACGGCGGCGAGATCGGCCGCGCCCAGGCGCTGCAGGCGCTCGCAGCGGGCGTCGAGCCGCATACCGACATGAACCCGGTGCTGCTCAAGCCCGAGACCGATGTCGGTTCGCAGGTGATCGTGCAAGGAAAGCGCATCGCCACCGCACGCGCGCGCGAATATGCGGCGATGAAGCCCTCGCTGATGGGCGCCGTGCTGGAAAGCTTCGAGCGGCTGAAGGCGCGTTCCGATCTGGTGCTGGTCGAAGGTGCCGGCAGCCCGGCCGAAGTGAATTTGCGCAAGGCCGACATCGCCAATATGGGCTTTGCCCGCAAGGCCGACGTGCCGGTGGTTCTGGTCGGCGACATCGACCGCGGCGGCGTCATCGCCCAGCTCGTCGGCATCAAGACGGTGATCGACCCTGATGATGCCGCGATGATCCAGGGGTTTGTCATCAACAAGTTCCGCGGCGATCCCACGCTGTTCGACGACGGCTACAAGCTGATCGCGCAAAAGACCGCATGGCGCGGCCTTGGCGTGCTGCCCTGGTTTTCGCGCGCCGGCGAGCTGCCGGCCGAGGATGCGCTGGGCCTGAGCGATGCGCGCAAGCCCGGCCAGACCAAGATCGCCTGTCTCGCGCTATCGCGCATCGCCAATTTCGACGATCTCGATCCGCTCAAGCTCGAGCCGGGTGTTGATCTCTTGATGGTGCGCCCGGGCGAAGCGATCCCCGGCGATGTCAGGCTCGTCATAATCCCCGGCTCAAAGTCGACCCGCGGCGATCTCGCCTTTTTGCGCGCGCAGGGCTGGGACATCGATTTGCTCGCACATCATCGGCGCGGCGGCCATGTGCTCGGCCTCTGCGGCGGCTATCAGATGCTGGGACGCAGCGTCGCGGACCCCGAAGGTATCGAAGGCTCTGCGGGCGATACGCCGGGCCTGGGACTTCTGGATGTCGAGACGGTGATGAGCCCGCAAAAGACACTGACGCGTGTTGCGGCCGTGCATGCGGACACGAACCAACCGATCGAGGCTTACGAAATCCACATCGGGCGCACCGACGGGCCGGATCGCGTGCGGCCGTTCGCCAAACTCAACGGCGAGGCGGAGGGCGCGATGTCGCGCGATGGCCGTGTCCAAGGCAGCTATCTGCACGGCCTGTTCACGTCGGATGATTTCCGCAAGGCGTATCTGGCAAAGCTCGACATTTCCGCGGGCGACGAGCCGTATCACGCCAGGGTCGAGAGCGCGCTCGAGGCCCTCGCCGATCACATCGAGAAACATCTCGATGTCGAAGGCCTGCTCACGCTAGCGCGCTAGCATCTCGGCGAGGCGCGTCCATTCGGCCTCAGCGCCCGGAAGGCCGAGACGCAACCACGAGGGGTTCTGCGTGAAGACCCGCGACCAGATCTGACCGCGCGCGAGCCTCTCCTGCGCGGCAAGCGCATCCGGCGTCTCGTAGAGACGGAACAGTGATGCGCCACCGACGAGCCGCCAGCCCTGCGCATGCGCCATCGCGTCGAGGCGCGCACAGTCCCGCAAAAGCCGCGCTGACGTCGCCTTGGCCCAGGCCTCATCGCGCAAAGCGCGGCAGCCGATCGCGATCGCGGCGCCCGAGACCGGCCATGGCCCCGATGCCGCCGCGAGCTTGTCAATGTCGGCTGCATGGCCGATCGCGAAGCCGAGCCGCAGGCCGGCCAGACCGTAGAACTTGCCGAACGAGCGCAGGATCAGCAAGCCCGGCCGGCCGGCTTCCGAGGCGAGCGAGAACTCGGGAACGGCATCGGCAAAGCTCTCGTCGATGACGAGGTGACCGACGCGCGGCGACAGCGCAAGCAGATCCTTCGGCGCATGACGGCGGCCATCGGGATTGTTGGGATTGACGACGATGGCAAGATCCGCACCCGCCAGCGCATCGAGCTCCCTCACCTGCTCGACCTGCCATCCCGCGACCGAGAGAACGGGCGCATATTCGTTGTAGGTCGGCGCGAGGATGCGGGCCAGGCCACGCGGCGCGAGCTGTGGCAGCAGTTGAATGGCGGCCTGTGCGCCGCCCATCACAACGACAGGCGCTGATGTGCCATAGGCGTGTTGGGCGGCCTGATGCAGCGCCTCGATCTCGGAGCGCGAGGGCAAGGCTTGCCAGTGATGCGCTGATATCTCGCCGACGGGATAAGGCAGCCGGTTGATGCCGGTCGACAGATCGATCCAGTCCTCCGCGCGCCCGCCAAAACGCTGCTGGGCCAGATCGAGATTTCCACCGTGCTCGCGCATGGCCCGTTGTTTCACGCATACGCCAGGATCGCAAGCACGCCTGCGAGCAGCAGCATGGCGCGGCGGTAGATCGCCAGCCCCTCATGAATGTCCGCTGCAAGCGGATCGCGCGCACCTTCGTTAAGCCAGGGCTCTTTCGTGACACAGCCGTGATAGATGCGCGGGCCACTGAGCCGCACGCCGAGCGCGCCGGCCATCGCAGCTTCCGGCCAGCCGGCATTGGGCGAACGATGCCGGCGCGCATCGCGCGTCATGCACGACAGCGCCTCCGAGCGCCGCGGTGCGAGCAACACGAACAGCAAGCCGGTCAGGCGCGCCGGAATGAAATTGGCGACATCGTCGATGCGAGCAGCGGCCCAGCCAAAGGCTTCGTGACGATCGCTGCGATGGCCGATCATGGAGTCCAGCGTGTTGATGGCCTTGTAGCCGAGGATTCCCGGCAAGCCGAACAGCGTCCCCCAGAACACCGGGGCGACGATGCCGTCGGAGGCATTCTCGGCGAGGCTCTCGATCGCCGCGCGTGCGATGCCGGCTTCATCAAGCGCGGCCGGATCGCGGCCGACGATGCGCGAGACCGCCTCGCGCGCGGCGGCGATGTCGCGGGTCAGCAGAGGCTTGGCGACCGCGGCGACGTGATCATGCAGCGAGCGCAGCGCCACCAGCGGCCAGGCCAGGACGCCGGCCAGCACGAATCCGATCCAGCCTGAGGGAAGCAAGGACTGAAGCACCCAAGCGAGCGCCACCGCGAGCGCGATCACCAGAAGCGCGCCGGCAATGCCGGCGGCGCGGCGGAGCGCCAGGGCATCGGACTCGCGATTCCAGCCGGCATCGATGGCATCGATCAGCAGGCCCAGCCAGGTCACGGGGTGGCCGATCCGCGCGAACAGCCATGACGGCCAGCCCAGGAGGGCATCCATCGCCATCGCCACCACCATCGCGCCTGCAAAACCCAAACCCGCCTCCTGTCCCGCCCCTGTTGCGCAAAGCGAGGGGCGAGCGCAAGCCCCTGCCGGGCTGATTTTCGGCTTTGTCTTTGGCCGCGATTGGTGATTAGTCAGGCTCACAGGAGAGCTTTATGGCCGTCATCTTGATCACAGGCGGAGCGCGATCGGGCAAGAGCGCCCGCGCGGAAGCGCTTGCGCGCAGCTTTCCGGACCAGCCGCCGATCTACATCGCTACGGCCGAGGCGCTCGATGCCGAGATGGAGGCGCGCATCGCTGGGCATCGCGCGCGACGCGGACCCGGCTGGATCGAGCGCGAGGTGCCGCTCGATCTCGTGCGTGCGCTCATCGCAAGTGATGGCGGCGGTGCGAGGCTGGTGGACTGCCTGACGCTGTGGCTCTCCAATCTCATGCATGCGGAGCGCGACTGGCAACGCGAAGTGAGCGAGCTTGCCGCCGCCCTGCCCCGCCTCGAGAGCCCCGTCATCTTTGTCACCAACGAGGTCGGACTCGGCATCGTGCCCGACAACGCATTGGCGCGCAGCTATCGCGATGCAGCCGGCATCATGAACCAGACCATTGCTGATGTCGCCGATAAGGTCGAGTTCGTGGTCGCCGGCCTGCCGATGAAGCTGAAATGACGCCGCGCGCCGACATTCTGAAAGACGTCGCCGCCGATCTCAGGATCGCCGCGTCCTTCGTCACGATCCTTCCCGTGGCCTCGTCGAAGCCATCAGGCGAAGGCGCCGTCGCGCGCGCGACATGGGCCCTCCCAGTGGCCGGGCTGCTGGTCGGCCTTGCCGGGGCGCTCGTCTACAAGGTCGCCATTCGCGTCGGATTGACGCCTGATATCGCCGCCCTGCTCGCGCTCGCGACGACCACGCTCATCACCGGCGCACTGCACGAGGACGGGCTTGCCGACACCGCCGACGGCCTCGGCGGCGGGCGGACGCGCGAGCGCAAGCTCGAGATCATGCGCGACAGCCGGATCGGCAGCTATGGTGTCTGCGCCCTGATCCTGTCGTTCGGCCTGCGCTGGAGCGCGCTTGCGGCGATCGCCAATCCCTGGGCCGTGATGCTCGCGCTGTGCGCAGCTCATGCCGCGGCCCGCGCGGGCTTGCCGGCCTTCATGTCGCTGGTTGCCCCGGCCCGTCCCGACGGTCTTTCCGCGAACGCAGGAGCGCCGCCGGGCCGCAGCGTGGCCACGTCCTTCGCCATAGGAACGCTCGCGCTCGCTCTGGCGTTGGGGCCGGGCAAGGCGCTGGTCGGGCTGGTGCTGCTCTCCCTCGCCGGGCTGATGCTGGCGCGGCTTGCCATCCGCCAGGTCGGCGGGCAGACCGGCGACATCCTGGGCGCATTCGAGCAGGTCGGCGAAATCCTGATCCTGCTGGTCGCGGCCGCCTTCCTCCACGGGGGAGGATGAAATCATGGTCGAGTTCGACGACACCTTCCGCCTTCAATTGCGCGAGCTGTTCGTGTGGCGCCGCGACGTGCGCCGCTTTCGTAACCAGGCACTGCCCGACGGCGCGATGGAGCGGCTGATCGAGACGGCTTGCCTGTCGCCCTCGGTCGGCCTGAGCCAGCCCTGGCGCTTCGTCATCGTCGATGATCCCCAGCGGCGCCGCGCCGTGATCGACGATTTCAAGGCGTGTAACGCCGATGCACTCAACTGCTATTCCGGCGAGCGCGCGCTACGCTACGCCACGCTCAAGCTCTCGGGCCTCGAACAGGCCCCTGGCCACCTCGCCGTGTTCGCCGACAAGGCCAGCGACACCGGCCACGGCCTCGGCCGCGCCACCATGCCGGAGACGACAGAATATTCGGTGGTCGCGGCCATCACCGCGATGTGGCTCGCCGCCCGCGCCGAAGGTATCGGGCTCGGCTGGGTCTCCATCCTCAGCCCGCAGCGTATCCACGGCCTGCTCGACGTGCCCGCTTCCTGGAAGTTCATCGCCTATCTCTGCATCGGCTATCCCGAGGCGGAATGCGACCAGCCCGAGCTCGAGCAGGCGAAGTGGGAGCACCGGCGGGACGCGAGCGAGTTCACGCTGCGGCGGTAGCAGCCCGCTCTATCCACCGGGACCGCTGCGAACGAACATTCACAAGCGCATTTTTCATCAATTGTGGTTGCCATCCTTTCGCGTTAAGCACGTTCCCCGGGGACAAATCTTGCGAAACATTTCATGAGCGAGCGGCCTGCTCCTGCCCGTGTCGTGCCGGCGATCGCCCGTCGCGATTTCATTCGGCTTGCGGGAGCAACTGTCGCAGGTTTGTTTGCGCTCGACGCAACGTCGGACCGCATGCGAATCGTCGCCTCGATCACCGCTCTGGCGCTCGATGACGAGCTGACCCGACGCAACATGAGCGAGAGTTCGAACTCTCGCCTCGGTGCGCTGATCGCGGGCTTGCGACAACGCGGCTGGGTCGAAGGGGTCAATTATCGTCTCGAGGTTCGCTCGACATTCGGCGGGCCCGACAAGTTGCAGACCGCGATCGCGGAGCTCATCGATCTCAAGCCGGATGTCATCCTGACCGGCTCGACTGTCGAGACCGCGGCCGTCATGGCGGCCACCAAGACGGTCCCGATCGTTTTCGCGACCTCCAACGATCCCGTCGGCAACGGCTTCGTCGAAAGCCTTGCCCATCCCGGCGGCAATGTCACCGGCTTCACCAGCAGCACCCCCGAGATGGGCGGCAAATGGCTTCAGCTGATCAAGGAAGCCGTGCCTGACATCCGGCGCATCGGCGTCCTGTTCAACCCGGCCAGCACCCCTCGCGCCGGCCGCTATTACCTTGATTCGCTCGAGCGGGAAGCCGCGACATCAGGCGTCGCGGTGGAGCTTGCACCCATCGACGCAGTCGCCGAGATCGACGGCGCGATCGGCCGCTTCGCTGATCCTCCGAAGGCGGCCATGATCTCGCTTGTCGACAGCTTTCTCGTGGTCAACCGGAAGGCGGTGGTCGAGACGGCCGCGAGACATCGCGTGCCGATGATCTATCCGTTCCACTACTTCATGGATTCGGGCGGGCTGATGAGCTACGGGCCGACGCTGGAGGTGCGCTCGGCCGATTATGTCGATCTCATCCTCCGCGGCACCAAGGCCGGCGACCTGCCGGTGCAATCGCCGCGCAAATACGAGCTGCTGATCAACCGCACCGTCGCCAGCGCGCTCGGATTGAAGATTCCCTACACGCTGCTGGCGCGCGCCGACGAGATTCGCGAGTGAATGAACAGGTCGACCAGGAACCTTTGCGGACGCCTCCCGGACGGCTGTTCCGCAAATATCTCTACTCGATCGTCGCGCTTGCCTTTGCCGCGCTCGCCATCAACACCAGCTTCGACGTCTGGTTCTCCTATCACGAGCAGAAGCAGCTGCTCGCGGCAACCCAGCGCGAGCAGGCTGCGAGCGCGGCGATCCAGATCGGCCAGTTCATCAGCCAGATCGAGACCCAGGTCAGATGGCTGTCGCACCTGCCCCCGGAGCTTTCGACCAATGAAGACGTGCGCCTGAATGCCATCAGGCTGCTGCGCCTCTCGCCCGCGATTGCGGAATTGACCGAGCTCGATTCGAACGGCCGCGAACAGGTACGCGTGTCGCGCCGCGTCGCGGACCGGATCGGCAGCAACATCGACCAGTCCTCCTCTGCCGCCTTCCGCGGCGCCAATGAAGGCCGGGCCTATTACGGGCCGGTCTATTTCTTCGGCGACACCGAGCCCTTCATGACGCTCGCCACGCGCGGCAGCGGCAGCTCACCCAACGTCGTCATCGCCGAGGTCAATCTGCGCTTCATCTGGGACCTCGTCGCCGGGATCAGGGTGGGCAACACCGGCAAGGCCTATGTCGTCGATCGGCTGGGTGTGCTGATCGCGCATCCCGATCTGTGGCCGGCGCTTCGCCGCAGCGATCTCTCCGGCCATCCTGACGTGCGCGCCGGGCTCGACGGCGTGGGGCCACCCTCGGGCGGGCTGATCAAGGAGGATTTTGCCGGTCAGCGCGTGCTCTCGACCTATGCGACGGTCCCCTCGCTCGGCTGGCTCGTGTTCGTCGAGCTCCCGCTCAGCGAAGCCTACGCGCCGATCTACGCCTCGATCGGACGCTCGACGTTCCTGCTGATCGTCCTGCTCGCCTCGGCCACCCTGGTGTCGCTCTGGCTCAGCCGACGCATGGCCGTGCCGATCCAGATGCTGACCCAGGGGGCACGGCGGATCGGCAGCGGCGATCTCGGACAGCGGCTCGCCATCAAGACCGGCGACGAGCTCGAGGCGCTGGGCGACCAGTTCAACCGCATGGCCGCGCATTTGCGCGAATCCTACGCCACGCTCGAGCGCAAGGTGATCGAACGCACCTCCGAGCTCGAGAAGGCGCGCGATCACGCGCTGGCCGAGCACGACGCGGCCGAGCGGGCGCGCAGCGTCGCGGTTGCAGCCAACGAAACCAAATCGCGCTTCCTCGCCGTTGTCAGCCATGAGCTGCGCACGCCGCTCAATGGGGTCATGGGCGTGCTGCAGCTGCTCGACGACGGCCGGCTCAGCGAGGTCCAGCGCCGCCACCTCGCCACCGCGGCCGCGTCGGGCGAAACACTGATCGCGCTGGTGGACGCCATTCTGGAATATGCCCGCCTCGAGGCCAGCACTGAGGCCCTGGAGACGCGCGACTTCCGTCTCGACCAGCTGATCGAGACGGCGGCCGATCTGATGCGTCCGCAGGCGTTTGGCAAGGGTCTCTCCTTCGACCTCGCCTGCGATCCGTCAGTCGGCACGTCAGTCCACGGCGATCCCGTCCGTCTCAACCGAATCCTGCTCAATCTGATCGGCAACGCCATCAAGTTCACCCCGAGTGGCGGAATATCCGTGCATGCGGCGATCGAGCGGCGTGACGACCATGCGCTGCTGCGCGCCGTCGTTCGTGACACCGGCATCGGCATTGCGCCCGACATGCACGAACGGATTTTCGAGGACTTCGTGCAGGCCGACGACAGCATCGCGCGGCGGTTCGGCGGCACCGGCCTCGGGCTTGCGATCGCGCGCAGACTGACGCGGCTGATGCGCGGCGACCTGACGGTGGAGAGCACGCCGGGCAACGGCAGCGTGTTTACGCTTGTCGTCCCGCTCGGCAAGGCCGCCGGCGGCATTGCACAAGGCACGCTGCCGCCGCAATCGCGACCGCTCCGCGTGCTGCTGGTCGACGACGACCCCATCAATTGCGAGGTCGGCGAAGCTATCCTGACCAGGCTCGGCCACCGCGCCGCGATCGCAAGCAATGGTGCGGCCGCTGTCGCGCTCGCCGGAAGCCAGCCGTTCGACGTCGTCCTGATGGACCTGCACATGCCCGACATGGACGGCGTGGAGACGGCCACGCGCATCCGTCAGCTGCCCTTGCGGCCGATGCCGCGGATCATCGTCGTGACCGCCGACGCCTCGCCCAGCACCCGCCAGCGGCTCGCAAGCGCCGGGATCAGCAAGGTCGTCAGCAAGCCGATCCTGATTGGCGCGCTCCGCGAGGCGATCGAGGACGAGCCCGCGCGCGGCGCGACCGAGGCGCCGCTCGCATCAGGCGCGTTGATCGACCGGCATTTTCTCGACGACCAGAAGGCGCTGCTCGGCATCGGCCAGATCACGAAGCTGCAACATCTGCTGAGAGAGACCAGCGAAACGCTGATCGCCGACATTGTCGCGGCGGCCGCGGCCGGCGATGCCAGGCAGCTCGCGCGATCTGCGCACCAGCTCGGCAGCGCCGCAAGCGCGCTCGGCCTGATCAGCCTGTTCGAGCGCTGCCGCGAGATCGAAGAGGCAGCGCCCTCGATGTCACCAGAGGCGTGCCGGGATGCGGCGCGCGAGCTCGCCGCGCTTCGCGACGCGTCGATCAGCGCGCTGGACAATTTGCTCACGCCCCAAACCGCTCCACCAGAAAATCAATGAACAGCCGCACCTTCACCGACAGATGCCGCGTCGGCGGATAGACCGCATAGAGCGCGAGCGGCGGCGCGGAATAGTCGTCGAGCACGGTCCGCAATTCGCCCTTCCGCAGCGCCTCCGCGGCGATGAACTCGGGCAGCAGAGCGAGGCCCCTGCCCTTGATCGCGGCGTCGCGCAGCACCTCGGCGTTGTTGACGCAGAGCGACCAGTCCGGCTGGATCCAGTGATCGCCATCGGCACCTGACAGCTTCCACTGATTGCCGGTGAGCAGGAAGCCGTAGGTGAGCGAGGCATGCGCGCGCAGGTCCTGCGGATGTTTTGGCGTGCCGTGACGGGCGAGATAGTCAGGCGAGGCGCAGATCATGCGCGGCACCGGCATGATCTTTCGCGCGATCAGGCTCGACGATTCCAGGTCGGCGATCCGCAGCGTCACATCGAAGCCGTCCTGGACGGGATCGAGCAGATCGTCGCTGAGCACGATCTGGAGCTGAAGCTCCGGGAACGCTTGCATGAAATCCGCGAGCGCAGGCCCGAGCCGCATCGTTCCGAACGACATCGGCGCGTTGACGCGCAAGAGGCCCCGCGGCGCCGACTGGGCCTGCGTCACCGCCTGGTCGGCCGCTTCGATCTCGGAGAGGATGACGACCGCGCGCTCGAAATAGCGCTGGCCGTTCTCGGTCGGGCTGGCGTGCCGCGTGGTCCGGTTCAGGAGCTGGACGCCGAGGCTCTCCTCGAGGTCGGCGATGTATTTGCTGATCGCCGAGCGCGACAGCCGCAGCTGCCGGCCCGCCTCGGCAAAGCTGCCGCTTTCGACCACCTTCACGAAGGCGCGGAGGCTGGCAACCTTATCCAAGGGCCCGCCATTGTTTCCAAATCGTAGACATAGCCGTCATATTTGCATGGATTGTCTCCAATCCAAAGCGGAACGATATTTCCACCCAGAGCAAGAGTGCTCCCCCTAGAGAGGAGGACGACAATGTCTGGACTGCACCATGTCACCGCGATTGCCGGCGACCCCATCCGCAATTTCGGCTTTTACACCCGGGATCTCGGTCTGCGCTTCGTCAAGAAGACGGTCAATTTCGACGATCCCGGCACCTACCATTTCTACTACGGCGACGAGACCGGCCGCCCCGGCACCATCCTGACCTTCTTCCCCTGGGCCGGCGTGTCGCAGGGCCGCCGCGGCGTCGGCGAGACCCATCAGACCGCCTTCCGCGTGCCGCAGCGCTCGCTCGGTTACTGGACGCAGCGCTTCACCGAGAAGGGCATCGCCTATGAGGCGCTGGAAAAGCGTTTTGGCGAATCCGTGCTGCCGTTCACCGATCCTGACGGCATGGCGCTCGCGTTGGTCGGCGTCCCCGGCGCCGAGAACGAGCCCGGCTGGAGCAATGGCGAGGTGCCTTCAGAGCACGCGATCCGCGGCTTCCACGGCGTGACCCTGCTGCTCGACAGCGCGGCCAAGACGGCTGCGGTGCTCACCGACGTGTTCGGCTTCAAGGAGACGGGACGCGAAGGCTCGGTGATCCGCTTCAAGGCGCCTGGCGATGTTGAAGGCAGCGTCGTCGACATCTACGAGGCCAAGGGCTTTTTGCGCGGCCATCAGGGCGGCGGCTCGGTGCACCACATCGCCTTTCGCGCGGCAGATGACGCCGAGCAGGGCAGGATGGCGCAAATGCTCGTGAGCAATCACGGCCTGCATCCGACCGAGCAGCGCGATCGCAACTACTTCCGCTCGATCTATTTCCGCGAGCCCGGCGGTGTGCTGTTCGAGATCGCAACCGACATCCCCGGCTTCGCCGTGGACGAGCCGGTGGCGAGCCTCGGACGCGACCTGAAGCTGCCGAGCTTCCTCGAACGGCATCGCAAGCAGATCGAGGGCGTGCTGCCGAGCCTGGAAGCGACCGCATCATGACCGAGTTCATCCATCGCTTCGAGCCCGCGACCAGCGCGCACCTCCCACCCCTGCTGCTGCTGCACGGCACCGGCGGCGACGAGAACGACCTGCTCGGGCTCGGCCAGATGATCTCGCCAGGCTCGGCCCTGCTCTCGCCGCGCGGCCGCGTGCTCGAGCACGGCATGCCGCGCTTCTTCCGCCGCCTTGCCGAAGGCGTGTTCGACGAGGACGATGTGCGTCGTCGCGCGCTCGAGCTCGGCGATTTCGTCGCGGACGCTCGCAGGCGCTACGAGATCGCCGCGCCCGTCGCGGTCGGCTTCTCCAACGGCGCCAACATCGCCGCAGCGCTGTTGCTGCTGAAGCCGGACGTGCTGGCAGGCGCAGTGCTGCTGCGCGCAATGGTGCCGCTGTCGGATCCGCCCAAAGCCGAGCTCGGTGGCAAGCCGGTGCTGCTGCTATCGGGTCAGGCTGACCCGATCGTGCCCTCGAGCAATTCGGTCAGGCTTGCGGCGCTGTTGTCGGACGCAGGTGCGCGTGTCGACCACAAGGTTTTGCCGGCGGGCCATCAACTGTCGCAAGCCGACGTGACCCTCGCCCGCAGCTGGATCGGCAGCGTCGAGGCGAAGGCGGCGTAACCAAACAAGCGGCGCATCGCCTTCGGACGCTGCGCCGCTTCGCCTCTCCAGGACCGCGCATCACCGAGGGCGGTTCAGAGCCGTTCGTGCAGGCTCGAATTCCAGCAGCGGATCCCGTACACAGTCTCGCCATCTCGCCCGATGGCCTTCCGCCTGGAGACGGAAATAGACGACCCGCCGGATCACTGCTGAAGTGTTTCCACCCATATTGTGGCCGAGCAAATAGTTTCCAAGAAAGAGATCGCCGGCCCGTCCCAGCACCTGTTCGGGCGCCTCCATTGGGTAGGTCGGGTGCTCGATATCGAACAACGCGTCGGGCCCGTGCTCGCGGAGATAGGACGCAGCAACGTTGTGCGAGCCGGGCCAGACCCAGAGATTGCCCATATCTGACGCGGTCTGATCGGTCAGGAAGATGCCAGCCAGCAGGGTGAACGTTCCGGGGCGTCCGCTCGGCTCTGTGATCCTGATCCCATCGATATGCGGCCCGCCGGGTCGATGCTTCCAGACCGGAATGTTGAGCGAGACCTGAAGTTGCTCCAGCTTGGCCAGGGCCAGTGGCGCGATCAGGCTTTGCACGATTTCCAGGGCCCTGCTCTCTTGCAGCAGAGCGACCAGGGGATCGGTGTCGGCCGGATTCTGCTCCCAATAGAAGTGGAATCCGCGACGGTCAGCCGGAGGCGGATTTTGCTCGACCAAACGGTCGATCCGTTGCATTGCCGCTTCGAGCAGCATCGCTGGAACGACGTCAGGAATAACCACGAAGCCGCGTTCTGCGAATTGACGCAGTTGGTCGTCGTTTAAGGGGGACATGACAGAGCTCTCTCTACGTGCCAGCACCTACGTCCCGTCGTGCGGGACTGCGAGGTGTGGTCGATTCGATCAGGAAGTCGCCGCTCGCAAGCACATGACGCGCGAGGACGATGCGCGCGAGGACGATCTCCAATTCCTGTCCGCAAAGGCGCGGACGAGCCGTTAGCGGCTCAGCAGGAAGAAAACCGAAGCGATGTTGAGAGTGCTGATCATCATGGGCCGAACATTATCAAAGCAGCACACCGACGCAAGCCCTCGACGCCATCTCAGGCGCTCCTCACAGGGCTGCGCTTAAAGGAAAGCGCTCAACCTTGCGGCCCTGGCGCAATTCGATTTCAGCGCCCCGGCAGAGCGGATAGTCCGTCAGAACCGGGCGGATCGCCTCAAAGAGTGCGCGGGCGTTCGGGCCATAAAGGAAAAGCTGCACATTTTCCGGACCGTGCTCGTGACCGTCGAGCTCGCCCGCGTCCGTCTCGTCGAGCCGGCGTTCGAGCCTGCTCTCAAGGGTGTGCAGATCGCATTGCGCGTAGACCTCGGCGGGAAGGCCGATGCCGTCCAGCGTGACGAGCACGGTGCCGCTGGTCTTGCGCTTGACGGATTGCTTGGCGGGCTTCGGAGCCGCGCGCGGCGTCGGCGGCGCCTTGGTCTGGAGCAAGGCGGCGGCGCGTGCGCGCAGCGCGCCGGCCTCGGCAGCGCGGTCCAAGGCCTCGAGCGCGTCGGCCTCGTTGCTCAGCTTTTCGGCAAGCTTCTCTCTGTTGACGTTTGGAAGCGCCTCCATGACGGCGCGGGCGCGGCCGAACCACTCCAGCGCGGCTTCCTTCTCGCCCGAATCGCGGCGGATTTCACCCTGTGTACCAAGGGCGTGTGCGAGAAACTCGCCGCCGACCGGGGTCAGGATGTCGACCGCGCGGTCGGCCTCAGTCCGGGCGCGCACGAAATCGCGTTGGCGACGATAGACATTGGCGATGTTGTTGTGCAGGTTGCCCCGCTGCATCGTCGTCGTTTGCGGGTCGCGCTCGCGCGCCTCGCGCACTTTTTCATACCAAGCGAGCGCCTCGTCGAGCCGGTTCGCCCTGCTCGCCAGCACACCTAAGTTGAGCCATGCGGTCGCGGCCTGGTTGCTGTGATCGTTCGCGGCGAAGATGTCCGCGGCCTCGCGGAACGCCTGCGATGAATCGTCCGGGTGGGACCTGATTGTGGCGTTGCCGAGATCGAGCAAGGCGTGAGCCAGCAGCAGGTCCGGGCCCGAGCCGCGGATCAGGTCGATCGCCTCGCGCAGCACGGCCGCCGCGTCGGCCGAGAAGCCGAGACGCACGAGGCAGCGACCGGCCCGCCAAAGTCGACCGCGCACCGCCACGGGATCGCGGCGGGTCAGAGTGACGGCTTGCTGGCAATAAGGCAGGGCTCGGTGATGTTCGTTACGGTCCATGAGCGCGTCTGCGATCACGTCGACGCTCGCCAGCGTCCGGCTCGGTTCGCCGAGGCTCTTGAGGGCCGCCATGGCCTTGGCGGCGCGCTTTCCCATCGCCCCGGTTTGGCCGCACGCGGCGTGGCATGTTGCCGCCGCGAAATGCGCGGCGGCTTTCATTTCGCGGGCGTCGGCATCGTCGCGCGCCTCGAGCTGGGTCAGGATGGCATCGAAGACGTCGATCATCTGCGGATTGCCGGTGCGCGCTTCGCGGAGACCCAACTCCAGCGCGGCTGCGCAATCGTCGAACATGGCGTCCGAGTCCATTCCGGCGTGCTCCTGTTCCCGGGATGGATAAGTTAGGCAACACGAGTTAGTAATAGTTTAGCGGCTTAGCGCTGACGAGGTTAATGGGCTCCCTGTGGCGTCGGCTCAGGGCCACTTCAAGTCATCGTCCGAGGGGTATAGATAGGACTATTGTCCACCCGGAGAACAGCAAGTGGGCCGAATAGCAAGCTTGGCATGGATCGCCACGACTTTCACAACCATTGCGGTTGCCACCCCACTCCGGGCTCAAGCAACACCGGAAGCGTCAGCGTGCGGATATCTCTCCGGTCTGATCGATAGCGCATCGCCATCAGGGCCGTTGTTCCTGCCGAGCTATCCGACCGTTGAATCGGGGCCTCTCCATGGCGCCGCCTACCTCTATGACAATGCGGTAGCCGCCATCGCATTGGTCGGTTGCGGCGAGCGAGACAAGGCGTCTCGAATTGGCTCGGCGATTCTTTGGGCCATCGACAACGACCGCACCTGGCATGATGGGCGGCTCCGCAACGCATACGCCGCGGGTATGGTGGCCAGTGGCCCCGCCAAACTTCCGGGATGGTGGGACAACACGCAGAACAAGTGGTTGGAAGATCGATATCAGGTCGGCAGCGATGTCGGTAACATGGCATGGGCCATGTTGGCGTTGCTGTCGATCGACGATGTGAACACCGGCTCTCGGTTCCGCGATGGTGCGGCACGGCTCGGCACCTGGGTCGCGCAATGGGCCGACGCGCGAGGCACTGGCGGTTTCACGGGCGGTACGTTCGGGCACGAGCCGACGCCCGAGTTGCGGACATGGAAATCGACCGAACACAATACCGACCTCGCCGCCGCGTTTGGCCTTCTTGCAACCCGCACCGGCGATTTGCGCTGGCGCGATATGGCAACAGCTGCCGAGCACTTTGTCGAAACGATGTGGGATCCGGCATGCGCCTGTTTCGCCGCAGGCACCGCCGAAGACGGCGTCACGCGCAATCCGGTGTTGGCCCTTGATGCTCAGGTCTGGCCGTTAACGGCGCTATCAGGAGCGGCCAGGAAATTTGCATCGGCCATTACGACCGCCGAACGGCGAATGAGTGTCGATAAGGGCTTTTCCTACGGTGAGGACCGAGACGGTGTGTGGACCGAAGGGACCAGCCAAATGGCTCTCTTGCTGAAATTGCTCGGCAGAACCGCGGAGGCGAAATCGTTGGTCGCTGTCATCGAATCGCGGAGGTCGCCGGATGGCGGATTCTATGCCACTGATGTCCGCGCGCTGCCGACCGGGTTCATGCTGGATACCGATCCGGCCAAGCCACGACTCTATTTTCGATTGCCTCATCTTGGCGCAGCTTCGTGGGCGGCCCTGGCGGAACGTGGTTTCAATCCCTTTACGGCGACATCTGGACTTCCGTAGTCAAGACCGCGGCGCTTGTCGTCTCGGCCCTTGATTGGTTTTACGCCATTGCTCCACAAAAAAGGGCCTCGCAGCGCGAGGCCCTTTGTCTTGTCGACTCCGCGGGGCCTATCGCCGTGCACCCGCGCCGTAGAGTTCGCGCTCCCGGCCGATGTCCTCCGGAGACAACGGCGGGCTTGCGGCATCGAAATCGCTCCAGCCGGCTTTCTGCCAAGCGGAACTGCGCTCCTGAAGGTTGACGGACCTCTCATGGAGAAGGGCGTCGAGACGTACGCGGTCGTTGTCGGGCACCTTCGCTGTGACGAGCGTGCCACCGCGGCGAACGCCTTCCGCATAGCGCGAAGCGTCTTCCTTCGAGACGCCGGCTTGGGTGAGTGCGCCGACGATACCGCCCGTGGCCGCGCCAGCGGCCGCACCGGCAGCGGTAGAGGCGAGCCATCCAGCAGCAACGACCGGCCCCAGACCCGGAATGGCCAATAGGCCCAAGCCAGCGAGAAGGCCTGCCGCGCCGCCGATGCCGGCGCCGATACCGGCACCCGTGCCGGCCCCTTCGGCGCGATCGTCGACGCCGTCGCGGTCACGGTCAACCTTGCCGCGCTGTGCACCGAACCAATTATCGGAATTATTGGCGACGATGCTGATGTCGGAGTGTGGCACGCCGGCGCTCTCGAGCCTGGTGACGGCCCGCTCGGCATCGGAATAATTATCGTAGAGGCGAGAGATGGTGGTCGTCATGCGATGTGCTCCTTATTTCGTGGAATTGACGTTGCCCTGGAAGTCGACGCTGACGTCGGTCTTGGTGCCGCCCTTGTCGGCCTTGCCGCGCCAGACGCCTTGGTCGTCCTTCTGCAGGGAGGAGACGTTGGAATATCCCGCGTCCTCGATCCGCGATTTCGCCTGGCCCTCGGTGAAGCTGTTGCGGCCCGCGACCGGCGCATTCGAATTGTTCTTATCGGAGCTGTTGACGGCGTTGTTGCCCGGCCCGCTCTGCGCCGGCTGCGACTGAGCGCCCGCGGGCGCCGACGCGAGCAGCAACAAGGTTGCGGCCAGCAAAGTTATACGTGACATCTTTTTGTCTCCTGCAAGTGATTGTGCCGGCGACAACGAGCGAGATTCGAAATGGTTGCTAGCGCGCGGAGATGCGGAGTACGCGGCACGCTGCCGCGCTGGATCAGCTTGAACGGATCCGGCAGTTATTGGCGAAAGCCATGGAATATTAAGCTGCCTAGCCACGGAGGCGGCGCGGCGGCTATTGTCCTCGACTCTTTCAGCTCGTCTCGCACGAGAGTAAGCGCATCGAAGACGCTCGCGCAGCCGCTCCGTTCCGGGGCTTGGTGCAAAAATATACACAAGCGATAAAACGGCCTCAGCTCCGGGGCTGGCGCCGAGCTGAGGCCTTTTGCGTCGGTCTCGCGTTATCGAGCGTTATTCGAAACGCATCAACTTGGGTGCGGACTATTTGGTTCCTCGCCAGTTTGGCCTCAGTTCATCTTGCGGCGGAAGCTGTCTGCGATTTTTCAATCGTTCCTCGATGTCCTCGCGCGGCCAAACCTAATTTCATCACGATGGCCGTGTGGCCCGCTATGAGTCACAAGGTGGCATTCCTGCGGGGAGGTCCCGTGTCACTTCAGCCGAGCTGACATCCGAGCCTGCACGCCCGCTGTCCGGTGCTGCCCGTCGA
Source organism: Bradyrhizobium sp. CCBAU 45384 (assembly GCF_028128665.1). NCBI lineage: Bacteria > Pseudomonadati > Pseudomonadota > Alphaproteobacteria > Hyphomicrobiales > Nitrobacteraceae > Bradyrhizobium > Bradyrhizobium sp. CCBAU 45384. The sequence goes on from NZ_LBIZ01000117.1 coordinate 239,203, forward strand.
CAAGCGCGGGTAATCTGGAGCGCCGGTCGCCCCCGGCGGCCTAAGCCGCCACGTTCGACAGGAACCGATCCACCGACGAGCGCAGCTGCGTGGCCTGGCTGGAGAGGTCGTGCGCCGTGGCAAGGACGATGTCGGCGGTGCGATTGGCGTTGTCGGTCGCCTCCGCCGTCCCGGCGATGCTGCGCGCGACCTGCGCGGTGCCGGAGGCGGCCTGTCCGATATTCCGGGAGATCTCGCCGGCCGCCGCATTTTGCTGGCTGACCGCGGCCGCGATCCGCCCGGTGAAGCCGTCGATATCGCCGATGATCGTCGCGATGGCGCCGACATTGTCGACCGCCTCGCGCGTCGCCGATTGCACCTCGGTGATCTGGCTCGAAATCTCCTCGGTCGCCTTGGCCGTTTGCGTCGCCAGCGCCTTCACTTCCGAAGCAACCACTGCAAAACCCCTGCCCGCTTCGCCGGCGCGCGCCGCTTCGATCGTGGCATTGAGCGCGAGCAGGTTGGTCTGGCCGGCAATGGTCCTGATGAAGCCGACCACCTCGTCGATCTGCTGGGCGGCACTGGCGAGCCTGCCGATGGTCTGGTTGGCCGCCTCCGCCATGCCGGATGCGCGCTGCACGATGGCGGTCGCATCGGCCAGTTGCGACGTGATCGCCTGGACGGACTGGCCGAGCTGGCTTGCGGCTGCTGCCACGGTCTGGACGTTCGCCGACGTCTCCTTCGCCGTCGAAGCCGCCTCGTTCGATTGCGAGCCCGCATTGCGTGCGGCGGAGGCGAGGCCCTGTGCCGTGTCCGTCAGCTCGCCGGTCATGCGCGCGGTGTTGCTCATCACCTCGCTGAAGGCGGACCGGAAGGCATCGATCTCGGCTTCCAGGCGCTGGCGATGAACGGCCTGCTCTGCACTGCTCTGGTCCTTGGCCGCGATCAGCGCGTGATCGTCATCGGCGCGGGTCTTCAGGCTCGCCTGCATGAGCGCGAGCGACTTCAGCAGGCGACCGAGCTCATCGCTGCGACGCACCGCGATGTCGTCGGTGAAATTACCGGCGGCGACGCGTTCGGCAACCCGCACCGCAGCGGAGATCGGCCGGCTCATCGAGTACGAGAATGCAAGCGCGATCAGCAGCCCGATCGCGACAGTTCCGACTGCGACCGTCAGCATCGTGGTGCGGGCCGCCTCCACATCCTTCTCTGCCGCCATGCGATATTCATAGCCGTACGCCGCAACGAGCTCGACGAGATCGTCGATCGACGCCATCAGCCGGTCGCCTTGCTGGGCGAGCAGGAAGCTGGTCGGGATCTCCGTCGCGCCACCGGGCGACGGCTTCAGGATCTTGAGCGCGGCGGTCGACCAGTCCTTGAGCTCTTTTTCGGCCTTCTCGCGCGCGGCGGCAACGCTCGGCGTTGCGGCGCGCTCACGCACCACTTTCAGGTCCTCGGCACTGTCGCGGATCAGCGACTCGAACTTTGCGACGATTTCGCTGGAGCTGCCGGCGACAAGGGCGCGCTGGAGCAGCAGTCGTGCCTCGTGCAGCGCCGCGTGAGCGGAGCGCGCGTGATTGATCCCCATCAATGGGCCGTCATAGAGACGAACCACCAGGTCCCCGGAGTTGCCGATGGCGCGAATGCCGTAGAAGGCGATGCCGCAGGCCAACAGAAGCACGACACTGAAAGCACCGAAAATCTTGTAACGTATGGACATCGTCAAATCTCCGGCGCTTCGATTAGAGCGTTTTCGCGCGAAGTGGGTCGCGGTTTGCGAGAAGAAAACGCTTCAAGATGAAATCCTAATCCGTGACCTTGACCATCATCTTCATGCGCGGATGAATGGCGCAGATCACCTGCACATCACCCGGCTCCTTGAACGACACGTCCGTCGAGGTGCCCGGTGCCTGCGATCCCAGATTGAACTCGTTGCCCTTGCTGGCCGACATGATGTTGTGCGGCACCGTGTCGTCGTTCAGGAAGGTGACGGCCGCACCCTTCTTGATCGTGATGCTCTCGGCGGAGAAGGCGCGGCCTTGCTGATGGACGATTTCGGTCGCGGCATAGGCGCCGACCGAAAAGCCGGCAACGATGACGCAGGTGAAGAGAGCGATTGTGCGCATGTGAGGAACCTTCGTGGGTTAGCGTGGGAGAACCGGCACGGCGGTCGGGCCGAGCTCGCTGGTCAAAGTCTTGAGGAATGCGACGAGGTCGGCCTTGTCCTGCGCGGACAGGTCGAGCGGGCGCATGAGATCGGATCGGCTGGGCCGGTCGACGCCGGCATGGTCGTAATGGTCGATGACAGCTTCCAGCGTGGGGAGCGAGCCGTCATGCATATAGGGGCCGCGACGGGTGATCTCGCGCAGGCCCGGCGTCTTGAACGCGTGCTGCATCTTGATGACGCCAGGCAGGTATTCACCGCGACCGATATCCTTGCTCGGCAACCCGATGTCCTGAAAGCCCTCGTTGGTGAAGTTCCAGCCCTCGTGGCAGGCCGCGCATTGCGCCTTGCCGTTGAACACGACGAAGCCGCGCTTGGCCTCCTCGGAGATCGCCTTCTCGTTGCCGTCGATCCAGGCGTCGAACGGAGCCCGTTCTGAAACGACCGTACGCTCATAGGTCGCGATTGCCTGCGCCAGCGTCTTTGGCTTCATGCCCTCGCCCGGAAAGGCTGCCTCGAACATCGGCTTGTATTCGGGAATGGTTGCGAGCCGCGTCATGAGCTGGTCGAGCTTCATGTTCATCTCGCCGGGCGACTGGATCGGGCCGAGCGCCTGGTCTTCAAGCGTCGGCAGACGGCCATCCCACATGTAGATCGCGCTCCAGGCCGCGTTGACAACCGTCGGCGAACGACGGCCGAGCTTGGCCATGCCGTGACCGACACCGACCGCAAGCCCGTCACCCCAGCCGAAACCCGGGCTATGGCAGCTCGCGCAGGACTGCGCTGACGTCACCGAGAGACGCGTGTCGAAATAGAGCTTCTTGCCGAGAGCCGCCTTCTCGGGCGTGAACGGATTGTCCTTGGGAAACGGGATCGTCGCGGGCCGGCGATACAGCGCCTTGAGCGCATCGACACCACCGGGCCCCTTTTGCGTGATCTCGACCTTCCGGCTTTCGCCGACCACGGCGGCGCCAAAACCGATGCTCGCGGAACCGAGAACGGCGAGTGCGGCGGATGCGATCGTCGCAACGAGCAGCCGCGAGCGATAGATGCCCTGCATCGGCATGCGAATGTCCCCCCAGCAAAAGTGTCATTTGCGACGCCGCAAAAAACTTGAAGCAACGCGCGATCAGTATCGTGATTAAAATAGCGGCAATTCGTTAAGCAGATCGTACCGGGCACATTGTTCCGCTATCGATTTTCGAAATTTCAGCAATCGCAAAGTGCGGGAAGAATCGGCAATCAACGACGAGTTGCGCTCCGACCAACAAATGTTAGTGGCGAGGTGATCGCGACCAACATTTGTTTGGTCGATCACGCAGTTCTGAATTTCCGATTATGGCATTATGCCGGTGTTTTGCCCGACGGAGCAAGCGATTTCGTCAAGTCAGAAATTTTGTCAGGCCCTTCCAGCCCATCGCTACGGTGCATGGGGTTGTTTTCAGATTATGTTCGGGGAGGCCAAACGAATGGCCTCTTCCCGGTGGGGAAGAGGCCATTACAGACGCGACAGTTTCGACTGATGACGCGGTCCCTACTCCCAGGACCAGGCCGAGAAGTCGTTCTCGAACTGCGGAACTTCCTTCCAGACGCCTTTCAGCTTCTTGTTGATGACCGTCGGCCATTGCGGCTGGAACAGGAAGCCGGCCACGGCGTCGGTCGCCAGCATCTTCTGGGCATCGCCGAGCAGCTTGGCGCGGCCGGCTTCGTCAGGCGTCGAGACGATCTGCTTGTAGAGCGCGTTGAAGGCTTCGTTGTTGTAGCCGAGATAGTAGTCCGGCTCGGTGAGCTTGACGAGGTCGAACGGCTCGACATGACTGACGATGGTGAGGTCGTAATTGTGCGGACCGTTGGGTGCGAACACCTGCGACAGCCACTGCGCCCATTCGACGTTCTCGATCTTGGCGGTGATGCCGACCTTGGCGAGCTGGGCCGCCAGGATCTCGCCGCCCTGCCGCGCGTAAGGCGGCGGCGGCAGCTTCAGGCTGATCTCGAGCGGCGTGGTGACGCCGGCCTCCGTCAGCAGCTTCTTGGCCTTCTCGGGGTCGTAGGGGTTGATGCCCGTCGTGTCGACGTAGCCGAGCGAACCCGGCGTGTAGAAGCTGCCGATCGGCGTACCGAAACCTTCGACGGCGCCGTCGATCAATGCCTTGCGGTCGATGGCGGCGAGGATGGCCCGGCGCACCCTGACGTCGTCGAGCGGCTTCTTCTTCTCATTGATGGCGACAATGGTCTTGGCCTTGGAGCCGCCGACCAGCACGGTGAAGCGCGGGTCGTTCTTGAACTGCGCGACGCCGCGGGTGGTGACGCGCGGAAACGCATCGACGTCGCCGGACAGCAGCGCCGCGATCTGCGCCGCGGGATCGCCGATGAAGCGGATCGTCACCTTGGACAGCTTGATCGCGGAGGCGTTGCGATAGTCGGGCCATTTGTTCAGCGTGAGCGAGGAGCCCTTGACCCAGGCGCCCAGCTGATACGGCCCGGTGCCGACCGGCTGCGTCACGTTGGTCGGCGCGCTCTTCGGCTCGACGATGGAGCCGCTCGCCTGGCCCAGCAGGAACGGCAGGTTCGGCTCGGGATATTTCAGCGTGAGCACGATCGTGTCGGCGTCGGGCGCATCGACCTTCTCGAACGCCTGGAACAGGCTCTTGTCCTTGTTGGTGCTGTTCGCGGCCGCGTTGCGCTCGTAGGAGAATTTCACCGCGGCGGAATCGAAGGCTTCGCCGTTCTGGAATTTGACGCCCTTGCGCAGCTTGAACGTGTAGGTCTTCAGGTCAGGCGATGCGGTCCAGCTCTCGGCGAGCAGCGGCGAGACCGAGCCGTCCTCGTTGATCTTGGTCAGGGTCTCATAGATGTTGTAGAGCGTGACCTCCGCGATCGCGGCGGCGGCCGCGTTGGTCGGGTCGAGCCCCGGCGGCTCCAGCGTCATGCCCATGACGACGCTGTCCTTCTTGCTCTGCGCCAGCACCGGCAGCGGCGCCGCGGCCAATGCGGCGGCAAAAGCGACGATCGTTAGCTTCTTCAACATGCCCAACTCCCCGGCCTTCTTCTGTCCTTCTGAGACTACGCCAATTCCGCAGCCGACACTAACCTTCCCGGGCGGCCTGCGGCAATGCCATCACGGCCTCCGCCTTGTGGCAGGCGGCGAGATGTCCCTCGCCCACCCTGCGTAGCAAGGGCGGAACCTCGCGGCAATGCTGGTCGGCGAGCGGGCAGCGCGCCACGTAGGGGCATCCGGTCGCCGCCGCCGATTGCGATGCGATCGCCTGGGCCCCGCGCCGGCGCCGTCCGCCCCCGGCCCGCGCCTGCGGCACGGCGTCCAGCAGCGCCCGCGTGTAGGGATGGGCGCAGCGCTCGAACAGATCTTCGGGGCGCCCCTGCTCGACCACCCGGCCGAGATACATCACCGCGACCTCGTCGCAGAGATAATCGACGACCGCGAGGTCGTGGCTGATCAGGATGTAGCTGAGGCCGAACTGCTCCTGCAGATCCTGCATCAGGTTGAGGACCTGCGCCTGCACCGAGACGTCGAGCGCGGAGACCGGCTCGTCCGCAACGATCAGCTTTGGCTGGGTGATCAGCGCACGCGCAATCGCGATGCGCTGGCGCTGACCGCCGGAGAATTCGTGCGGATATTTGTCCATATCCGCTTCGCGCAATCCGACCTGCTTCAGCACCGTCGCGACGCGGGCACGGAAGGCGGTCCGGTCGGCATCGTCAAGCACGGTGAGCGGCTCGGCGACGATGCGGGCAATGGTTTGGCGTGGGTCGAGCGAACCGTACGGGTCCTGAAATACCATCTGGAAATCGCGCCGCGCACGGCGCAGTTCATCAGGAGAGATGCGGTTGAGATCGCGGCCGAGCAGCGTGACCTGCCCTGCCGCCGGCCGCTCCAGCGCCATCACGACGCGCGCAAACGTGGATTTGCCCGAACCGGATTCGCCGACGATGCCGAGGCTTTTGCCGCCCTGAACCTGCAGGCTGACGCCGTTGAGCGCGCGCACCTGGCCGGGCGGACGGAACAGGCTTTCGCGCGGCAGCGTGTAACGCTGCTCGAGATCCTTGACGTCGAGAAGCGGCGCTGCGGTCATGCGGACAGCGCCCCGACATTCGCGGCCATCGAAACGTCGGTTCTGATGCAGCGGACATTGTGGCCGGCCCCGACCTCCACCATCGGCGGCAGCGCAGAGCGACATCGTTCGATCACCAGCGGACATCGATCGGCAAAAGTGCAGCCGGAGGGCAGATCGGCGAGTTCCGGCACCGTGCCCGAGATCGTCGTCAGCCGCGTCCCCTTACGCGCGCCGAGTTTTGGGCGGGCGCGGAACAGGCCCTGCGTATAGGGATGCCCCATCCGGCGGAACACCTCGTCGGTCGGCCCGCTCTCGACGACCGTGCCGCCATACATCACCATCATGCGCTGCACGTTCTCGGCGATGACGCCGAGATCGTGCGAGATCAGGATCATCGACATGCCGCGCTCCTCGACAAGATCGGCGATGAGGTCGAGGATCTGGCCCTGGATGGTGACGTCGAGCGCCGTGGTCGGCTCATCCGCGATCAACAGCTCCGGCTCGCAGGCGAGCGCCATCGCAATGGTGACGCGCTGGCGCTGGCCGCCGGAGAACTGGTGCGGATAGGCATCGATACGCTTGGCGGGATCGGGCAGCCCGACACGGTCGAGCAATGCGATCGCTTCTTTGCGCGCCTGCGCAGCGGAGTATCTCTTGTGGCGCCGCAGGGGTTCTGCGACCTGGTGCCCGATCGTGTGCATCGGGTTCAGCGCCGTCATCGGCTCCTGGAATATCATGCTGATGCGATTGCCGCGCAGCTTGCAGTATTCCGCGTCAGGCAGCCGCGCGAGCTCGGCACCATCAAGCTTGATGCTGCCGGTGACGACGGCACTATCAGGCAGCAACCCCATCAGCGACAGCGCCGTGACCGACTTGCCGCAGCCGGATTCGCCGACGAGCCCGAGCGTCTCGCCGCGCTTCAACGCGAAACTGACGCCGCGCACGGCCTGCGCCGGGCCGCGGCTGGTGTTGAGGCGGACGCCGAGATTGTCGACCTCGATCAGGGTTGCGGAATCGGCCATCGTCATCGCTCCCGCGCCAGACGGGGATCGAGCAGATCGCGCAAGCCGTCACCGAGCAGATTGAGGCCGAGCACCGCGATTGCGATCGCCGCGCCCGGATAGACCGCGAGCATCGGCGACTGGAACAGCATGGTCTGCGCATCGTTCAGCATGCGGCCCCAGGACGGCTGCGGCGGCTGCGTGCCGAGGCCGAGATAGGACAGCGCGGCTTCTGCAAGAATGGCGAGCGCGAACTGGATGGTCGCCTGCACGATCAGGATCGACAGGATGTTCGGCAAGACGTGCTCGATGGTGATACGGAACGCGCCCTTGCCCGAGGCGCGCGCGGCCAACACGAATTCGCGCGCCCAGATCGCATTGGCCGAGCCGCGCGTCAGCCGGGTCAAGGTCGGGATCTGGAAGATGCCGATCGCGATGATCGAAGTCACCATGCCCGGTCCTGCCACCGCGGCGAGCATGATCGCCGACAGCACGGCCGGAAAGGCAAAGGTGAAATCGGAGAAGCGCATGATGATCTCTTCGGTCCAGCCGCGCTTGGCCGAAGCGATCAGGCCGAGGCACACGCCGAAGGAAAGACCGATGCTGACCGCGATAACGCCGACCAGGATGGTCGAGCGCGCGCCCGCGAGCAGCAGCGAGACGATGTCGCGGCCGAAGGAATCGGTGCCGAGCCAGTGCGCCGCCGACGGCGGCCGGAGTTTCGCGGCGATATCGATCTCGTACGGAGACCACGGCGTCCACACCAGCGAGAGCAGCGCCGAGGCGACCACCAGCAGGCTGAGCAGGCCACCCAGCACAAAACTGCGATGGCGCAGCGCGCGGCTCCAGAATGTGCGTGCCGGCAAGGGCCGCGTTGCGATCGGCGCGTCAACCGGGGGGGAAAGCTGCGCGCTCACAGGTCGTGCACCTTGATGCGGGGATCGATGAAGGCATAGAGCACATCGACCACGAAATTGACGATGACCACCATGGCCGCCAGCAGCATCACGCAATTGCGCACCACGATGAGGTCGCGGTTGGCGATCGACTGGAAGATCAGCCGGCCGAGGCCGGGCAGATAGAACACGTTCTCAATCACGATGGTGCCGGCCAGCAGGTTGGCAAATTGCAGGCCCATCACCGTCATCACCGGGATCATGGCATTGCGCAGCACGTGGCTCCACAGCACCTCGCGCTTGCCGAGCCCCTTCGCGCGCGCCGTGCGGACAAAATCTTCGCGCAGCACTTCGAGCACGGCTGACCGTGTCACGCGGGCGAGGATCGCGGCCTGCACGACAGCGAGCGAGATCGATGGCAGCAGCAACGATTTTACACCCAGCCAGATGCCGTCATCCCAGCCGGCGAAGCCGCCTGCGGAAAGCCATTGCAGCCGCACCGCGAACAGCAGAACCAGGAGAATGGCAAACCAGAAGTTCGGCAACGCGATGCCCACTTGCGTCAGCGACATCACGCCGACGTCGCCGAGCTTGTTGTGGTTGGCCGCGGTGTAAATGCCGGCCGAGAGCGCCAGCACCACCGTGATCAGCATCGACATGATCGCGAGCGGGATGGTCAGCACCAGCCGCTCTGCGATCAGGCTCGCAACCGGCGTGCCATAGACATAGGAATTGCCGAGATCCCCGACGACGAGACCCTTGATCCATTGCAGGTAGCGGATCGCCAGCGGCTGGTCGAGCCCGAGCTTGATCGTGAGCGCACGGACCGCGTCAGGCGAGGCGTCAGCCCCCATCAGCATCTGCGCGGCATTGCCAGGCAGCGCGTCCAGCACCAGGAAAATGATCACGGATGCGCCTACCAGCGTCGCCAGCAATGTCAGGACACGTCGGAGGACAAATACGCTCATGCGCGGTCGGGTTCGGGGCTCATCAGCGGCACGATCAACATGTCCGGACGCCGGACGCAAGCCCTTTGCGGCCTATACATGCCGTCATTCCGGCCGGCGGGCGAGAAGATCGGACGAGGCCTCGAACAGCGCACTGACCCGCAGCAATTCCGCGTCAAGCCGGAAGCGGCCGACGAGTTGGAGCCCGATCGGCAGGCCGTCACGGCCGAAGCCGCAGGGCAGACTGATCGCGGGGTGGCCGGTCATGTTGAACGGCATGGTCCAGGGGAACCAGTGCGGCCGGACGCTATCAAACTGCACCCCGTCGATTTCGATCTTGCCGAACAGGTCCTGGTCGATCGGCAGTGCGGTGCGGGTGATGGTCGGCATCGCCAGCAAATGCCCGTGCGCAAGCAGGGATTGCACCCGACGGAACAACGCCGTGCGTGCGAACATCGCTTCCTGATAATAGACGCCGCTGACATTGGTCGCGAGTGCAATCTGCTTGATGAAGGCGTCGCTAAGAACCTCGCGATGCTCGGCCACCAGCTTCGAGAAGCGCGAGCGCCAGACGGTGTGGTTGATGGCGCGCCAGATCGGCTCGACATCGTAGCCCTCGCCGGAGAACTCCTCGAGCTCGGCACCGAGGCTAGCGAGCCGGTCGAGGCTCGCCTTGAAGGCGGCGGCGACATCGGCCGACACGGGCCGGCCGGGCGGCGAAGCACAGAACAGGATTTTTTGCCCGCGCAGATCGCCGCGCGGGGCGGCGGTGCCGATGAAGTCAGGCACGGGCAAACCGATCGACCAAGGATCGCAGGAATCTTCGCCCGCCATCGCCTGCATCATCAGCGCCGTGTCGGCGACCGTGCGCGTGGTCGGCGTGACATAGGTCTGGTTGCCGAACGCATCGAGCGCCTGGCTGTGCGCGATCACGCCGTTGCTCTGCTTCAAGCCAACGACTCCGTTGCAGGCGGCGGGAATTCGCGTCGAGCCGCCGCCATCGGTCGCGATCGCCAGCGGCGCGATGCCGCTCGCCACCGCCACGGCCGCGCCGCCGCTGGAGCCGCCGGAGGAGCGCTCCGCGCTCCAGGCATTGCGGGTGCGGCCGAACAGCGGCGAGTCGGTCAGGCACTTGCTGCCGAATTCGGGCGTCGTCGTCTTGCCAATCAGGATCGCGCCTTCCGCGCGCAGCTTCCCGACCGCGACCGCATCTTCGGTCGGCACATTGTCCTTGTAGGGAACTGCGCCGAAGGTGGTCCTCACGCCCTTGGTATTGACGATGTCCTTGACCGTCATGGGAAGCCCGTGCAGCAGGCCAAGCCGCTCGCCGGCCATCACCTTGCGCTCGGCCTCGCGCGCCGCTGCCATCGCCTCGTCGCCGCAGATCGTGATGAAGCAGTTCAGCTTGGGCTGAAGCGCTTCGGCGCGAGCGAGCGCAGCGCGGGTGATTTCGACGGGGGAAATCTGCTTGTTCGCAATCAGCGGACGCAATTCGGTTGCGGACAGCAGGCAGGGATCGCCGTTCATCGTCAAATCATGCTCCGAAGCGGGCCGCCGTTGGCCTCATGCATTGACATCGAGAATGACAGTTTTGTTAACTCGGCGTCCAATACGATTTTGGTGGTCAACCCATACGGTTTGGGTATGCCTATGGATCTTCGCCGTCTCCGCTATTTCGTCGCCGTGGCCGAGGCCCGCAGCGTCGGCAAGGCCGCCGAACAGTTGCGGATGGCGCAGCCGCCGCTCTCTGTCCAGATCCGCAAGCTCGAGGCAGAGGTCGGCGCGCCGCTATTTCACCGCGGCACGCGCGGCATGGACCTGACGGAGGCGGGCCAAGCCCTGCTGGCCCGCGCCGGCGAGGCCCTGGCGCTGGCGGCCGACGGCATCGAAGCCGCTCGCGCGGTCGCGGCTGGCAGGCGCGGGCGGCTCTCGGTCGGCTACATGTTCGTGCTGGCGAACGCCGTGCTGCCGCGGCTGATTCCGGAGCTGCGGCGATCCATTCCCGGCGTCGATCTCGACTTCGTCGACCTCAGCGCATCAACGCGCGAGGCGCGCCTGCTCGACCGCAGCGTCACGGTTGCGCTGTGCATGCCGGCGATCCACCATCCTGAAATCCAGGTGACGCGGATCGGCGCGCAACCCTTCATGCTGGCGATGGCGAACAGCTCGCCGCTGGCACGTCTCGGCGCCGTACCGATCGCGCGCTTGCAGGGCCGCCCGCTAATCGCACTACCACCGCCGGAGCGGGACCCCGCCTCCTCCGCGGTCGCGGCCCTGCTGCGGCGGCATCAAATCGTGATGCCGATCGCTAGCCGGGTGGAGACGGTGAATTCGGCGATGAGCCTGGTTCTTGCCGGTGAGGGGCTCGCGATCCTGCCGGCCTGTGCCAAGCTCGGTGCGCCGCGCGGCATCGTGTTCCGGCCGCTGGGCGATGTCGCCGATTCCATCGACATCGCGGTGTGCTGGCGGCGAGATTCGCAGAGTCCGCTCATCCCTAAATTTCTGAAATGCGCCGAAAAGGCTGTCGCGCGACTGTGACGCGGCCTACCAGCTCCAGCTGATCTCGTGGCTCCAGGGCGGATCGGCGCCCGGGCGGGTGCAGGTGAGGCCGGCGCAGTTTGCGGCAAAAGACAATGCGCGACGAAGCCCATCGGCGCTGATGTCCTTGAGTTGCTGTCTGGCGAGACGGCCCTGCTTGTGCAGTGCGAACAGCAATGCGGCCTGAAAGCTGTCACCGGCGCCGATGGTATCGGCGACCGCGACCTTCGGCGCCTCGACCTCGATCTGGCCCGTCTTCGCATGCCAGGCGATGGCGCCGTTGTTGCCGCGGGTGATGACGACAAGGCTCGGGCCCTGCCCCAGCATGGCGTCCGCGCGCTGCTGATACGGCTCCTCGCCGAAGAGATAAGCGAAGTCGACGTCCGACATCTTGATGAGATCGGCTTGGGTCGCGAACTGCACCATGCGGGCGAGATAGCCCGGCTTGTCCTTGACCAGATTGGGCCGGCAATTCGGATCGAAGGAGATCGTCGACGTCGCCTTGGCATCTGCAATCAACGCTTTGGTCTCGGCGGCGCCTTGATCGTTGACCAGCGTGGTCGAGCCGACATGAACAGCTTCGACCGTATCGAACGGGAGGGTGCCGCGCCGAAACGTCCAATTCCGGGTCGCGGTCTCGGCGTCATAGAACGCATAATGCGACTCGCCGGCGACGATGCGGACGAAGGCCAGCGTGGTCTGGTGATCGCTGCGCGTGGCGAAACCAAGCTCGACATTAGATGCGGCGGCATGCTCCGCGATCATGCTTCCGAACATGTCGTTCGAGATGCCGCCGACAAAACCGGTGGGGGCGCCGAGCCGCGCGATGCCGATCGCGACGTTGAGACAGGAGCCGCCGACCGCCGGCATCACCGCTTCGCGGCCCTCGGCGTTTTTCGTCGGCACGAAATCAATCAGTGCATCGCCGCAAGAAATCAGCATGTCTCTCAACAGGTCCTTCTAACTCTTGGCGATGTCGCGCATCGCCGCGCGACTGTCGCGATCGACCTCGCGCAGCAGCTTGTACACCTCGCGCTTCCTGGTGTGAAATGCGGCCATGTCGGGCGCGGTCGGTTCGCTCTTGCGCCCGAGCGCCGACATCTTTGCCATGGTCTCGCCGATCGAGGCATAGGCGCCGCCGGCGACCGCACCGAGCATCGCGGCGCCCAAGAGCACCGGCTCCCTGGTCTGCGGCAACGCGACGGTGAGGCCGGTGGTATCGGCCATGATCTGCCGCACCAAGGGGCTGCGGCTGGCGCCGCCGCCCATGATCATGATGCCGGCATGAACGCCATGCGCGGCAAAGGCTTCGATTACCTCGGCGAGTCCATAAGCGAGCCCGCACAGGCCTGCAACGAAGAGCCGCTCCATCGAACCGACATCGGTGTCGAGATCGAGGCCGGCGATCACAGCGCGCGTATCGGGGTCGGCGTAAGGCGAGCGGTTGCCGATGAACTCGGGGAGCACATGGACGTCGCGGGCGAGCAGTGCCGCGCGGCTGGCATCGCCGGCGCGCGCGATGATGCGGCGCTCGAGAAACTCGATGAGGTCGACACCCTCATTCTTCGCCGCCGCACTCGCCTCGGCATGGCCCGGATGCGATCTGAGAAGGTGGTCGATCGCCGCGCCGGCGGCCGATTGGCCGCCTTCGTTGAGCCAGAAGTTCGGCACCATACCGGAATAATAGGGACCCCAGACGCCCGGCACGAAGCACGGATCCTTCGTCGTCGCCATGATGCAGGCCGACGTTCCCATGATGTAGGCCAGGCGATCGGTGACGTCAGTCGTTCCGCCCGACCCGTCGCGTCCGCCGATCGCGCCGATGCCGCCCGCGTGAGCATCGATCAGGGAGGCGCCGACCGGGGTGCCCGCGGACAGGCCGAGATCGACGGCGGCGGCGCGGGTGAGGCCGGCACCGAGCCGCGTGCCAGGGGCAACAATCTCGGTACCGATGCGGGCGTATTTTTCACTCACGAAGTCGGACAGGCCGATGCGCTTGAAGAACGGCGCGCTCCAGCCGCCGCCGTCATGGGCGAGATAGTTCCATTTGCAGGTGACGGTGCAGGTCGAGCGCTGCAGCGATCCGGTCGCGCGCCAGGTCAGATAGTCTGCCAGATCGAAGAAATGCCCGGCGGAATCAAAGCTCGCGCGCAGATGACGCTTGAGCCACAATAGCTTCGGCATCTCCATCTCGGGTGAGATCGAGCCGCCGACGTAGCGCAGCACGTCGTCTGCGGTCTCGTTGATCAGCCGCGCCTCGGCGATGGCGCGATGGTCCATCCAGACAATGACGTTGCGTTGCTTCTCGCCCGAGGCGCTGACCGTGACCGGCTCGCCCTCGCGGTCGAGCACAACCAGGGAACAGGTCGCGTCGAAACCGATGCCGCCGACACTGTCGGGCGCGATGGCCGCCTCCGCCGTCGCCGCCCGCACCGATTTGACACAGGCCTCCCAGATGTCCTCCGAGGACTGCTCGACGATGTCGCCGGCCTCGTGCCAGACCCGGATCGGATGCTTGGCGGTCGCAAGCAGCGTTCCCGCCTCGTCAAACACCCCTGCCCGCGTGCTCGTGGTCCCTACATCGACGCCGATATACGCTCGCGGCATTGTCGCTCCCGGTGGCTTCCGTCAGTTTTGACGGCAAGCCTACCAGCAAGTGTAGCCGCCATCCACCAGCACGATGCTGCCGGTCATCAGGCTCGCGGCCTCAGATGCCAGGAACAGCACGACCGAGGCGATCTCCTCGACCTGCCCCATCCGCCCCATCGGAGTTCCACCGATCCAGGCGTCGTACATTTTCGGGGTGCTCTTCACGAAGGCGTTGAGCGGCGTGTCGATATAGGTCGGCGCCACCGCATTGACGCGGATGCCGCGCGCGCCCCATTCGGCAGCCAGCGACTTGGTCAGATGGTGCACGCCGGCCTTGGAGGCATTGTAGAAGCACTGCTCCTGCGGCTTGTTGACGATGAAGCCGGACATCGAGCCGATATTGACGATCGCGCCGCTTTTGGCCTTGAGCATATGCTTGCCGAACTCGCGGCAGCACCAGAAGGTGCCGTTGAGATTGACATCGATGACGTTGAGCCAGTGCTCATCGGTCACGGTCTCGGCCGGGGTTTCGCTGCGCGCAATGCCGGCGTTGTTGACGAGGATGTCAACCTTGCCGTGCCGGGCGACGAGATCGTTCGCCACCTCCGCCACCCGTTTGGTGTCGGTAACGTCCATGATCGCGGTCTCGATGTCATAACCCTTCGCCTTCAGGCTGGCCTTGGCGTCGCCGGCGACTTTGTTGTCGCGGTCACCAATAGTGACCTTAGCACCGGCTTCGGCCAGCGCTTCGGCGCAGGCGAGCCCAATGCCCTGCCCGCCGCCGGTGATGAACGCAGTCTTGCCGCTCAGCTTGAATTTTTCCAGGTACATGGTCGTAGTCCCGTTTCTTGTTAGTTCCTGATCGCATTGCCGCTCGCGTCGAAGCGGTGGATGCGCGTGGGGTCCGGCAGCAGCGACACGCGGTCGCCGGCATGCAGGCTCAATTCGCCGATGTAGCGCGCGGTCAGCATCCCGAGCGGCCCGGCGTCGACATAAAGAAAGGTGTCGCTGCCGAGGTGCTCGGCGACCGCGATCGTCCCCTGCCAGCCTCCAGCGCCTTCGCGCTCGATCTTGAGATGCTCCGGACGCACGCCGATTGTGGCCGCGCCCTGCTGCGCAGCGCTGTCGCCGGTGACGAAATTCATCTTGGGCGAGCCGATGAAGCCGGCGACAAAGAGATTGGCGGGCCGCTCGTAGAGCTCCAGCGGCGAGCCGTATTGCTCGATCTTGCCGGCGTTCAGCACGACGATCTTGTCGGCCATGGTCATGGCCTCGACCTGGTCGTGGGTGACATAGATCGCGGTGGTGCCGAGCTGCTTCTGGAGCCGCGTCACCTCGATGCGCATCTGCACGCGCAGCGCGGCGTCGAGATTGGACAGCGGTTCGTCGAACAGGAACCCCTTGGGCTCGCGGACGATGGCGCGCCCGATCGCGACGCGCTGGCGCTGGCCGCCGGAGAGCTCTCGCGGCTTGCGGTCAAGATAAGGCGTGAGGTTCAGCGTCGCCGCGGCCGCCTCGACCTTGCGATTGATCTCGTCCTTGGGCAATCCCGCCATCTTCAGGCCAAAGCCGATGTTGCCGCGCACGCTCATATGTGGATAGAGCGCATAGGACTGGAACACCATCGACAGGCCGCGCTTGGCCGGCGGCGTGTCGACGACGTTCTTGCCGTCGATCAGGATGGCGCCGCCGGTAACGTCCTCGAGGCCTGCGATCAGCCGAAGCAGCGTGGTCTTGCCGCAGCCGGAAGGACCGACAAAGACGACGAAGGAGCCGTCAGCGATGTCGAGATCGGCGCCCTTGATGATGTGCACGGGGCCGAAGGATTTCTGCACGCCTTGAAGTGTGATCTGACCCATGATCCGGCAGCCCCTTTATTTCACCGCGCCGAAGGTGAGCCCGCGCACGAGCTGCTTCTGGCTGAACCAACCGAGGACGAGAATAGGCGCGATCGCCAGCGTCGAGGCCGCCGACAGCTTGGCCCAGAACAGTCCTTCGGGACTTGAATATGAGGCAATAAAAACCGTCAGCGGTGCGGCCGCCGAAGTGGACAGGTTGAGCGTCCAGAATGCCTCGTTCCAGGCCAGGATCAAATTAAGCAGCATGGTCGAAGCAAGCCCCGGGATCGCCATCGGCGTCAGCACGTAGATAAGCTCGCGGCCGATGGTGGCGCCGTCCATGCGCGCGGCTTCGAGGATGTCGCGCGGGATCTCCTTGAAATAGGTGAACAGCATCCAGATCACGATCGGCAGATTGCCGAGGCAGAGGATGAAGACCAGGCCAATGCGGGAATCGAGCAGGCCGAAGGACTTGTAGATCAGGTAGATTGGCACCAGCACGCCGACCGGCGGCATCATCTTGGTCGAAAGCATCCAGAGCAGGACGTCCTTGGTACGCTTGGTCGGCGAAAACGCCATCGACCAGGCCGCGGGGACTGCGATCAGGAGCGCAATCAACGTCGAGCCGCCAGCGATGATGATCGAGTTCATCGCATGGTGGAAATAATCGCTGCGTTCCTGCACCGTCGCATAGTTTTCCAGGGTCCAGCGGAAGAACAGGAAGGACGGCGGGATCGCAAAAGCCTCGAGCTCCGTCTTGAAACTCGCCAGCACCATCCACAGGATCGGAAAGAAGATCAGGAAGCCGAAGAACCACGCCCCGATCGTCGAGACCACCACCCGCTGCGTTGTTGACTTGCGCGCCATCTTTCTAGGCTTCCAGGTTACGGCCGACGATGCGGACCAGGAAGAACGCGACGACGTTGGCGATGACCACCGCGACAAGGCCGCCCGCCGAGGCGCTGCCGACGTCGAACTGAATCAGCGCCTGCGAATAGATCAGGAAGGCGATATTGGTGGTTTGCAGGCCCGGCCCGCCGCCGGTGGTGACGAAGATCTCGGCGAACACCGTCAGCAGGAAGATGGTCTCGATCAAGATCACCACGGTGATCGGGCGCGCCAGATGCGGCAGCGTGATGTAGATGAAGGTCGAGATCGCGCTGGCACCATCCATCTCGGCCGCTTCCTTCTGCTCTTCGTCGAGCGATTGCAGCGCGGTCAGCAGGATCAGCGTCGCAAACGGCAGCCATTGCCAGGCCACGATCAGGATCACCGAGAACAGCGGCACGTCGTTGAACCAGTCGACCGGCGTGAGCCCGACCAGCTTGGCGAGCCAGGCGAACAGGCCCGAGACAGGGTGCATCAGCAGGTTCTTCCAGACCAGCGCGCTCACAGTCGGCATCACGAAGAACGGCGCGATCACCATCAGGCGGACGAAGTTGCGACCGACCACGGGCTGGTCGAGCAGCAGCGCCAGCGGAATCCCGAGCACGATCGTCAGCGCCAGCACGGAGCCGACCAGCACCAGCGTGTTCTGGAGCGAGGCGAGAAAGGCCGGATCGGTGAGGAAGTAGCGGAAGTTTTCCAGTCCAACGAAGGATTCCGAACCGGGATCGAGCAGGCTGTAATGCAGGGTCGAGAAATAGATCGTCAGCGCGAGCGGAACGATCATCCAGATGAACAGCAATCCGACGGCTGGCGCCAGGAGCGACCGCGCAAGAAACTGCGTCTGCCGGGTTGCCATCCTCGGGATCTCCCTCAGAGCGTTTTCGAGCGAAGTGGAGGCCTCGCGGGAAGAAAACGCGTCAGAATAAAACCTTGGGAAGAAGGCGGCCATCCATCGCGCAAGGAGTGGACGGCCGCGAGTTGAGCTCAGGGAGAGCTCGGGTTTACTTGATGTAGCCGGCGCGCTTCATCTCGCGCTCGGTGGCAGATTGCGCCGCAGCCAGCGCCGCGTCCACCGTCATCGATCCCGCAAGCGCGGCCGAGAACTGCTGCCCGACTTGCGTGCCGATGCCCTGGAATTCGGGGATCGCGGCATATTGCACGCCGACATAAGGCACCGGCTTCACGGTCGGCTTGTTCGGGTCGGCTGCGTCGATCGATGCCAGCGTCATCTTGGCGAAGGGCGCGGCTTTCACATACTCAGGATTCTGGTAGAGCGAGGTGCGCGTACCCGGCGGCACGTTGGCCCAGCCCTCCTTCGCGGCCACGAGCTTGGTGTAGTCCTTGCTCGTTGCCCAGGCGATGAACTTCTCGGCCGCATCGGCCTTCTTGGAGCCTGCGGGAATCGCCAGACTCCAGGCCCACAGCCAGTTGGCGTTCTTGCCGAGCCCTGTGTTGGGCGCCAGCGCAAAGCCGACCTTGTCCGCAACATTCGAGTCCTTCGGGTTGGTGACGAAGGACGCAGCGACCGTCGCGTCGATCCACATCGCGCATTTGCCGGCATTGAACAGTGCGAGGTTCTCGTTAAATCCGTTCGAGCTCGCGCCGGGAGGGCCGGCGTCCTTCATCAGATTGACGTAGGTCGTGAGCGTCGTCTTCCATTCCGGCGTGTTGAACTGCGGCTCCCACTTCTCGTCGAACCAGCGCGCGCCGTATGAATTGGCCATCGCCGAGAGGAACGCCATGTTCTCGCCCCAGCCGGCCTTGCCGCGCAGGCAGATGCCGTAGACGCCGGCGTTCTTGTCAGTGAGCTTCTTGGCGGCATCGATGACGAAATCCCAGGTCGGCGTTTCCGGCATCTTCAGGCCGGCCTTGTCGAACAGATCGGTGCGGTACATCACCATCGAGCTCTCGCCGTAGAATGGCGCGGCATAAAGCTTGCCGTCGACGGAGACGGCGTCCTTGATCTTCGGCAGAAGGTCGGCAACGTCGTAGTCGGCGCCGAGATTGGCGAGCGGCACCAGCCAGCCCTTCTTGGCCCAGATCGGCACCTCGTAGGTGCCGATGGTCAGCACGTCGAACTGACCGCCCTTGGTGGCAATATCGGTGGTGACGCGCTGGCGCAGCACGTTCTCCTCCAGCGTCACCCATTTTACCGAGATGTCCGGGTTTGCCTTGGTGAATTCGCCGGTCAGCCCCTGCATGCGGATCATGTCGCCATTGTTGACAGTGGCGATCGTCAGAGTCGTTTCGGCGATCGCGGGGACGGCAAGCAGTACGGACGCGCCGCAGACGGCGCCCAGAATGTGTTTCACGGTGTCCTCCCTCAACTCGCGCTTTGAGCATATGCCCACGCGTTGGGCGTATGTTCGGCTGAGGTGCCACAGATGTCAAGCAGGCGCGCGGGCGTTTTGGCAAGTTATGAGTGCTGCGGTGCGGGAGGATGCGAGCTGATCCTCATTGAAGGTCGTCATGCCCGGGCTTGTCCCGGGCATCCACGTTCTCAGTGCTGCAAGAAAGACGTCGATGGCCGGGTCAAGCCCGGCCATGACGACGCAGAGACCTTCGCGGGACCAAACGCCTACCGGTCCAGGATCGCCCTTGCGGTGGCCTCGTCCGTGATCAGGCCGTTGATCAGGCGCCCGTTTAGGGCTGCTGCGATCGCGGACACCTTGGCCGCACCGACCGCGGCGCCGATGGTCGTGGCCTTCGCGGGCACCTCTGGCGGAATGCTGGTGAGGCGCTTGTTGGTGCCGGCCTTGAGCAAACGGCCCTTGGAATCATAGGCCCAGCCGGTGATCTCGCCGATCGCGCCCTGCCGCATCATCTCGAACAATTCATCGCGGGTGACGAAGCCGTCGATATGGACCTGCGCTCTCTGATCCATTTGGCCGATACCGACAAGACGCAGATCGGCCTTGGCGGCGACCGCCTTGACCTTCGCGATCGGCTCGATGCGAACCATCCTGTTGCGCTCGTCCTCAGACGACATCAGGAACGGCAGCGGCATCGGATAATGCCGTGCGCCGGTGCGGTCAGCGAGCCGGCCGACGGTGTCGTAGAAGCTCGCCGAACCGTCCGCGGAGATGTTGCCGACCAGCGATACGATCTGATGGTTGGGCCGGTCGATCGGGGTGACGCGCTCGACCGCGGCGCGCACGGCCCGCCCCGTGCCGAGCGCCACGATCACGGGTGTCTCAGAGCGCAGCGTCGCATCGAGCAGATTGGCGCAACGCTCGGCAATTCCGGCGTTGGACTGCGGCGAGGCTGGATCGGCAGGCACGACCTCGCAATGGCGGAGATCAAAGCGCTCCTTCAGGCGCGCCGCCAGCTCCATGCAGGCTGCGATCGGATGTTCAAGCCGAAACGTGATCAGCCGCTCGGCGAGGCACAGCGACACCAGTCGCTGCGCCGAGGCGCGCGACACCTGGAGCATCTTTGCGATCTCGTCCTGGGTGTGGCCGGCAATGAAATAGAGCCAGCCGGCGCGCGCGGCGTCATCGAGCCTGGATTTTTCGTTCTCGGCGGCCATGCGGCCTCACGCCCCCCAAAAATCGCTCATCTGTGCGAAGACCCGATCGGCCCCGGCGGCGGACAATATAGCGCGGCCGTCGCGGCTCCGATAATGGGCACCGCCGACAAATCCCCAGACCATCATCCCGGCCGCCTTGGCAGCCTGGACGCCGCTGACACTGTCCTCGATCACCAGGGTGCGAGAAGGGCTGGCCTGCATCTTGCCGGCGGCATGGAGAAAGAGATCCGGAGCCGGCTTGCCGTACCTGACCATTTGCGCGGTGTAGAGCCGATCGCCGAAATGCGGGGCGAGACCGGTGACCTCAAGCGACAGCGAGACGCGGTCAAGGTCGCTCGACGATGCGACACAGCATGGCGTCTTCAATCTTGACAGCACGGTGCCGACGCCGGGAATCGGCTGGAGCGAGCCGGCAAACGTCTCGAGCACGCGCGCCTTCAGTCGCGGAAGGAATTCGCTCGGCAGAACCTGGCCGAGCTCGCGGTAATGCTGCTCGATCGCCCCCGTGCTGCGTCCGAGAAAGAGCTCGAGCGCCTGCTCCACACTGAGCTGAAGGCCGAACAGCGCCAGCACCTCGGACAGGCAGCGACAGCTGAGCAGTTCGCTGTCGACGAGCACGCCGTCGCAATCGAAGATGATCAGATCGGGTTTTGGCCGGTCCAGGTCCATCCCGTCATTCGATCATATACCCAGATGATGAGCAATAGTTCAAAGCTCGGTACGCCGCGCCGGGGCAACCCGCGGCAGGACGAGCTGAAATTGCGTTCCGCCGCCCGGCTTGCTTTCAAGCCGGAGCTGCCCGCCCAACCGATCGACGACGATGCTGTGGACGATGTGCAGGCCAAGACCGCTCGCGCCATCGTGCCGGCGCGTCGTAAAGAAAGGATCAAACGCCCGCCGCTCCACGTCCGGCGCCATGCCGCAGCCGTCATCCGCAAACGAGAGCGCGATATGCTCCTGGCCGGAGGGGCCGATCGATACGTTGATGGCCCCACGCTGGCCGCCGGGGAATGCGTGGGTCATCGCATTGACGGTGAGATTGGTCAGAGCCTGGCCAAACGGCCCGGGATAGCTGTCCATCGCAAGATCCGGCATGCAGTTGACGCTGAGCGCGATGCCACGCTGTCGAAGCTGCCGCGCGAATTGCGAGAGCACCTGGCCGGTCAGTTCTCCCGCGTCAAAGCTTCGTCGATGGGACTCGGTCTGGTCGGCCGCAACCTGCTTGAACGATTGGACGCGCTCGGCGGCTCGTCCGAGATTGGTGACAAGTTGCGCCGACGCATCGTTCACCAATTCCAGAAACCCGATCAATGTCGAACGCCTGAGGTTACCGCGCGCGACTTCCGCCGCGAACTGTTCGGCCTTGCGCTGGAGCGTAGATGCCACCGTCAGGCTGCTGCCGAGTGGAGTATTGATCTCGTGCGCGACGCCTGCGACCATACGTCCGAGCGCGGCGAGCTTTTCCGCCTCGATCAGGGAGTCCTGGATATCGCGCAAGTGCCGAAGCGCCGTTTCGGCAGCATCTCTGGCACCGCGGATTTCGCGTTCGGCCCGCTTTCGTTCGGTGATCTCCTCAGCCGCCACATTGACCGCAACGATCTCGCCATTTGGCATCCGCAGCGGATGCCAATAGGTGACCCAGGAGCGCTCATCGAGCTGATCAGCCCGCTGCCCCGCCACTTCGATGCCGATCACTGGCTCGCCCGTTACCATGATCGAACGCACGATCTGTTCGACTGACTCCGCCAACGCGGGCACGCAATCCCGCACAGTATGCCCGAGATGTCCCTCGACGGAGATACCGCAGATTTCGGTCAGGCGCTGGTTGATCAGCAGATACCGGCAGTCCGGCGACAGACAGGCGAGCCCGATCGGGGCGGTATCGTAGATCAGCTGCAACGCCGGCAATGTCGAGACCAGCATCAGCTCCGATGCCGGCGATGACCTCGCTGTGCTCGTCACTCAAATTCCCCGTGATCCCTTGCGCCAACTGCATGAAATTCGCGCGGGATTGGTCGTCGGTTGATCTAGATCAACAGACCAGGCGGCGTCACAGCCATCGGCCTTCGGACGCGGCGCGGCCTTCACCGGGATTTTGAAGAAGCGACCGGCCGCGGTCGAGAGATCGCGGCCCGGTGGCGTGATCACTCCGGTCAAAACAGAACAAAGGCGCCGATCAGCAAACCCGCCGCGAAGGACATCAGTCCCAGGGTGCAGACGGAAACGATGCGCACGAGGATGCGAAGCCGCACCTCATACTCGTCGTCCGTCATTTCGTTGATACGAGCCGCCACTGGTGCTGCCCTGCCCGTGCGCTGTTCGGCAACCTTTGGATCTTAGCCCAAATCATGGTCAAGGCGAGGCATCGGTCTCGGTCGCGATGCCAATGCCGTGATGGGATTGAGGAAAATTGGACCGTATGAGGGCGGAGCCGGAGCCCCGCCCCGCGGGCAATCTATTCCTATCGTCGCTGGTTATAGACGTCGATGCACACAGCTCCGAGCAGCACCAGGCCCTTGATGACCTGCTGGTAGTCGATGCCGATGCCGAGGATAGACATGCCGTTGTTCATCACGCCCATGATCATGGCGCCGACCACGGCACCGCCGACGCGGCCGACGCCGCCATAGGCCGAAGCGCCACCAATGAAGCAAGCGGCGATGACGTCGAGCTCGAAGCCGAGACCGGCTTTCGGCGTCGCGGTGTTGAGGCGCGCGGCGAAGACGAGACCGGCGAGCGCGGCGAGCACGCCCATGTTGACGAAGGTGAAGAAAGTCAGCCGTTCGGTCTTGATGCCCGACAGGCCAGCCGCCTTGGCGTTGCCACCAACGGCATAGATCTGGCGGCCGATCACGGTGCGGCGGGTGACGAAACCATAGAGCGCGATCAGGACGCTCATGATCACGAGCACGTTAGGCAGGCCGCGATAAGTCGCGATCAAATAGGTGAAATAGAGCACGGCAAAGGCGAGCACGACACTCTTGCCGAGGAAGAACGCGTAGGGTTCAACCTCGATGCCGTGCGACACCTCGCGCGCGCGGCTCTTGGCGCTGGCGTAGACCAGACCGAGCGCCAGCACCGCTCCGATCAGCATCGAAGTGGGATGCAGCGTGCCGGCCTCTGGCAGCAGCTCCGGAATGAAGCCCGACGACAGCTTCTGGAAGGTCGACGGGAACGGCCCGAGCGACTGGCCCTGCAACACGGCAAGCGCAAGGCCCTTGAACACCAGCATGCCCGCCAGCGTCACGATGAACGACGGGATCTTGAAATAAGCGACCCAATAGCCCTGCGCCGCGCCGATAGCCGCCCCGACCGCAAGACAGATCAGGAAGGCGAGCGTGTAGTCGACCTTGTATGTCACCATCAGAAGCGCGGCGACCGCACCGACGAAGCCCGCGACCGATCCGACCGACAGGTCGATATGGCCGGTGACGATTACCAGCAGCATGCCCAGCGCCATGATGACGATGTAGCTGTTCTGGAGCACCAGGTTCGTCAGGTTCAACGGCTGCAACAGCGTGCCGCTGGTCATGACCTGGAAGAACAGCATGATCGCAATCAGCGACATCAGCATGCCGTAGTTGCGCAAATTGTTCTTGATGAAGCTGCCGTGCCGGCGCTCCTCGGGCAGCGACACCGTCTTGTCGGTCATGGCTGCGATCCTCCCATCTCCGCGGCCCTGGCCGCGCCGTTTCCATTGCTTCGTTCGTTGCGCATGATAGCGCGCATGATGTTTTCCTGTGTCGCCTCAGCGCCCGGGAACTCGCCGACGAAGGCCCCGTCGTTCATGACACAGATGCGGTCGCAGATGCCGAGCAGCTCGGGCATCTCCGAAGAGATCACCACAACGCCGCGGCCGGCCTCCGCCAGTTCGTTGATAATACAGTAAATCTCGTATTTGGCACCGACGTCGATGCCCCTTGTCGGCTCATCCAGGATCAGCACCTTGGGGTCGGTCATCAGCCATTTCGACAACACGACCTTCTGCTGGTTCCCGCCGGACAGCTGGCCGGTCTCCTGGTAGACGTCGGAGCAGCGAATCCGCATCCGGTTGCGGTAATCGCTGGCGACCTTCAGCTCAGCGATGTCGTCGATCACCCGCCCCGGCGCGACCTGGTCGAGGCTTGCCAGTGTAATGTTCTTGCGCACGTCGTCGGCCAGGATCAGGCCGAGCTGCTTGCGGTCCTCGGTGACATAGGCAAGGCCGG
The DNA here is from genome assembly GCF_028128665.1 of Bradyrhizobium sp. CCBAU 45384. Classification (NCBI taxonomy): domain Bacteria; kingdom Pseudomonadati; phylum Pseudomonadota; class Alphaproteobacteria; order Hyphomicrobiales; family Nitrobacteraceae; genus Bradyrhizobium; species Bradyrhizobium sp. CCBAU 45384. Next base: position 263,853 of record NZ_LBIZ01000117.1, read on the forward strand.
CGTCGATGGCGGCCGCGACGGTCGGCAGCACGATCTCGTGACCCTCGAGGGCAATGCGGCCGCTGATATTGGTCCCCCAGGAGCGGCCGAACAGGCTCATGGCGAACTCGGTGCGACCGGCCCCCATCAGCCCGGCAATGCCGACGACCTCGCCGCGCTTGACGCCGAAATTGACATTCTTGATCACCTGCCGATCGGAATGGATGGGGTGATAGACCGACCAGTTCGAAACCTCGAGCACCGGTTCGCCGATCTTGGCGCTGCGCTCGGGAAAACGATGGGCAAGGTCGCGGTTGACCATGCTGCGGATGATGCGGTCTTCCTGGATCGGCTCGGCGCGGCAGTCGATACCGTCGACGGTGCGTCCGTCGCGCAGCACGGTGATGTGGTCGGCGACGCGGGCGACCTCGTTGAGCTTGTGCGAGATCAGGATCGAGCCGATGCCCTGCTCGCGGAACTTCATCAGGCGTTCGAGCAGTGCAGCGCTATCGGCCTCGTTCAGGCTCGCGGTCGGCTCATCCAGGATCAGCATCCGGACGCGTTTGGACAGCGCCTTGGCAATTTCGACCAGCTGCTGCTTGCCGACGCCGAGATCGGTGATCAGCGTATCCGGCGATTCCTTCAGACCGACCTGCGCGAGCAGCTCGCGCGTGCGCCGGTACACCTGGTCGCGATCGATCACGCCGAATTTTGACGGTGGATGCGAGAGAAAAATATTCTCCGCAATCGACATCAGCGGAATCAGCGCCAACTCCTGATGGATGATGATGATGCCGAGCGCCTCGGAATCGTTGATGTCGCGGAACCGGCGCTCCTGGCCCTCGAAGATAATGGTGCCTTCATAGCTGCCCGCCGGGTAGACCCCGCTCAGCACCTTCATCAAGGTTGATTTTCCGGCGCCGTTCTCGCCGACGAGGGCGTGGATCTGCCCGGCTTCAACCGAGAAATTGACGTCACGCAGCGCCTGCACACCGGCAAAGCTCTTGCTGACGTTGCGCATCTCCAGCATGGCGGTCATTGCGTTACGTCCCCTCCGTTACGTCCCTCTCCCCGCGAACGGGGAGAGGGAAACTTGAGTGTCTTACTGGAACTGCGACTTCTTGTAGTAGCCGCTGTCAACCAGAACCTTCTCCCAATTGTCCTTGTACACCACGACGGGCTTCAGGAGATAGGATGGCACGGTCTTGACGCCGTTCTCGTAGGTCTTGGTGTCGTTGACGGTCACCTGCTTGCCGGCGAGCGCGGCGTCGACCATGTCGGCGGTCACCTTGGCGAGATCGCGGGTGTCCTTGAAGATGGTCGAATACTGATCGCCCCGCAGCATCGCCTTGATCGACGGCACTTCGGCGTCCTGTCCCGAGATGATCGGCATCGGCTGGTCGGCACTACCATAGCCTACGCCTTTCAGCGAGGAGATGATGCCGATCGAGAGGCCGTCATAGGGCGACAGCACGGCATGGACCTTCTTGTTGCCGTAGTAGGCGCTGAGCAGATTGTCCATGCGGGCCTGCGCAGTGGCACCGTCCCAGCGCAGGGTCGCGACCTTGTCCATGCCCATCTGGCCCGAGGCGACCACGAGCTTGCCGCTGTCGATATACGGCTTCAACACGCTCATCGCGCCGTTGTAGAAGAAGTAGGCATTGTTGTCGTCGGGCGAACCGCCGAACAGCTCGATGTTGAACGGACCCTTGCCCTCCTTGAGGCCAAGCCCCTTCTCGATCGATTCCGCCTGCAGCACTCCGACCTGGAAATTGTCGAAGGTCGCGTAATAGTCGACGTTCGGCGTGCCGCGGATCAGGCGGTCATAGGCGATCACGGTGATGCCTTTCGCTTTCGCCTGCTTGAGCACGTCGGACAGCGTGGTGCCGTCGATCGCGGCGATCACGAGCGCCTTGGCGCCCTTGGTCACCATGTTCTCGACCTGCGAGAGCTGGTTCGGGATGTCATCCTCGGCATATTGCAGGTCGGTGTTGTAGCCGCGCTCCTTCAGCACCTTCACCATGTTGTTGCCATCGTCGATCCAGCGCGCCGAGGACTTGGTCGGCATGGAGATGCCGACGGTTGCCTTGTCCTGCGCGGAGGCGGTGAGACCTGTAGCCATCGTTGCGGCGCCCGCCAGCGCCATCGCCAGAAATGTCGTCTTCAATTTCAACATGCTTCACTCCCTTTGGGTGTCAGACTGTTTGTTAGTGTCGTGCAGTACATCGGTAAAGGTCGGTTTCGGGTCTCCTATGCGAGCTTGACGTCGGGCTCCGCGCGACCGCGCGCGGAGGCTTGTAACACAAAAGTGCAGCCGGCCTGTGGGTCGGCGGCGCGCGCCTCTGCGTCCATGTCCTGCCAGGCCGAAGTGACCAGCAGGCGCGATAGATCAGGACCGACGAAAGCAGGGCAGCTCGCCTGCTTGGCCGGCACATGCAGCGAGCGCAGGCACTCGCCTTGCGGAGAATAGACATCGACGCGGCTGGCGCCCCAACAGGCATTCCAGATCTGGCCATCGGCATCGCACACCGAGCCGTCAAGCCCGCCGACGCCGGTGTGACGCAGCAACACCTCAGGCTCGCCGCGCGGCAGGCCCGTGTCAGGATCGAGCGGCACGGCATAGAGCGCGCCGCGTGCAGTGTCGGTGAAATAGCCTGTGGCGCCGTCCGGCGAGAAGCAGATCGAGTTTGGGATGCTGATGCCCGGAAACAGCATCGAGATCTTGCCGCGGTGGAGCGCGTAGATCGCCCCCAGATCTCGCTCGGCCTTGCGTCCCATCGTTCCGATCCAGAACGTTCCGGATTGATGCACCCGGCAATCATTGGAGCGTGTCGCGGGATTGTCCGCTTCCAGCGGGCAGAACAACGTCATTGCGCCATCGGCGAGTGTGCGGACGTAACAGCCATCCTCGGCGACCACGAGCTGGCGCTCGGCATCGATCCGCCCCAGCGCGCTCGCCATCCGGCCCAGCGCGTGGATTCGGATCGCGCCGCTGCCAAGATGCGCCTGGAACAACTTCCCCTCGCGAATGTCAAACCACCAGGCGGTGTCGGTGGCCACGTCATAGGTCGGGCCTTCACCGAGATGACATCGCTCGGTGGAGAGAATGGTCGTCGGCACCTGCTCCATCATGGCGCCCTCGCTGCGAAGCGATAGACGGTGTGATGTCGGTAGACACTGCCGGGGTCGAGGCGCGGGCTCGGAAAATCCGGCCGGTTCGGCGAGTCTGGCCACATATGCGGCTCCAGGCACAAAGCGTCCGATTGACGGATCAGCTTGCCGCCCTTGCCCGCGATCGTGCCGTCGAGATAGTTGCCGGAATAGACTTGCAGGCCGGGCTGGTCGGTGAACAGCTCCATGATCCGTCCTGAAAGCGGTGCTTCCAGCCGGGCCGCAAGCGCGAGCTTGCCATCGCGCGCGAGGCAATAAGTGTGATCATAGCCCCTGCCGTTTCGTAATTGCAGATCGCCCTCGCGGATGCGCGCACCGACGGGGTGAGCCTCGCGAAAGTCGAACGGCGTGCCGGTTACGCTGCGCGGCGGTTCCGGCAGCGGGATGGCGGTGGGATCGATAGCGAGGAAGTGGTCGGCCTTGACCGTCAGCCTGTGATCGAGGGTGGACGCGCCCGAGGTCGCGCCCTCCAGATTGAAGAAGCTGTGATTGGTGAGGTTCACGATGGTCGGCCGGTCGGTCCGTGCCTCCATGATCAGCGACAGCTCGGTCGGGCCTGTGACGCGATAGGTCAGGCGCACATCGAGCTTGCCTGGATAATTCTCCTCGCCATGCGGGCTCGTATAGGTCAACGTGACCGCAGGGCTGGCGCCGTCATCGATCTCGGCAATGTCCCAGATCTTGCGGTCGAAACCGTCGAGGCCGCCATGCAGCGCGTTGGGGCCGTTGTTGACGGCAAGCTGGAAGGTCTCGCCGTCCAGCGAAAACCGGCCGTTGGCGATGCGGTTGGCGTAGCGGCCAACGGTGGCGCCAAAGAACTTCCGTTCAGCGAGATAGCCGGCAAAGGTGTCATGGCCGAGCACGACGTCGTCGGTGCCGCCTTTGGCATCCGGCGCGATCAGCGCCTGGATCACGGCGCCATGGGTGATGATGCGGGCCTCGAACCCGCCCTCCCCACGCAGCACGACACGCTCGACACTGCGTCCATCCGGCAGTGTTCCGAACACGTCCTTTGCTATTTTCGCACCAGCCATGTCTAGTCCACAAACGGTTCGACGATAGTACGCTTGCCGAGCAGGAAAGAGTCGGCGACGAGGCGAAGTGGTGCCAGGTCGACATCGCTCACGCCTGATGCCGCGAGCTTGACGAAGTGACGGTAGAGTTCTCGATATTCCTCGTCAGGCGCGTCGGCAACAACCTTGCCGTCGACCTCCATGATCCTGCCACCACGAGACAATGTCATCCGGCCCTGATCGGTTTCCGCCACGATATCCCAGCTCTGCGGCCCGGTCTGACGAAAGTCGAACTCGGCTGTAACAGGCAGGCCGCCGATGTCGGTCAGCGTCAGGTTGGCGGCAATCGGCGACTGGCAATTGGCCGGAAAGGCAAGTTCGGCCGCGGTGACGAACACCGGCTTTGGCAATATGCGGGTCAGGATCGAGAGCGCATTGATGCCGGGATCGAACACGCCGAGCCCGCCCGGCTCCCAGATCCAGGTCTGGCCGGGATGCCAGACGCGGACATCTTCCTTCCAGATGATGTGAACCGACTTGATCCGACGCGTTGCCAGCCATTCGCGGGCCGGCTCGACCGCCGGGGCGTGGCGCGAATGCCAGGTCGCAAACAACGTGCGCTTTGCGTCGACCGCCATTGAGATCAACGGATCGAGCTCTGCAACGCCGATGCCTGGCGGCTTCTCCAGCATGACATGCTTGCCGGCGGCGAGCGCTGCGGCAGCCTGGGCGCGGCGCACCTGCGGCGGTGTGCAGAGCGACACCGCATCGATCTCTGGACCCTTCTCCAGCAGTTCCTCGATGGTCGCAAAATGGGGCAGGCCGGGCAGCGACGCGTTGCGGCTCGCGACGGCGGCAAGTACCGCGCCAGGCGTCGCGGCGATCGCGCCGACATGCTGGTCGCGCGCGATCTTGCCGAAGCCGACGATGGCGATACGAAGAGCTGTCACGGATGTTCTCCAGGTTCTGCAGGCGCGGCCGGTGCCGTCTCGGCCGCCGTGTCCTTATGCCGGCGCATGCCGTTGTGAATGACGAAGGCCATGGCCTCGGCCGCCGCGTCGGCGTCACCTTCTGCGATCGAATCGACGATCTTCTGGTGCCAGAGTAAGGTAATCTCGCGGTCTTCCGATCCCGCAGGTGCACTGAGCATGAATGCCGTGCGCAAGGCAGCCTCGATCACATGACCGATGGAGCGCATGAACGGATTGCCGGACGCTCGGGCCACCGCAAGGTGCAAGGCGAGGTCGGCTTCGGCAAAGTCGACGGACTCGGACGTCTCCTGCCGCATGCGGTCCATGCTGCGCCGAAGCTCGGCGATGTCTTCTTCCGAACGGCGCCTGGCCGCTAGTGCCGCCGCGCGCGGCTCGACCGCAAGACGTATCTCCGCGAGATCGTTGAGAAAGCGCCTGTCGATGCCGGCGTCGAGATGCCAGGCCAGCACATCGGCGTCGAACATATTCCAGGCGGCGCGCCCGCGTACAACGGTGCCAACCCGCGCCTTGGTGGTGAGCAGGCCCTTGGCGACCAGCGTTTTCACGCTCTCGCGCAACACCGGACGCGACACGCCGAACATCGCCGTCAGCTCGGCATCGCCCGGAAGCCGCACGCCTTCCGCGTACCGGCCAGCGATGATGTCAACGCCGATCGAGCGGGACACTTCCGCGTGGTTGGAATGGGCCCGTCGTGTCGGGATGACGACGATGCGCGAAGTCATGAGGCTGCTCCCGCGCGCGTTGCCACTGGCCGGCGCGCCAGCGCGACCAGGCCCTGCTGAAGTGCGATGAAGGCGAACAGCAAGATGCCGGTCGCGATCTTGGTCCACCAGCTCGACAGCGTGCCGTCGAAATTGATGTAGGTCTGGATCATGCCCTGGATCAGCACGCCGAGGAAGGTGCCGATCACCGAGCCCTGCCCGCCCGTGAGCAGTGTGCCGCCGATCACCACGGCAGCGATGCTGTCGAGCTCGACACCGACAGCTGAAAGCGAATAGCCGGCGCTGGTGTAGAAGGAGAACACGATCCCGGCAGTCCCTGCCAGCAGGCTCGACAGCATGTAGATCTTTATCGTCATCTTGCCGACTGCAACGCCCATCAGGCTCGCGGTCGCCCGGCCACCCCCGAGTGCATAGACATTGGCACCGAACCGGGTGAGACGCAGCAACAGGATGCCGCCGATCAAGATCACGAGCATGATGATCGCGATCGCGCTGAGCCGCCCGCCCCCGGGCATCCGCAACGCAAAGTCGGACACGGTCGAATAAACAGGCGCCGTGATCGGCACCGATTCCGTCGAGAGCAGGAAGCTGGCGCCGCGCGCCAGGAACATGCCGGCCAACGTCACGATGAAGGGCGGCAGGTCGAAAACGTGGATGACCGCTCCCATCGCCGCACCAAAGGCCGCCGAGAGCACGAGGATGGCGACGAAGGCAACCAGCGGCGGCACGCCCCAACGTTCGATCGCCAGCGCAACGAACACAGTGGTGAAGCCGATCACCGAGCCGACCGAGAGATCGATCCCTCCGGAGATAATGACGAAGGTCATGCCGGTCGCGACGATGCCGAGGAAGGCATTGTCGGTGAGCAGATTGCCGACCACGCGGGTCGAGGCAATGTTGGGGAACTGCATCGCGCAGAGCGCAAAGCCCACGACGAGCACAATGGCCGTGATCAGGACGGGCGGGAGGCCTTTCATGGTTTCGCCCTCCGCAGCCGCGCCATGATGCCGGCAAAGCCGGACAGATTTGGCGATTGCAGCAGCAGCACCGCGAGCACCACCACGGCCTTGACCAGCAAATTGAACTCCGGCGGATAGCCCGATAGCAGAATGCCGGTGTTCATGGTCTGGATGATCAGCGCACCCAACACGGCCAGAACGAGGCTGAAGCGGCCGCCGAACAGCGAGGTGCCGCCGATCACGACCGCGAGAATCGCGTCGAGCTCGAGCCAGAGGCCAGCATTGTTTGCATCTGCCCCCATGATGTCGGCCGCGGCGATCACGCCCGCGAGCGAGGCGCAGACGCCGCACCAGACATAGACCGCCAAGATCATCGCGCGGGTACCGACGCCGGCAAGCTCGCTCGCGCGTGCATTGCCGCCCGTCGCCTCGATCAGGAGTCCGAGTGCCGAGCCGCGGACCACCGCGCCCGTGAGGATCAGCATGCCGAGCGCAATCGCGATCGGGACCGGAACGCCGAGAATGGCACCGTTGCCGAGCCAGACCAGGTCCGGCGAGCTGAAGGTCACAATGCGCCCCTCGGTGATGAGCTGGGCAATGCCGCGCCCTGCCACCATCAGGATCAGCGTCGCCACGATCGGCTGCATGCCGAGCACGGCGACAAGAAAACCGTTCCACAATCCGCAGACGAGGCCGGCGCCGAGCGCGGCCGCCAGCACCACCGGCAGGCCGTGACTATCGGCGAGGCTTGCGGCGATCGCGCCGCAGATGGCCATCACCGCACCGACCGAGAGATCGATGCCGCGCGTTGCGATCACAAGCACCATGCCGAGCGAGAGCAACGCCACCGGCGTGCCGCGATTGAGCACGTCGATCAGGCTGCCGAACAGGCGGCCGTCCTGAAGACGCAGGTCGAAAAATTGCGGCGATACCACGCGGTCGACCGCGAGGATGACGATCAGCGCCAGGATCTGGGCAAGGCCGCGGCGCGGCAGCAGCATCGTCATGCCCGGGCCTCTTGCATCGCTGCGCCATCGGCGGCGATGGCCGCGAGGATATTGGTGACGTCGATGGCCTCGCCCGCGAGCTCCTCGACATGGGCGCGATCGCGCAGCACGACTACGCGATCGGAATAGGTCACGATCTCGTCGAGCTCGGAGGAGATCACCAGGAGCGCCAGCCCGTCGTCGCAGAGCTCGCGGATCAGGCGGATGATCTCGGCGTGCGCGCCGACATCGATGCCTCGCGTAGGTTCATCCAGCACGAGGAGCCGCGGCGACGTCGCGAGCCAGCGCGCCAGCAGCGCCTTTTGCTGATTGCCGCCGGAGAGCAGGCCCACCGGGCGCTCGGGATCGGGCGGACGGATGTCGAGCATCTTGACGTAGCCGCGGGCAATCTCGTCCTGCTCGCGGCGTGACAGCGGCCGATGCAGGCCGCGCTTGGCCTGCAGCGCGAGCACGATGTTCTCGCGCACGGTGAGCTCGGCGACGATGCCGTCGGTCTTGCGCTCCTCCGGGCAATAGCCAAAGCCCTGGCGGACGCCGTCGCGCGGCGACTGCAGTCGCACGGGGGCACCCTCCACCCTCGCCTGCCCGCCATCGGGGCGCTCGGCGCCGAACACCAGCCGCGCCGTCTCGGTACGGCCCGAGCCGAGCAGTCCGGCAAGGCCGACGACCTCGCCATGGCGCAGCTCGAGATTGAACGGCGCGACATAGCCGGCCTTGCCGTAATTCTCGAAACTCGCACAGACCTCGCGCGGCGGACGGTCGCCTGCCGCCGCCCGCGCGCTGGTGGTCTCGGCGAGCTCGCGCCCGAGCATCATCCGGATCAGCTCGAGCCGGGGCAGCGAGGCCGTCTCGCGCTCGCCGACCAGTCGGCCGTTGCGCAGCACCGTGATCCGATCGGAGATCTCGTAGACCTGATCGAGGAAATGGCTGACGAAAACAATGCCGATGCCGCGCCTGGCAAGCTGACGCATGATGCCGAAGAGGATCTCGACCTCGTGACGGTCGAGGCTCGCAGTCGGCTCGTCCAGAATCAGCACGCGTGCGGAAAGATCGACGGCGCGCGCGATCGCGGTGACATGCTGGATGGCGACCGAATAATTGCCGAGCGGCGCTGCGACATCGATGTCGAGGCCGAACTCGGTCAGCAGCGCCTTGGCGCGGCGGCGCATCTCGCCTTCGCGCACGATGCCGAATCGCATCGGCTGGCGGTCGAGAAAAAGGTTCTGTGCGACCGACAGGTTCGGCAGCAGATTGACTTCCTGGTAGACGGTGGCAATGCCGGCCTCGAGCGCAGCCTTGGCCGAACGCGGCGCGACCTCCTCGCCGCCCAGCCGGACAACACCGGCATCGCGCGGGAACACGCCGGTGACGACCTTGATCAGCGTGGATTTGCCGGCGCCGTTCTCGCCGAGCAGCGCATGGATCTCGCCGGCGCGAAGCGTGAAGTCGACCTCCTGCAAAGCGCGCACCGCACCAAAGCTCTTGCTGATCCCGCGCACCTCCAGGAGCGGCGGAGCAGGACCAAGGCTGTTCTCCATAACGACGTCACTCCCACCGGTGCCCGCTTATGCTGCGGATACCCAGCCTATTCGTTCGCGCGACGGTTGCGAAGGGGCTTTGCCGGACCACGGAGCGTGGTCCGGCAAGACGCCTGCCTCAGTAACCAAGGCCCTTCTTGCTGTCGTATTCCTTCTGCGGATTGTCAGTGGCCGTGAGCAGCCTTGATTCGGTCTGGATCCACTTCGGTGGAACCGTGCCCTTCTCCTTGAAGGCCGCGACGGCGTCGAAGGCGGGGCCGGCCATGTTCGGCGTCAGCTCGACTGTGGCATTGGCCTCCCCGGCGACCATCGCCTTGAAGATATCAGGCACTGCGTCAATCGACACCGTGAGGATGTCCTTGCCCGGCTTGAGACCGGCTTCCTTCATGGCCTGGATCGCGCCGACCATCATGTCGTCGTTGTGGGCGTAGACTGCGCAGATGTTCTTGCCGCCGCCCTCGGCCTTGATGAAGCTCTCCATGACTTCCTTGCCCTTGGCGCGGGTGAAGTCACCGGTCTGGCTGCGCACGATCTTCAGATTGGCGTGCTTGGCGATCGCGGTGTCAAAGCCCTTCTTGCGGTTGGCGGCAACGCTGGCGCCGACCGTGCCCTGCAATTCGACGATGTTGCAGGCCTTGTCGCCGACGGTCTTGGCCAGCCAGTCGCCGGCGACCTCGCCTTCGTGGACGCTGTCCGAGGTGACGGCGGTGAGATAGAGGTCCTTGCCCGAGGGATCGATGTCGCGGTCAAGCAGCACGACCGGAATCTTGGCTTCCTTGGCTTCCTTCAGCACCGCATCCCAGCCAGTCGAAACGACGGGGGCGAGGAAGATCGCATCGACGTTCTGCGCGATGAAGGAGCGGATCGCCTTGATCTGGTTTTCCTGCTTCTGCTGCGCGTCGGCGATCTTGAGATTGACCTTGCGCTTGGCGGCCTCCTGCTTGGAGACCGAGGTCTCGGCTGCGCGCCAGCCGGACTCCGATCCGATCTGCGAGAAGCCGACGGTGAGCTCTGCGGCATTGGCCGGCAGTGCAAGCAACAACGCGGCGGTGGCGCTGGCCGCAAAAAGGGCTTTGAGGGTCATGAGGCGTGTGTCTCCCAAGTGTTATCCGGGGCGCCCACGGTATCATGACACCCTCAGGCCGGCCTTCAGGGCGGCGGAAGGGACTATTCCACGGAAGCCGGCGTCCGTATAGTCATATTATTTGACTATTTGGTCGAATAATCTGGAGAGCGAAATCTACACGCAAAGAGTTAATATTATACAGTATACAACTTAAAGATCAACTTGTTTCGACGAGACAGCACCGTCATGGCCGGGCTCGTCCGGGCATGACGATCTCATGGCAATTCGCGTGTGTTCTGCGATCAGCAGCAGGCAAGCGAAAAAGCTAGATCAGCTTGCGCTGCGCAAGGTTCTTCATCAGTGCGCCGATGCCGAACGTCCACGGCTCGCACTCGTCGCTGGTCCGCATGCGGTTGACGAGCTTGCCGAGTTGCGGGGCGGCAATAGTGACGATGTCGTCGCGCTTGTGGGTGAACCCCTGCCCCGGCGCATCGCGATCCTTGACCGGTGCGAACATCGTGCCGAGGAACAGCACGAAACCGTCGGGATATTGATGCACCTTGCCGATGGTCTGCGCGACGAGATCGGTCGGATCGCGGCTGATCTTGCTGATCGAGGAATGCCCCTCGAGAACAAAGCCGTCAGTCCCCGTTACGTTCAGGCTGATGTCGAGCTTGCGCGCGTCATCGAGCGTGAAGGTCTCGTCGAACAGCCTCAGCAGCGGGCCGATCGCGCAAGAGGCGTTGTTGTCCTTGGCCTTCGACAGCAGAAGCGCCGAGCGGCCCTCAAAGTCGCGCAAATTGACGTCGTTGCCGAGCGCACCGCCGACGATCTTGCCGCGGCTGGAGACGAACAGCACGAGCTCCGGCTCGGGATTGTTCCAGGTCGATTTCGGATGCAGCCCGGCATCCATGCCGGTGCCGACCGAGGAAAGCGTCGGCGCCTTGGTGAAGACCTCGGCATCGGGGCCGATGCCGACCTCGAGATATTGGCTCCAGGCGTTCTGATCGATCAGCACCTGCTTCAAATGCATCGCCTGGTCAGAACCCGGCTTGAGCTTGGACAGATCGTCGCCGATCAGCCGCGTGACTTCCTTGCGAATGGCTTCGGCCGAGGCCGGGTTGCCCTTGGCGCGCTCCTCGATCACGCGTTCCAGCATCGAGATCGCGAAAGTGACACCCGCGGCCTTCAGGGTCTGGAGATCGACCGGCGCGAGCAGCCAGGGCTTTTTCGGATCGCGCCCATCAGGTGCCGTGTTGGCGACGATGGCTTCGAGATCGCCGATGCGTTCGCCCTTGATCGCGGCAAGCGCCTTGGCCGGATTGTCCTCCTCGCAGAGGGCGCTGACGGTCGGAAATTTCGCGGTGACGTCGAAGACGCCGTCAGCGCGCACCGCGACCACGGCCGGACCGTTCGCCTGCGGCAGCCAGATGCGGCCGACCAGCGTTCCCTTCGTTCCGTCCTCGGGGAGAAGGTCTTGAACCGTCAAATTCGTCATGGCCGGCGTCCTCGCTGTTTTTCGGACCAGCCCATTTCGCAAGCGGCCGATCCCATTGGCGAAGACAAATAAACGTCTGGCGGGGGAAGTCCAGAGTGGCAGGATGCCTCGCCGCTATGCCCCTGCCCGCGCCTTCCGCGCCGCGACCTGCTGCAGCGCCCAGCGCGCATTCTTGCGGACATCGGGATCGGAATCGTCGGCGATAACGGCCAGGAACGCTTCGCCGTCCGCGTGGGCGATTTCGCCAAGTGCGGCGGCCGCCTCTTTGCGCAAATTCGCCTGGTCGTGATTGACGCAATTGCCGATCGGACGCACCGCACGCTCGATCTTCATCCTGCCGAGGCTGCGGATTGCCTTCAACCGCACCTGCCAGAATTCGTCACCGAGCGCGCTGACGAGCTGGTCGGCTGCGAGCGAACCATTGGCGTTGAGACCCAAAGTCTCGGCCGCCATCTCGCGCACCATCCAATCCGAATCCTTCAGTGCGCGGGTGATCGTCTCCGCTGCCGGCTTCATCTGCGAGAACGCCAGCGCGCTGACGGCGGCACGCCGAACATGCGCATCGGGGTCGTTGATCAGTGCCGTCAACGCGGGGATCGATTCTTCCAACTTGAGGAATCCGATCACGCCGATCGCCTGCACGCGGACGGCAGCATCGGTGTCCTGCAGCGCTTCGAGTGCTGGCTTGAGCGTGTCCTTGCAGCGCAATTCCTTCAGCGCGCGCAGCGCGCCCATACGAACGAAGGCGTGGGCATGCTTGACGAGCGGCAGGATGACATCGGCGCAGGCGGGATCCTTGAATTCCGCCATGCTGTCGGCCGCGGCCGCCGCGACGATCCTTTCCGGATCGACCAGCAGCTTCACCAGCGCACTTGCCGCCTCCGGCCCATCGAACTCGCCGAGTGCCATCGCCACCTGTTGGCGCACGCCGGCGTCGGGATCGGCCACCATATTGGCGAGGTGCGCGACGGCCGCGGGATCGCCGGAATGGCCGAGCGCGATGATCGCGACGCGGCGCTCGGCAGGATCGGCGGCCTGGAGCCGCTCGTCGGCATCTTCGAGATCGTCGTAAGATTCGAACGGGCTCGACATGATCACCTCAACAGGTAGGGAATGTTGACAGTAACGGCGCCGGTCGGGCAATCGGCCTCGCAGGGCATGCAGTACCAGCACTCATCATAGGCCATGTAGGCCTTGCCGGTCATGTCGCTGATGCGCAGCACGTCGAGCGGGCAGACGTCGACACAGACGGTGCAGCCCTTGTCGGCGATGCATTTGGCGTCGTCGACGACCACCGGAACCGATGTCTGATAGGACGCGAGAGGCATGTGATGTCTCCTGTTGCTCTGTTGCGGTGGATCAGGCAGTGGCGCGGATGCGCTGCTTGTCGTAGAGATCCTTCTCGTCGTCGGCGATCGGGACGACGTAAGGCTCGACGGCGCGCTTCTCGCTGGTCATCTTGCCGTTCTGCTTGCTCAGCAGCGTGTGGCAGAACCAGTTCTCATTGTCCTTCTCCGGGAAATCGGTGCGCCAGTGGTAGAGGCCCCAGCGGCTCTCCTCGCGATAGAGCGAGGCATGCACGGCCATGTCGGCGCAATCCATGATCGACTGCACTTCCAGCGCGCGGAGCAGCTCATGCGCATTGCGTGCGATCATGTGCTCCTGCATGTCCTGCCGCGTCTCGGCGAGGCGGCGCATGCCGAGCTCGTATTTGCGCGTGACCTTCGGCGGCTGGAGGTAATCATTCACCAGGCGGCGGGTCTTGTATTCGACCTGGTTCGGCGGAATGCCGTCCTCGCGTTTGGTCGGTGCGAGCACGCGATCGCGCTCCTTGGCGATATCGGCCGCATCGAACTCGGCAAAGTCGTGATTGTCGGCGAATTCCATCGCGTCGATGCCGGCGACCGAGCCATTGGTGAAGGCGCCGAGCATGTAATTGTGCGGCACGCTCGCCATGTCGCCGGCGGCGTACAGGCCCGGCACGGTCGTGCGCGCGTTGTCGTCGACGAACACGCCGGAGGCGCTGTGGCCGGAGCAGAAGCCGATCTCCGAGATGTGCATCTCGATCGACTCGTTGCGGTAGTCGACGCCGCGCCCCTGCTGGAACAGACCGCGCGTGGGCCGCTCGACCTTGTGCAGCGTGGATTCGATCTCCGAGATGGTGTCGGGATGGAGATGCTTGAGCTGGAGGAAAACCGGCCCCTTGCCGGACAGGAGTTCGTTGTAGAACTCCAGCATCATCTGGCCGGACCAGTAATCGCATTCGATGAAGCGCGAGCCTTCGTTGTTCGCCGTGAAGGCGCCGAACGGACCGGCGACATAGGCGCAGGCCGGGCCGTTATAGTCCTTGATCAGCGGATTGATCTGGTAGCATTCGAGGTTCGCGAGCGCGGCACCAGCGTGATAAGCCATGGAATAGCCGTCACCGGAATTGGCGGCGTTCTCGTAGGTGCCGAACATGTAGCCGGAGGTCGGCAGGCCAAGCCGGCCGGCGGCGCCCATGCAGAGGATCACGGCCTTGGCCTTGATCACCAGGATCTCGGCGGTGCGGGTGTTGACGGAGATCGCGCCGGCAATGCGGCCGTCGGACGATTTCAGCAGCCGCGTCGCCATGTAGCGGTTGGAGATCAGGATACGCGCGCGGCGGAGCTGACGGTACAGCGCCTTCTTCACGGTCTCGCCGTTCGGCATCGGCAGCACATAGGTGCCGATGTGGTGCACCTTCTTGACGGCGTAGTCACCGTTCTCGTTCTTCAGGAAGCGGATGCCGAAACTGTCGAGCTCCTCGATGATCTTGTAGCAATTCTGGGCATATTTATAGACCGCCTTCTGGTCGACAATGCCGTCATTGGCGATGGTAATTTCCTTGGTGTACTGCTCCGGCGTCGCGTAGCCGGGGATGACGGCGTTGTTCAGTCCGTCCATACCCATCGAGATCGCGCCTGAGCGCTTGACGTTGGCCTTCTCGAGCAGGACGACGTTGGCCTTCGGGTTCTTCAGCTTCGCCTTCAGCGCCGCCATCGGGCCTGCGGTGCCGCCGCCGATCACGAGCACATCGCAGGAAACCTCCGAAAGTCCGTCGACGATCTGATCTAGTGCCATCGCTTGCTCCTGGTCCGCCGGCATCTCCGGCGCCTTTGCATCAGATTTGTTCAGGTGGTCGTCCGGCGATAGCAATTAGTTGTCGCCGGGACGCGATTTGCGCCTCAGCGCTCGACGAAGGCCTTTTCGATGACGAAATGACCGGGCTGGCTGTGATTGCCCTCGACAAAGCCGCGCGCGGAGAACATCGCGTGCAGTTCCTCGAGCATCGCCGGACTCCCGCACAGCATGATGCGGTCGGTCTCGATATCGAGGTCGGATTGGCCGATATCCTCGAACAGCTGGTTGGAGGCGATAAGGTCGGTGATACGGCCGCGATTGCGGAACGGCTCGCGGGTGACGGTCGGATAATAGACCAGCTTGTCGCGGATCAGGGGGCCGAAGAATTCGTGATTGCGCAGGCCATCGACGACGTGCTCGCCATAAGCGAGCTCGGAGACCTGGCGGCAGCCATGGGCAAGCACGATGGTCTCGTAGTTCTCGTAGACGTCGGGGTCCTTGATCAGGCTGGCGAAGGGCGCAAGGCCTGTGCCGGTCGAGAGCAGCAGCAGGCGTTTTCCCGGGATGAGATTGCCGGTGATCAGCGTACCCGTCGCCTTGCGGCCGACCAGGATGATGTCGCCTTCCCGGATCTTTTGGAGGCGCGAGGTCAGCGGGCCGTCCTGCACCTTGATCGAGAAGAATTCGAGCGCTTCCTCGTGATTGGCGCTGGCCATGCTGTAGGCGCGCATCAACGGCTTGCCCTCGACTTCCAGCCCGATCATCGCGAACTGGCCGTTCTGGAAGCGGAAGCCGGGATCGCGCGTCGCGGTGAAGCTGAACAGGGATTCGGTCCAGTGCCGGACCGACAAAACCGTTTCCTTCTGAAATGCGCTCATGGTCTCTCCTTTGATTGCGCGCAGGTTCTCGGAGAGAGCGGAGTCCGGCAATTCGGAAGTGGAATTCCCGGTCGATTAGTTTCACATTTCGCGAGCGGTGATTGCAGAGCAGGCGGCAAACCGTCCGATCGCATGCTCTCGCTGGCAATTAGTTGCTATCCGCGCGCGCCGGCGGCGACGTAGACAGTATGAGGAGGTTCGTCTTGACCATGACCCTGATGGCGCCAACCGTGGCCGACTACGAAGCAAGCGCCGATCTCGCGACGCTCCTCGTCCGCACCACCGAGGGTGATGACCTCAGCGTTCCCGCCGAGAAACTCCGCCTTTCCTGCAAATGCGCTCACTGCACCCGTGCCCGCTTCGACGAACGTTTCCCTGAACGGTTTCCGGGAATCGCCATCACCGAGATCGGCGACCTCGGCTATGGGCTGAACATCTCGTTTTCCGACGGACACAACAGGGGGATTTACCCGAAGCCTTATCTGCTGAGTCTGGCGGGGCGGTAGGGTCTTCACAAACCTCGCTGTCGTTCCCCGCGAAGGCGGGGAATCCAGTACGCTGCGGCTCCTCCGTTTCCCATCGACGCCTCTGGGATACTGGATCGCCCGCCTTCGCGGGGAATGACAGCGGAGTGAATGGCGTGCACCAAGCTCCCCATCTGGCACGGACATTGCTCATCTGTAGAACGATTTGAACGTTCCGGAGGCAGACAATGTTGCAGGCGGCAAGTGCAGTGCGCGGGGCGGTTCCCCCGCCAGTCCGACCTGCAGCTAGTTCCTCGCTGCTGCTGACCGAGAACCAGCAATGGATCGGCGGGCCGCCGGCGCTGATGGACAAGCTCAGCCCACGAGAGCGGGAACTGGTGCTGAAGCAGGGCCGGCGAAAGGTGCTTAACCGCGGCCAGACGCTGTTCAGCCAGGGCGGTAAGCATGACGGCATCTGGCTGATCGAAAGCGGCCGCATCCGTGTGTTCTATACCTCGCCGCAGGGGCGCGAGATCACACTCGCCTATTGGCATGTCGGCAACTTCGTCGGCGGGCCCGAAGTGTTCGAGGGCACGGTGCATCAATGGTCCGGCGTCGCGTCGAGCAATTGCAGCGTCGTGCACCTGCCCGGAAGGGAACTGCGGTCCCTTGCCGCGGAGATCCCGAACCTCGCGATCGGTCTTATTGAAGGCCTGACTTTCAAGGGCAAATGCTATTCGGCGCTGGCGCAGATGCTGGGAACTCGCTCGATCACGCAGCGCCTCGCACATCTGCTCCTGCACCTCGTCGAGCTCTACGGCGTCGAGGATGCCGAGGGCCGCGTGATCGCGGCCGCCTTCACCCATGCCGACATCGCCCACATGGTCGGCGCCACCAGGCAATGGGTCACGATCAGCCTGAAGCGGATGCAGGAGAAGGGAATCGTCATCACCAAGCGCTCGCAGATCGTGGTCTGCCGAACCGACGTGCTGGAGGAGATGCGCGGCCAAGCCTCCGACTGAAAAAGCCGACCAGGAAGGTGCACAGGCAAGCGGCTTTATAGTGCAGGATTGCCCAAGGACTATGCAATCAGCTTTTCCCGGCAACTAATCGACTACCGCGGTCATTCCGGATTTGCCCTGCCCGCGCCCTCCCCCAATCATGGCAACCGCAGCACATCCAAACCGAATGAGGATGAGAATGGTCCGCCATCTTCCCACGCTCTCGATCGCGATGTCGGTGACGTCGCTGGCGCTAATCCTCGCCCAGCCGGCCTCGGCGGAAACCGTCACGCTCGGCATCGGAACGCAGGACACCACGACCAACACGGTGACCGCGGGCGTCGTCATCCGGCAGCTGCATCTTCTCGAAAAATATCTGCCCACGTCAGGTAAATACGCCAACATCAAGTTCGAGCTGGAGTGGCAAAATTTCACGTCCGGTCCGCCCGTCACCAACGCGATGATGGCGAACAAACTGCAGATCGGCATGATGGGCGACTATCCGCTGATCGTGAACGGCTTCACCTTCGAGAGCAACCCTGAAAGCAAGAGCCGGCTGATCGGCATCGCCGCATACAGCCTGTCCGGCTCCGGCAACGGCATCGTCGTCCACAAGGACTCGCCCTACTACGATCTCGCCGATCTCAAGGGCAAGCTGGTCAGCGTGCCGTTCGGCTCCGCTGCGCACGGCATGGTGCTGAAGGCGATGCAAGACCGCGGCTATTCATCCGATTTCTTCCAGCTCGTCAGCCAGAGCCCGGAGGTCGGCTCGACCAATCTCCAGGAGAAGAAGATCGACGCCCATGCCGACTTCGTTCCCTTCGCTGAGCTGCTTCCCTTCCGCGGCTTCGCGCGAAAAATCTTCGACGGCGTCGAGACGAACTTGCCGACCTTTCACGGCATCGTCGTGCGCACGGACTTCGCCGAGAAATATCCTGAAGTCGTCGTTGCCTATTTCAAGGCGCTGATCGCCGCCAACCAGTGGCTGCGCGACGATCCCAAGCTTGCTTCCGAGAAGATCCAGGAATGGACCGGCATCAACAAGGAAGTCGTCTACATCTTCCTGGGACCGAGCGGCAACATGACCACCGATCCGACGATCAAGCCGGCGCTGATCGAAGCAGCCAGCGCCGACGTCAAGGTGCTGCAAAACCTCGGCCGCATGAAGGAGTTCGATCCAAAGAAATGGGTCGACGACAGCTACATCCGCAAGGCCTACGCCGCGATGAAGCTCGACTATGACGCGCAGCTGGGCAGCACAAAGAACTATGAGGTCAGGGGCGAAGACGCCTTCTGCAAGAAGCCGATCACCGATCCACGCAAGGCCGGCGAGGTCTGGGTCGATGAGGCCGGCATCATGCCGTTCTCGTCCGCCGCCTGCACGCTCGGAGCTTATGCCGACTTCAAGGCCAAGGGCAAGAAGATCAACGTCGCTTACGTCTTCGACACCACGCGCGGCATCAAGCTATTCGCCGACCAGGCCTTCTTTGCGGTCGGCAATGGTGACGTCGCCCCGTTCCTGCTCAAGAAGGACGCCGAGGCCTATGCCGCCAAGATCAGCGGCAAGGTGCTCGGCTTCGACGACGCGGTGAAGGCAGCCGTCAGCGGAGACAAGACGTGAGCAGTCCCGCCCTCGTCAGACATCCCGAGGACAGTATGCCGGCAACAGCAGCACTTGCACAGGCGGGCCTCGCGCCAGCCGCCATCCCACCCGCGCCACCGCCATCCTTCGGCACGCTCGCGCTGCGCTGGTACCGGCTGAACCAGGGTCGGCTTCGCGCCACCGCGATCGGCATCATCTCGCTGATCGCCTTCCTGCTGGTCTGGCACCTGCTCACGACCTATCGCGTCGTGTTCTTCGTGCGTTTCACCAACGTACCCTCCCCGCTCGCGGTCTATGCGAGCTTCGTCAAGGCCATCCACGATCCCAAATTCCTGATGCACATCTTGCTGAGCTGCCGGCGCATCTTCATCGGCTTCTCGCTGGCCGCTGTTGTCGGCGTGCCGCTCGGCCTGATCATGGGCCGCTTCAAGCTGGTGCATGAGATCATCTTTCCCGTGGCCGAGGTGCTGCGCCCGATCCCGGCGATCGCCTGGGTGCCGATGGCGATCATGCTGTGGCCGACCAACGAGCAGAGCATCGTCTTCATCACTTTCCTCGGCTCGTTCTTCCCGATCCTGGTCAACACGCTGCACGGCATGTCGCTGGTCGACCCCGTGCTGGTGCGCGCCGCACAATGTCTCGGCGCGCGCGAACGGTCGATCTTCCGCGAGGTGTATTTTCCGGCCTCGCTGCCGCACATCTTCACCGGCCTTACCGTCGGCATGGGCGTCGCATGGGTGTCGCTGATCGCGGCCGAGATGATCTCGGGCCAGTACGGCATCGGCTATTTCACCTGGGAGGCCTATTCGCTGGTGCAATATGCCGACATCGCGCTCGGCATGATCGCGATCGGCGTGCTTGGCCTCGGATCGAGCCTGCTGATCAGGGGTGCGGGACATCTGGTGATGCCATGGAGATCGACGAGATGAGCGAGATGCTTGCGAGCGAACCGAAGGGCCATATCGACGTCAAGAACTTCTCCCTCAGCTATGACAGCATCGAGGGGCCGGTTCAGGCCGTCACCGATACGCAGATCCATGTGAAGCCGGGCGAATTCGTCTCGATCGTCGGGCCTTCCGGCTGCGGAAAGTCGACGTTGCTCAACGCGGTCGCCGGCTTCCTCAAACCCACCACCGGCATCGTCACCGTCGACGGCGAGCGTGTGAACGGCCCCAGCGCCGAACGCGGCATGGTGTTCCAGCAATATTCGCTGTTTCCCTGGAAGACGGTGCGGGAGAATGTCGAGTTCGGCCTCAAGATGCGCGGCATGCCGCGCTCGCAGCGCGAACGGGCCGCGCGCACATTGCTCGGACTCGCCGGCCTGGAAGCCTTCGAAAAGCATTACCCGGAGAAACTGTCCGGCGGCATGAAGCAGCGCGTCGGCATCGTCCGTGCGCTCGCCACGGGACCGAAGGTGCTGCTGCTCGACGAGCCGTTCGGCGCGCTCGACGCGCAGACGCGCGTCATCATGCAACAAATCCTCACCAACATGTGGCAGCGCCTGAAAATCTCGGTGCTGTTCGTGACCCACGACATCGACGAGGCGATCTTCCTGTCCGACCGCGTCTACTGCATGACCGCGCGCCCCGGCTCGATCAAGGCGGAGATACCGATTCCATTGGAGCGGCCGCGGCAGCAATCGATGATGATGTCGTCGGAATTTTTGGCACTGCGCCGCGGTCTGATGTCGCTGATCCGCGAGGAGAGCCTGAAGGCGATGGGCGGCGAGATCAACGACATGGGCATGCAGGGGCTCAACATCGAACTGCACGGGCATTCGCTGGCGGACGTGATTTGATGTAGCGATTCTGCATGCGGCGATGACAGTCTCGTAGGGTGGGCAAAGCGGAGCGTGCCCACCGAAATTCGCCTACGGAGACAGGTGGTGGGCACGGCGCTTACGCGCCTTTGCCCACCCTACGGCGGCCTACGGCAGTCTTGCCTTGATCACTTGAACCAGTGCACCAGCGCGATGCTGATCCCCAGCAGCAGCATCAGCGACAGTGTCACAGCCGCTGTGACCCTGCCCCCGACATTGGCGAGCACGCGCACATCAACGCCGAGGCCGAGGGCCGCCATCGAAACCACAGTAAGGAACGTCGTGATCTTCGTCACCGGCGCGACCACTGTGCCCGGCACGATCTCCAGCGAGCGCAAGGTCGCGAGCGCAAGGAAGCCGAGGATGAACCACGGGACCAGGCGGAAGAAGCCGACATTGGTCTTCTTGGCGCCGGCCTGCCAGCGCGAGGCGACCAGCGAGAGGCCGACGACCACGGGGCCCAGCATCAGCACGCGCATCAGCTTCACCAGCGTGCCGATCTGCGTGGAGATCAGACCGGCCGGCACCGTCGCCGCGAGTACTTGCGGCACGGCATAGACGGTTAGCCCAGCGAGAATGCCGTACTGCGTGGCGGTGAGCTGGAGCAGCGGGATCAACAGCGGCAGGCCGAGCACCATCATCACGCCGAGGATGGCGGTAAAGGAAATGGAGGACGCGATCTCGTCGCTGCTGGCGCCGATGATCGGCGCGACCGCCGCGATCGCCGAATTGCCGCAGATCGAATTGCCGCAGGCAATCAGGATCGACAGCCGCGTCGATAGCCCGAGCATGCGGCTCAGGCCGAAGGAGACGCAGAGCGCGATCACCACGACTGCAGCGATCGAGGCGAGCAGCGCGATGCCGGAGGCCGCGATGGCGGCAAAGCTGATGGAGGCGCCGAGCAGCATGACCGCGACTTCAAGCAGCTGCTTGGCACTGAAGGCGATTCCGGCCTGCCAGCGCGGCGCCGGCTTCCAGAAGCTGCGCAGGGCCATCCCCAGCAGGATCGCCATCACCAGCGCCTCGATATAAGGGTGCTCGAACACGCCGAGCTCCGCCCGCTCCAGCAGGGCCGAAACACCTGCGACAAGGATGCAAAGGAGAATGCCGGGAATCAGCGCGACGATACGGCTAAAGGCCGTGGTCGGCTTGGCGTCGGCCTGGCTGGATGCTTGATTCTGCGACACAAATCTCTCCCAGAGGAGAAAGATTTATACGCACGGCGCCCGCGTTGGGGAATAAGTTTTCGACATATCAGGGCCGAGGGAAGTTTGATCCTCGGCGTGGAATAACCCGGCTCAAAACAGCGGTTCGTCTCAGAAGAGCAGGTCCTTGGCGAGCGAAGCCACGTGGCTGAACCTGTCATAGACGCCCGGCTCGAAGAACGCCGCACGTGCGAGCACGATGCCTGCGACCAGCGTCCAGAATACGGTGGTGCCGGCCCGAAGCAGCAGCTTTGAGGCACGCGATTGCGATTGGCTGTCCGTCGCGGACACCAGCTGCTCGCCGAAGGGCTCAAATCCAGTGCGTTCCATGGCCGTCAATCCATCAATTTCTGGATGGAATGTCGTCGTTTCGGCCCAAAACGGCAATGGAAGCGATTGGCGTTTTTGGTCCCTTGAGGGGAAACTCCTTCCGCAGGAACATCCCACGGCAATAGTTTTCTTCTTTCGCCCCATTTGGCACCTGGAGCCTGGACCCGGAAGCCGGCCGCATGGACGATTCCATCCGGGTCGACTAGCCTGCCGTCGCCCACAGGTCCGTCACGGGATCGCCGGAGATCAGAAGAAGAAGATGAACATCGAATCTCCCCGCAAGCCCCTCGACCTCGCCTCGGCCATTGCGGAAGGGGACATCCGCTGCCTCCTCATGGTGTTGGTGCACATGACCGGCGACGAGCGCTGGCTCGAGCCTCCTTATCTTCCCAAGCGCGACATCCGTCTCATCCCCGATCCCGAGGCCGGCGTCCCCCGACAGATCCAGGACGAGATCCGTGCCGCCGTGGTCGAGCTCTTTGCCGACGATACGCCAACACCCGTCATCACCGATCCCGGCGAAGAGCTGCTGCTCAAGATGATGCGCGCCTGCCTCGGCGAGAATGTCGCACCGGAATATGCGCCGCTGATGCGCGAGGAGATGGGCTTTGTGTCGCGCGAAGCGCAATGGACCAGGCGGCCATCGAACGAGAAGCTCACCGCGCAGCACGTGCTGATCGTCGGCGCCGGGGTCTGCGCCATCGCGCTCGCCGTGGCGCTCCGCCATCTCGGCATCCCCTACACCATCGTCGAGAAGAACGCCGAGCTCGGCGGCACCTGGTGGATCAACCGCTATCCCGGCTGCGGCGTCGACACGCCGAACCACTCCTATTCCTACTCGTTCGGCCCACGCAATGCCTGGACACGCTATTTCTGCCAGCGCGAGGAGCTGCTCGGTTATCTCCTGAAAGTCGCCGATGAATACGGCATCCGCAAGCATCTGCGCGTCAACACGGGGCTGACCTCGTCGCGCTGGGATGAAGGCAAGCGGCGCTGGATCTCGACGCTGAAGACGTGCAATGGCGAAGAAACCTTCGAATCCACCGCGCTCGTCGCGGCCATCGGCCAGCTCAACGATCCCTCCCGCGCGCGCTTCAAGGGGGAAGAGAGCTTCGAGGGCACGATCCTGCACTCGGCGTTGTGGTCGGACGACATCAAGCTCGACGGCAAGCATGTCGCCGTGATCGGCACAGGCGCGACGTCGATGCAACTGGTGCCGTCGATTGCCGGCCGCGTCGCCTCGGTCACGGTCTATCAGCGCAGCGCGCAATGGGCGCGACCGGTGAAGGGCTATGCCGATCCGATCACCGAGGGCGCGCGCTGGCTGCTCGCGCACCTGCCATTCTATGTGCAATGGTATCGCTTCAACATGTTCTGGCGCTACGGCGATGGCCTGCTGCCGTTCCTGCGCAAGGACCCGGCCTGGCCGCATCCGGAGCGCGCCGTCAACAAGGGCAACGATCGACACCGCCAGGAGCTGACCGACTTCATCCTGTCAGAGCTGAAGGACCGGCCCGACCTGATCGCAAAATGTGTGCCGACCTATCCACCCTATGGCAAGCGCATCCTGCTCGACAACAACTGGTTCAAGACATTGACGCGGGATAATGTCGAGCTCATCACCGATACGATCGACCATTTTGACGAAAGTGGCATCGTCACCGCCGACGGCACGCACCGCCCCGCCGACATCATCGTGGTTGCCACCGGCTTCAAGGTGACCGAGATGGCCGCGCGCCTCAACATCAGCGGCCGCGACGGCAAGGCTTTGCGGCAGGCCTGGGCCAACGACAATCCGACGGCGTTCCTCGGCCTGACCGTGCCCGATTTCCCCAACTTCTTCTGCATGCTCGGGCCCAATTCCGGTCCGGCGCATGGCGGCAGCGTCATCTTCCAGTCGGAATGTCAGAGCCGCTACATCTCGGCTTGCCTCGTCGACATGATCGAGCACGACATCGCCGCGATTGATGTCCGCCAGGATGTGCTCGACGACTACGTCAGCAAGGTCGATGCAGAGCACGAGGCGATGATCTGGACCCATCCGGGCATGAGCACTTACTATCGCAACGCAAGCGGCCGCGTTTTCTCGGCGATGCCATGGCGCTTCGTGGACTATTGGCGCATGACACACGATCCGGACATGCGACAGTACAGGCTGACGAAAGCGTAGGTTCGCGGCTCTACGCCGCGAGCCCGCTTTCCACCGGTGCGAATTCCAGCCCCAGGCTGTCCGCCACCGCCTTGTTGGTGACACGGCCGCGATGCACGTTCAGTCCGTTGCGCAAATGCGGGTTCTCCAGCATCGCGGCAAAGCCCTTGTTCGCCAGCATCAGGCCGAACGGCAGTGTCGCATTGTTGAGCGCCTGGCTTGAGGTGACCGGCACCGCGCCCGGCATGTTGGCCACGCAATAATGCACGACGCCATCGACCTCATAGGTCGGCTCCGCATGCGTCGTCGCATGCGAGGTCTCGAAGCAGCCGCCCTGGTCGATCGCGACGTCGACCAGCACCGCGCCTGGGCGCATCGATTTCAGCATCGCGCGCGTGACGAGTTTCGGAGCGCTCGCGCCCGGCACCAGCACCGCGCCGATCACGACGTCGGCGCTGAATACTTCTTCTTCGACGGACTCGATCGTCGAGAAGCGCGTGCGCACACGTCCGGTGAAGAGATCATCAAGCTCGCGCAAGCGCGGAATCGAGCGGTCGATCACGGTGACTTCGGCGCCGAGGCCTGCGGCCATCCGCGCGGCCTGCAATCCCACCACGCCGCCGCCAAGCACGACGACGCGCGCCGGCTGCACGCCCGGCACGCCGCCGAGCAGCAGCCCACGACCGCCGGCCGTCCGCTTGAGCGCGGCGCCGGCGGCCTCGATGGCGAGGCGGCCGGCGACTTCGCTCATCGGCGCGAGCAGGGGGAGGTGGCCGGCCGCGTCGGTGACGGTTTCATAGGCGATCGCTGTGCAGCCGGAAGCGAGCAGGCCCTTGGCTTGCTCCGGATCCGGCGCAAGGTGGAGATAAGTGAACAGGATCTGGCCTTCGCGGAGCTGGGCCCATTCGCCCTTCTGCGGCTCCTTCACCTTCACGATCATCTCGGACTTGGCGAAGATGTCGCTTGCACTCGCCGCAATGGAGGCCCCTGCCCGCTGGTACACCTCATCGGACGCGCCGATGCCGTTGCCAGCGCCGGTCTCGACCGTCACCTGGTGGCCGGCTGCGACATATTCGCGGACGGCGCCCGGGGTGAGCCCGACGCGATATTCCTGGACCTTGATTTCCTTGGGTACACCGACACGCATCCTGCTGGTCTCCATTTGATTCCTGCTGAGATCGTAGCGGCGCAGGCGGTTTGGTTTCGTGCAAATATCCGCTAGCTTTGACCTTCCCGCGCCGGTTTCGGTCGCGGAAACGCCCTTTCACGCCGGAAACGAAACCTTGGCCCTCGACCGCAAAGACCTCGCGATTCTCGCGGAACTCACGACCAATGCGCGCGCCAGCCATACCGAGCTCGCCAACAAGGTCGGCCTGTCAAGCACAGCGCTGGCGCGGCGGCAGAAGGCGCTGGAGGATGACGGTTACATCCAGGCCTACCAGGCCGCGCTCGACCTCGCCCAATTCGGCCTCACCACGACGGTGCTGGTGCGCATTGCGCTTGAGAGCCAGAGCGACGAGGCCCTGAAGGCCTTCGAGGCGGAGGTGGTGAAGTGTCCTTCCGTCGTGCGCTGCTTCCTGATGTCAGGCACCGACGATTACATCCTGATCGTGCTCGCACGTGACATCCAGGATTTCGAGCGCATCCACCGCACCGAGCTGTCGCGATTGCCGCGCGTGGCGCGGGTGCAATCGAGTTTTGCGTTGCGGGAGGTCGTCAACCGCGCAGTGCCGACCGTGGTGTTCGGCGAGACGAAGCGGTAGATCACGGTGCTCGATTGCCGCCAACTGTCATAGGACAGTCATCGAATGTGCAGAGACCTGTCGGCTCCGCAGATTCGGGACATGCCATGGACTATTTCAAGCGTTTCAACTTCCTGTTCGCCGCACCTGTGTTCGACGCCGGCGACCTCGAAGGCGTCGGTTTCGCGCGCGCTGGCCTGCTCTGCGGCGTCGCCTATCGCCACGGCCGCTGCTCCGACACCGTCATGGTGCAACGTTCGCTCGGTGCGGGGACGACGGCTCCCCCGCCGGTCACAGCGCCGGGCCGCTAGCCCTCACGACGGAAAATCGGACGGTCTGACCTGGATGCGATCGGCATGTAGCGACCAGTGATGCAACGCCTGGTCCTTGCAGAATTTTGCCTTCGCTCGCTCCGTGGCCTCGATCTCGTCGGTAGCGTCGATCTCGAGCGTACCCTGACAAACTTCGCTCTGCCGGCCGTACTCACCGAGCACGTCCTTCATGAACCTGACGACATAAGTTGACATGGGACCTCCTGCTGCGCCGCCGGCACTCTAATCCCATTTAGGCCGGTTGGGGGAGGGAGATTTTGACGCGGATCAAGGCAAGGCGGCGGTTCCCGCCACCGATACAGTCCGTCAGCAATCAGGCGGTGATGTCGAGCAGGGACTTTTCCGTCTCGGAATAGGCCTGAATGACCTTGGCATTGGCCATGAAGCTGTATTTTGCGGTCGCCAGCTGAACGAATTGGTCAGCGAGATCGACATTAGGCGCAGCGACCAGGCCATCCTGGTTTGCGAAGGGAGCGCTCGGGTCGGACTGCGCGATATAGCTCGGCGACACCGTCGACACGGTCGCAACCGTACCGCCCGGCGTCGAGCCGTTCGATTGGTCGACCTGATCGACGCGTAGCGGCACATAGGCCGCCGGAAACGTGGGAGCAATGCCCGAACTGCCCGCACCGGCCGGTGCGGGCGATCCGCTTGACGCGGGCAGCGGACCCGTCGTTCGAACATTGGCGATGTTGCTGGCGGCCACGTTCGCTCGCAAACTCGCCGCAGAAAGTCCTGACGTCGCAATCGAAGAGATGCTCATGGGCGCTGATCTACAGGACAAGTCATACGCGTTCACTGACGCAATCAGTAAAATCCGTTGCGTTCTGTTTTCATCCGCGTAACCAGCGCAGAGAGCGCTTCGCCCCTACCCCGGCGTCACGCCAAAGGCCTGCCTGAAGCGCTCGGCATAGACGGGCCAGACCTCGGGATTGATGATGCGCGGCGGCCGCTTGCCGTCGAGCGTCTCCAGCACCTGCTCGGCTGCGATGCGGCCCATGTTCCGGCGCGCTTCGATCGTCACACCCGCCGTATGCGGGCTTGCCAGCACGTTGTCGAACTGCAGCAGCGGATGCTCCGGCGGCGGCGGTTCCTTGGACCAGACGTCGAGACCGGCACCGGCGATGCGCTTGTCGCGCAGCGCCTGGAGCAGCGCATCCTCGTCGTGGATGAAGCCACGTGCGGTGGTGATGAAATAGGCGTGCGGCTGCATCAGGCCGAATTCGCGCACGCTGATCATGTTGCGGCTGCCCTTGTTGAGCGGGCAGGAGATCGAAACGAAATCGGCTCGGCGCAGCAGTTCGTCAAGCTCGACCTTCTCGCCACCCCGCTCGGCCATTGCCTCTTTGGTGAGAAAGGGATCGTAAGCCAGCACCGTCATGCCGAGCAGGCCCTTGCAGAGCGCGGCGATGCGGCGGCCGACATTGCCGAGACCGATGATGCCGACGGTCTTGTGCTCGACCTCGTTGCCGACGAGCTCGTTGCGATTGACATTGGCCTCGCGGCGCAGCCGGCGATCGGACTGGATGATACGCTTGGACAAGGTCAACATCATCGCCAGCGCGTGCTCGGCCACCGAATGCGCGTTGCCGCCGGACTGGTTGACGACCAGCACGCCTGCATCCGTGCAGGCCTCGACATCGACGGGATCGAAGCCCGCGCCGTTGCTGGAGACCAGGAGCAGGTTTGGTGTGCGCTTCAGGAAGGCGGCGTCGACATGGAAGTGCGGCGCCAACTCGTCTCGCGCGGCACCGATCTGGTAGACATGCGCCGCGCTCAGGATCGGCGCGTAAAAATCCTCTGGGCTCTCGTTCTCGATGCGGTCGAGCCGTACGTCGGACCGCGTCTTCAGGATGTCGATGTAAACAGGGTTGGCCAGGTATTTGACGTAGAAGACGCGCTTGCTGTTGACCGACATCAGGACCCTTCCGGCTCTGTCGCGGAGGCTCGCAAGGTCAGCGCAATGCGCGTCCGTTCCTAGCGTTCCTCCCGTTTCTCATTATCCCGCTTATGGCACGGCGGTGCCGGCCACGGGAGCCCGTCTGGCGCAGATCACGGTGCCGGCCCGGACATGTTGACAATCCCGTCCGCTCCGTCAAGTTCGGCAAACGCCAGGACGGCAAAAGAAGACGGCCAAAGAAGAAGCATGTGCGGCGCGAGGGAGAACGCAATGGCGATTGCGGAGCAGCATAATTCGACGCAGGCATCCGGCGACAAGAGCTGGCATGGCATCGTCCTGCAAACCCTGAAGCGGAATGAAATCAGTCTCATTCCCTACGTGCCCGACCGGGTGTTGACGCCGCTGATCAAGAATCTGCACGCCGATGCTTTCTTTACGACCTTTGCCACCGCCCGCGAGGAAGAGGCCGTCGGCATCGTCTCGGGCGCCTGGATGGGCGGACGGCGCGGCGCGGTGCTGATGCAGACCTCGGGCTTTGCAACGCTGGCAAACACCCTCGCCTCGCTCGCGGTGCCCTACCAGATCCCGCTGATCATGTTCGTCTCCGAGCGCGGCACGCTTGGCGAATTCAACTACGGCCAGTCGCTGGTCTGCCGCACCATGCGCCCGGTGCTGGATTCGCTGGCGATTGAGCACCACACCATCACCCGGCTCGACGAGCTGGAATTCATCGTCGACCGCTCGATCAAGCAGGCCGTCACCACACAGGCGCCGGTGGCGCTGATCCTCAACCCGCTGCTCACGGGCGGCAAGATCTTCGACAAATGAGCGCCGTCATGAACACTGGCAATACCAAGATCATGAATCGCTTCGATGTGACGTCGCGCCTGATCGCAAAACTCAAGCATGAGGAAGCGGTGATCGGCGGCATCGGCAATACCAATTTCGACCTCTGGGCCGCTGGCCACCGCCCGCAGAACTTTTACATGCTGGGCAGCATGGGGCTCGCCTTCCCGATCGCACTCGGCGTGGCGCTGGCGCAGCCCGATCGACGCGTCTTCGCGCTGGAAGGCGACGGCTCACTGCTGATGCAACTTGGCGCGCTCTCGACGATCGCGGCCTTGAAGCCGAAGAACCTGACTATGATCGTGATGGACAACGGTATCTACCAGATCACCGGTGCGCAGCCGACGCCCGCCGCTGGCGTCGCCGATCTCGTTGCAATCGCACAGGGCTCGGGCCTCACCAACAGCGCATGGGCCGCGGACGAAGAGGATTTCGAGCGGCTGGTCGATCAGGCGATGTCGGCTGACGAGCCCAGCCTGATCGCGCTCCGCATCGACGACAAACCCGGCGTCGGCACCACCCGCCGCGATCCCGTGCAGATCCGCGAGCGCTTCATGCACGGCCTCGGCGTGCGCGAGCCGCTCTGACATTCAATGGTCGACGACAAGGCCCCGCGGAGCGTCACTCCGCGGGGGCCATTTCAATTCCTGACGTTCAACCGGATCAGTCGATGATCTTGATCACCCGGCGCGTGCGCGGCTCGACGATCACGCGGCGATCATTCACCACTGCGTAGCGATACTGGGTGTAGTTCGGCACGGGGCGCAGCACCACGGTCGGGGGCAGCGGCTCGCCGACCTCGACGCGCTCGTGAATCACGACTGAATCATCGCGCGGGATGCCGCCGAGGATCGCGTTCGGAATCTCGAGACCGGCGCCGACCGCCGCACCCACGGTGCCCCCAACCATCGCGCCGATCGGGCCGCCGACTTCACCGCCCGTGCGTGCGCCGTTCCTGGCGCCTTCTTCGGTCGTCGACTGAGCAAAGGCTGCACTCGACGCCAGCAGCGACGCGGCAGCCAACGAAATCACAAGACGGGTCTTCATATCTACACTCTCCAGTGTTGTTGTATGCGCTTTCAACCCGCGGGGGCGCACCATTGTTCCGGTTCCCCTGTGACGAAAGTTGCATTAAACCTTGAGAGTGTTACGCCGTAACAATTCAGCTGGCTGCGATCTCGTGGCCCGCCATCAGTTCCAGCGCACGCACCATCGCCGAATGATCCCAGCCCTTGCCGCCATGCGCGGTGCAGGACGAGAACAGTTGCTGCGCGACTGCCGTGCTCGGCAGCGACAGGCCGAGAGCGCGCGCGCCTTCGAGCGCGAGATTGAGATCCTTTTGGTGCAGCTCGATGCGGAAGCCGGGATCGAAATTGCGCTTCACCATGCGCTCGCCATGCACTTCGAGAATCCGCGACGAGGCGAAGCCACCCATCAGCGCCTTGCGCACCAGCGCCGGATCGGCGCCGGCCTTGGAGGCGAACAGCAGCGCTTCACTCACCGCCTCGATCGTCAGTGCCACAATGATCTGGTTGGCGACCTTGGTCGTCTGGCCGTCGCCATTGGCGCCGACATGCGTGACGTTCTTGCCCATTTTGTCGAAGATCGGCTTCGTGGTGCCAAAGGCCCGCTCGGGACCGCCGACCATGATGGTGAGGCTCGCGGCCTTGGCGCCGACCTCCCCGCCGGACACCGGCGCATCGAGGTAGTCCGCACCGAGTGCCTCGATCTTCCTGGCGAATTCCTTCGTCGCCAGCGGCGAGACCGAGCTCATGTCGACCACGATCTGGCCCTTCGAGAGGCCGCCCGCAACGCCGTCCTTGCCGAACAGCACCGCCTCGACGTGCGGCGTGTCGGGCACCATGATGATGACGACATCGGCTTCCTCCGCGACCTCCTTGGCCGATTTGCAGGCGACGCCGCCTGCGGCAATCAACTCGGGGGCGACGGGCGCAATGTCATGCAGGAATAGGCGATGGCCCGCAGCAAGGAGATGGCCGGCCATCGGCCGTCCCATGGTGCCAAGTCCGATGAATCCGATGTCGATCATGGTCTCGTTTCCTCTCGATCAGGTAAGTCGATCCGCGCGCTCGCTCAACGCTCCCCCAAGCGCGAGAGGGAGCGCACCGCCGCTGTGGCTGCGTCTCACGTCTCAAATGTCTGCGCGGCGTGCCAGGACAGGCCTTCCAGCGTCGTGGTGCGCGGCTTGTATTCGCAGCCGATCCAGCCACGATAACCGATCGCGTCGAGATGGCGGAACAGGAAGGGATAGTTGATCTCGCCGGTACCGGGCTCGTGCCGGCCGGGATTGTCGGCGAGCTGGATGTGGGCGATCTGCGGAAGGTATTCCTGCATGGTGCGAGCGAGATCACCCTCCATGATCTGCATGTGATAGATATCGTATTGCACAAACAGGTTGTTCGACCGCACCTCGGAGATCAGCCGTAGCGCCTGCTCCGTGCCATTGAGGAAGAAGCCGGGAATGTCGAGCGTGTTGATCGGCTCGACCAGCAGCTTGATGTTCTCCCGCGCCAGCGTCGAAGCCGCAAAGCGCAAATTGCCGACCAACGTCTCCTGAAGCTCGCGCGGATCGGCGTCCGCAGGTGCGATGCCGACGAGGCAATTGAGCTGCTCGCAATCGAGCGCCTTGGCATAATCGATGGCGCGAAACACGCCGTCGCGGAATTCGGCGGTGCGATCGGGCATGATCGCGATGCCGCGCTCGCCGGCGGTCCAGTCGCCGGCGGGGAGATTGTGCAGCACCTGGGTCAGCCCGTGGGCCTCAAGCTGTTCGCGGAGCTGCGCCTTGTCGAAATCGTAGGGAAAGAGATACTCGACCCCGACAAAGCCTGCGGCCTTCGCCGCGGCAAAGCGGTCGATGAACGGCATCTCGTTGAAGAGCATGGTCAGGTTGGCGGCGAATTTCGGCATGATGCTGTCCCCTATTCTGCCGGCTGCAGCACGCGCGCAGACCCGACCTCGTCGAGCGGCAAATTCAGCACCTCCTCGAACTCGACGATGTTGTCGATCTCGGTGCCCATCGCAATGTTGGTGACGCGTTCGAGGATGAACTCCACCACCACGGGCACGCGGTGCTTCGCCATCAATTCGCGTGCGGTCGCGAACGCGGCCTGCGTGTCCTTGGGATCGGTGACGCGGATCGCCTTGCAGCCGAGGCCTTCGGCCACCGCGACATGATCGACGCCGTAGACGCCGATCTCCGGCGCGTTGATGTTCTCGAAAGAGAGCTGGACGTGATAATCCATCTCGAAGCCACGCTGGGCCTGGCGGATCAGGCCAAGATAGGAATTGTTCACGACGACGTGGATGTAGGGCAGATTGAACTGCGCTCCGACCGCGAGCTCCTCGATCAGGAACTGGAAGTCGTAGTCGCCGGACAGCGCGACGATGTCGCGATCCGGGCACGCCGCACGCACGCCGAGCGCTGCCGGCAAGGTCCAGCCCAGCGGACCAGCCTGCCCGGCATTGATCCAGTTACGCGGCTTGTAGACGCCCAAAAACTGCGCGCCGGCGATCTGCGACAGGCCGATCACCGTGACATAGGTGGTGTCGCGGCCGAACGCCTTGTTCATCTCCTCATAGACGCGCTGCGGCTTGATCGGAACGTTGTCGAAATGGCTCTTGCGCAGCATGGTCTTCTTGCGGTCGCGGCAGGACGCGGGCCACGCCTGGCGCTCGCGGAGCCTGCCGGAACGTCGCCACTCCCGGGCGACGGCAACGAAGAGTTCGAGCGCGGCCTTCGCGTCCGACACGATGCCGAGATCGGGGTTGAACACGCGCCCGATCTGCGTCGGCTCGATATCGACGTGAACGAATTTGCGCCCCTTGGTGTAGGTCTCGACCGAGCCGGTGTGCCTGTTGGCCCAGCGATTGCCAATGCCGAGCACGAAATCGGACTCCAGCAGCGTGGCGTTGCCATAGCGATGGCTGGTCTGGAGACCGACCATGCCCGCCATCAGCACGTGATCGTCGGGGATCGTGCCCCATCCCATCAGCGTCGGCACCACAGGCACATTGGCGATCTCGGCGAATTCGACCAGCAGGTCCGAGGCGTCGGCATTGATGATGCCGCCGCCGGCAACGATCAGCGGACGCTCGGCGGCGTTGAGCATCTCCAGTGCCTTCTCTACCTGCTTGCGCGTGGCGGTGGGCTTGTAGACCGGCAGCGGTTCATAGGTCTCGTCGTCGAACTCGATCTCGGCGAGTTGCACGTCGAGCGGCATGTCGACCAGGACCGGCCCCGGCCGGCCCGAACGCATCACATGAAACGCCTGGCTGAAGACGCGCGGCACCAGCGCCGGCTCGCGCACGGTCACCGCCCATTTCGTCACCGGCTTTGCGATCGACTCGATGTCGACAGCCTGAAAGTCTTCCTTGTAGAGCCGCGCCCGCGGCGCCTGGCCGGTGATGCAGAGGATCGGAATGGAATCGGCGATCGCCGAATAGAGGCCGGTGATCATGTCGGTGCCGGCCGGCCCCGAGGTGCCGATGCAGACGCCGATATTGCCGGCCTTGGCCCGTGTATAGCCTTCGGCCATGTGCGAGGCACCCTCGACATGGCGCGCCAGGATGTGGCGGATCGAGCCACGCTTCTTCAGCGCCGAGTAAAGCGGATTGATCGCCGCCCCAGGAACGCCGAAGGCGGTCGAGATGCCTTCCTTCTCCAGGATACGCACGGCTGCATCGACGGCTCGCATCTTCGCCATATCGGACCTCGCTCAAGTTTAAGTCAGCGAGCGAGATCATCAGGTGCGCAGATGCACATCTCAACGAGATCGATTTTATTTTCCACGATGCGGCAGCCGCTGGAAAAACGCGGCGGTCTCAATTGGTTAGATCGAGAAATGCGTGAAAGCTGGTCATTCGAACAACGGCGCCAGCTCCATCTGCGGCACCAGCACGAGGCCCTTGTCGGTGATGCGAATTTCCGGAATGACCGATAGCGGAATCAGATTGAATCCCATGTAGGGGATGGTGCAGCCGGCCTCGGCCCATTCCTTCTTCAGCACTTTGACCTCTTCGGCCACTTCGATGACGCGCTTGTCCGAGAGCAGCCCCGCGATGGGCAGCGGCACCAGCGCCCTCACCTTGCCGTCGGCGACGACGCAGACGCCGCCCTGCTGCTCCTTGATCGCAGCGATCGCGACCTGCATGTCGGGCTCGTTGGTGCCAGCGACGATGATGTTGTGGCTGTCGTGGCCCACGCTGGAGGCAACCGCGCCGCGCTTCAGGCCAAAATCCTTTAGCAGGCCGTAAGCGACGTTGCCGGCCGACTTGCCATGACGCTCCACGACAGTGACGAAGCACAGGTCATACCGCGCGAACAGCGACGGCCAATCCTTGGCCGGCTCGATCGCGACCTTCTCGTGGATCAGCGTAATGCCGGGCAGCGCGGTCTTGATGGCGTTGACGGTGCAGGCCTTTGTCGGTAGCTCCGGCGTCAGCTTGATCTTCTCCGGCAGCTTCACGGTCGCGTATGCCGCCTTCGGATATTGATAGCGCTGCGACAGCGCCTGATCGAGGCGCGGCGTGATCTTGCGGTTCTCCACCACGAGCTCGCCGCCATACCAGGTCGATTGCGGCTTGAGATTGTCGTCCATCAGCACGAGATCGGCGCGGCGGCCGCCGCCGAGCCCGCCGATATCCCCCTCCATGCCAAAGCGGGTGGCGCCGTGCAGCGAACCCATCGACCAGGCCTGTTCCGGCGACATCCCCGCCTTCACGGCTTCGCGCACCACCCAGTCGAGGCCAAAGAGCAGGAGATCATCGGCATCGCGGTCGTCGGTGCAGACTGCGGTGCGCTTGTGCGAGGCCCCGAGTTCGGTGATCGTCCGGATCGCCTGCGGCAGCGAATGCCAGGGCGTCGTCGGCGGGCCGCCGCGCAGGAAAATCCAGACGCCTGCATCGAGCAGATCGTCGGCGATGTCGCGGTCGATCGCTTCATGCGTGTCGGTGACGCCGGAAGCCGCATAGGCCGCGACGAATTCACGGCCGTAGATATGCCCGGACACGGGTCGCCCGCGCTTCAGGGCTGCCGCGAGGATCGCGTGGCTGCGCTCGTCGCCCATGGTCACTGGCACGAAATCCATCTTTTCGCCGAGCGCGACGGCTTCAGGCCAGCGGTCGAACAGACCGGCGATCTTGTCGGGCGTGAGGTCGCCGCCGGCGGTCTCCAGTTCCGCCGAGGTTGCCGGCACCGTGCTCGGCACCGTCAGAAAGATCGAAAGCGGCGCCTCACGGGCGTCCTCCAGCATCGCCTCGACGCCGGCGACGTCCATGACGTTGCCGATCTCGTGGCTGTCGCAGAAGATCGTGGTGGTCCCGTTGAGCAGCGCGGCCTCGGCGTAGGCGCAGGCCGTCACCATTGAAGATTCGATGTGAATATGCGGATCGACCAGCCCCGGCGCGATGATCCCGCCCGCGGCGTCATACAGCGGCACGTGGCTCCACATCTTCTTCGCCGTTCCGGCCGGTTTCACCGCGGCGATGCGGCCGCCCGTGATCCAGACCTCGCGTCCCGGATGGATCCGCTCCGAATAGGTC
Source organism: Bradyrhizobium sp. CCBAU 45384 (assembly GCF_028128665.1). Taxonomy (NCBI): domain Bacteria; kingdom Pseudomonadati; phylum Pseudomonadota; class Alphaproteobacteria; order Hyphomicrobiales; family Nitrobacteraceae; genus Bradyrhizobium; species Bradyrhizobium sp. CCBAU 45384. The sequence goes on from NZ_LBIZ01000117.1 coordinate 299,733, forward strand.
GAGAGTACCCTTGCACCTGAGATGACGAGGTCGGGTGCGAGCCGCGCAGAGGCGACATCGGCGAGACGTCGCGTCATCGAATGCAGTGGCGCGACGGCAAAGCGGGTCAGTTTGGTCATCGGAGCTCCCGGCGGACGTGGTTCGTCCGGCAATGGTTGCGCCCTCATGCAGGAGGGGCAACTCAATTAAAACGGCACTTCTGCTTACGCATTGGGCAGGACCGGCCGCTGGCACGTGGCCGGCACAGCCCATCGATGGCCGCGGAAGCATAGCACGGCGCCGCTACGGCCGCCCTTCCCTCATCCGTTACAGCCCGAAATGAACTTCGCCCGCGCCGCCGCGATCAACTCAGGCCATGCTCAGACTCCTCGCCCTTCCCATCGAGATGTTGCGGATCGCCTTTTATGCGTTACAGGGCCTTTTCGACACGCTGCGGGCGCGCAACCGGCTGAACCTGGAATTCAACGTCCTCGTCAACGCGCCGCGGGATGACTTGTGGCAGTTCAGCACGGCCGATCATATGGTACTGGATGGCCCGCCTGTGCTCGAGATCTCGCGCGCGCCCGTCCCTGATAGTGACGGCCTTTGGCTGACACGCGTCCTTGTCAGCGGCCAACGCAGGGCGTCTCGCGCGAGCTCGTGCGCGACGAGGTGAGCGGCGTTAAGACGTTTCAGCTCGAACGACTCTCAATCGGGGGCGGCTTCGCGCTGGCCTGCGCCTCGATCACGACGTTTGTCCTGTATGTCTACGTGATCAGGGCCGTACTCGACTAGGACGCCTTCGGCTCCGGCGCGACGCCGCCGAGTGCGGCCGTTAGTTCCGCCGCTACCTCGCGGACCATGCGGCCAACCTCCGGCAATCGCTCATCGGTGATGCGGCTGGTCATCCCGGACACCGAGATTGCCGCAAGCGGCTCGGCCAGCGCGTTGTAGACCACGGCGGCGACGCAGCGCAGGCCCATCTGAGCCTCCTCGTCGTCGATTGCAAAGCCCTGCTTGCGAACCGTCGCGAGTTCTCTAAAAAGGTCGCTGGGCCGCACGATGGATTTTTCCGTGAGTCTCGGCATGCCGTGATGGCGGATGACCGCGCCCACATCCTCGTCGGAATAGGTCGCGAGCACGGCCTTGCCGACCCCCGATGTCACCATCGCGACGCGGCCGCCGACCTTGGTCAGCGAGCGCATGATCTCGCGGCTCTCCATGCGGGTCAGCACGATGATGAACTCGTCATCGACAACGGCGAGATTGGCGGTCTCGCGGGTGAGATCGCGCAGTTTGCGCAAATAAGGAATCGCCTGCGCGGTGAAATTGCGCCGCCGCGCGAAGCTCGCCCCGACGGTGAAGCTGCGGACGCCAACATGCCATTTGGACTCGGCGCGGTCGAACTGCACGAAGCGGCGGCTTTCCAGCGTCGCCAGCAGGCGGTGCACGGTCGAGGCCGACAGGCCGGTGCGAACGGCGAGATCGCTGAGGCGATAACCTTCGTCGTCCTCGGCCAGCGTCTCGAGGATCGACAGCGCGCGGTCGACAGACTGCACGCCGCCGTCACGATCGGCCTCCGCAGCCGATCGTGTCTCAGGCGATTTGCGCCGGATCACGTTCTTGCCCATCGCGACCTGCCGCTGTGGCTGGCGTCATTCGGGGGCGCGCGAAAGCGCGAACCCGGAATCTCGAGATCCTCAAGCGCACAAGTGCGCACCATAGTTCGACGCTTCGCGCCGCCCCGGGATGACCGGAGAGATTAGGCTCAGAGCAGCCCTGCCCCGCGCGCCCACTTGTACTTGGCACCTAACACCTCGACCGGCAGCTCGGTCGAGTAGGCATAGGCCGGGATGCCGTTCTGGTAGAGATATTCGGCGGCTTCCTCGACTTCGACGTCGCCGGCCAGTGAGGCCACGATTGGCTTCACAAAGCCCTTGGCCTCCATCTCCTTCTTCACCTCGACCATATTGCGGGCGAACACCATCGGCGGGGTGACGATGGTGTGCCAATAGCCGAGGATCAGTGAGTGGATACGCTCGTCCGACAGACCGAGCTTCACCGTGTTGACGTAGGTGATCGGCGGCTCGCCACCGGTGATATCCACAGGGTTACCAGCCGCGCCGAACGGCGGGATGAACTTGCGGAAGGCCGCATCGAGATCCGGCGGCATCGACATCAGTGACAGGCCGTTGTCGACACATGAGTCCGACAGCAGCACGCCCGAGCCGCCGGCACCGGTGATGATCAGCACGTTCTCGCCCTTAGGCGTCGGCAGCACCGGCACGCCGCGGGCGAATTCGAGCAGCTGCCGCAGGCTGCGGGCGCGGATCACGCCCGATTGTGCCAGCACGTCCTCGTAGATCTTGTCGTTACCGGCGAGCGCGCCGGTGTGCGACGAGGCCGCCTTCGCGCCGGCCGAGGTGCGGCCGGCCTTGAGCACAACGACCGGCTTCTTCTTGGAGACCCGCTTGGCGGCTTCCGCGAAGGCGCGACCGTCCTTGAGGTCCTCGCAGTGCTGCGCGATCAGATTCGTATTCGGATCCTGCTCGAAGAAAGCGAGCAGATCGTCCTCATCGATATCGGACTTGTTGCCAAGGCCGACGATCGCGGAGACGCCCATCTTGGCCGAGCGCGAGAAGCCGATGATGGCCATGCCGATGCCGCCCGACTGCGACGACAGCGCCGCGTGGCCCTTGACGTCGTAGGCGGTGCAGAAGGTCGCACAGAGATTGGCGGGCGTATAATAGAAGCCGTAGATGTTCGGTCCCATCAGGCGGATGTCGTACTTCTTGCCGACCTCGACGATCTCGGCCTGCAGCTCCGGCGCGCCGGCCTCGGCAAAGCCTGACGGAATCAGCACCGCACCAGGAATCTTCTTCTCGCCGCATTCAGTGAGCGCACCGGCGACGAACTTCGCGGGAATCGCGAACACCGCGACGTCGATCACGCCGGACACGTCCTTGACGCTCTTGTACGCCTTGTAGCCGAGGATCTCGGCTGCCTTGGGATGGATCGGAATGATCTCGCCCTTGTAGCCACCGTTGATGAGGTTCTTCATCACGGAGTTGCCGATCTTGCCGTCCTCGGCCGAGGCGCCGATCACGGCGACCGCCTTCGGCTGCATGATGCGGTTCATGGCTGCGACGATCTCTTCGGTCGGACGCGGCTTCGGCTTGGGTTTGTAGGCGAAGTCGACGACGATACGCACGTCCGCCGCAATCGCGTCCTTGGCGGTGGCGAACACAGGGTTGAGGTCGAGCTCGACGATTTCAGGGAAATCGGTGACGAGCTGCGAAACCTTGACGATGACATCGGCCAGAGCGGTGCGGTTCACCGGCTCGCCGCCGCGCACGCCCTTCAGAATTTCATGCGCCTGGATGCCGTCGAGCATCGACAGCGCGTCTTCCCTGGTCGCGGGCGCGAGGCGGAAGGTGATGTCCTTCAACACCTCGACCAGCACACCGCCGAGACCGAAGGCGACCAGCTTGCCGAACGAGCCGTCGGTGATCGAGCCGACGATCACTTCGGTGCCACCGGCCAGCATCTGCTGCACCTGGATGCCCTCGATCTTGGCGTCGGCTTTATACTTCTTGGCGTTGCCGAGAATGGTCTCGTAGGCCTTCTCGGCATCTTCAGCCGTCTTGACGCCGACGATGACACCGCCCGCTTCGGTCTTGTGGAGAATGTCCGGGGAGACGATCTTCATCACCACCGGGAAGCCCATCGACGACGCCATTTTGCCGGCCTCGCCGGCCGACTTCGCCACGCCCTCTTTCGGCACGGGAATGCCGTAGGCATCGCAGACCACCTTGCCTTCCGGCGCTGTCAGGCTGGTGCGTTTGTCGGCCTTGACCTGGTCAAGGACCTTGCGGACGACGTCTTTGGAATTCGACATGAGCTTCTCCCTTGACCTTCAGTTCTTGCTTTGCAAAGCGCGCGTGATGCGGCTGCCCGTGATACTTGCCATCTCCGCGCCCTGTTCCACCTAGCGGAACGGAGGGCTGAAAGGCCTTGATGACTCCGCCAGCTTGGATCAAAAATGGCTAACGATGGCATTTGGTATGCCAGGAGCCAACTTGTCAAGCCAGAGCACGGCCGATAACGCCGCAAAAAATAGGCAGCTTGACATTCTGGCATGTGGTATGCCAAAAACTTTCCGGCAAATATTCCTGTAAAAGACGACTCCCACTGGAGGAGAATCGTCGTGTCACTGCGGAAACCAACCAAGGCGTTGCCGAACATGGCCGAGGCAGACATCGCAATCGTTCGTATTGCCCCGGAGAGTAGCTTCAAGAACAAGGCGTATGACGCCTTGAAGGAAGCCATCCTCAAGATGGACATCTATTCGACGCCCGAGCCTGTCATGCTGGACGAGCGCGCGCTGTCCGAACGGCTGGGCGTCAGCCGCACGCCCATCCGCGAAGCGATCGCGATGCTCGAGCAGGATGGTTTCGTGAAGACCGTGCCGCGCCGCGGCATCATGGTGGTACGCCGGACCAAGAGCGAGATCGTCGACATGATCCGCGCCTGGGCGGCGCTTGAGAGCATGGCGGCGCGCCTGATCACCACCACCGCGCGCAAGAAGGACATCACGGCGCTGCGCGACTACTTCAAGGATTTCGGCAAGGACCGCCTGCCCGAGGATCACGTCGAGGAATATTCGAAGGCGAACATCGCCTTCCACCAGGCGCTGATCTCGCTGTCGGAATCCCCTGTGCTGGTCGATCTCACCAACGACCTCTTGCTGCACGTGCGCGGCTATCGCCAGCTGACGATCGGCCGCAAGGACCGCACCGCGACCTCCCTGCCCGAGCATCTCGGCATGATCGAGGCGCTGGAAGCGCGCGACACCGAGCTCGCCGAGAAGCGCGCCCGCGACCACACCCTTGGCCTTGCCGCTTACGTCGAAGCGCACGGCCAAGAACTGTTTACTTAACTGCTCACCTAGCGACCTTCACCAGAAGGGCGAACCATTCGCCCCACCTACCTTGAGATCAGGGAGACAAGGCCCATGCTGAACACCGCGACCAAGTCCGAAGCACCGGGCACCGAGCAGGAACTGACGGATGGCTTCCATCTCGTCATCGACGCGCTCAAGCTGAACGGCATCAACACCATCTATAATGTGCCGGGCATCCCGATCACGGATTTGGGCCGCATGGCGCAGGCCGCCGGCATTCGTGTGATCTCCTTCCGTCACGAGCAGAACGCCGGCTACGCCGCTGGCATCGCCGGCTATCTCACCAAGAAGCCCGGCGTCTGCCTCACGGTGTCCGCCCCGGGCTTCCTGAATGGTCTCACCGCGCTCGCCCACGCCACCACCAACTGCTATCCGATGATCCTGGTCTCGGGCTCCTCCGAGCGCGAGATCGTCGATCTGCAGCAGGGCGACTACGAAGAGATGGACCAGCTCGCGATCGCAAAGCCGCTGTGCAAGGCGGCCTATCGCGTGCTGCACGCCCAGGACATCGGCATCGGCTTTGCCCGCGCCATCCGCGCCGCCGTCTCGGGCCGTCCGGGCGGCGTCTATCTCGACCTGCCGGCAAAGCTGTTCGGCCAGGTGATGAACGCCGAGGCCGGCCAGAAGTCGCTGGTCAAGGTGATTGACGCTGCGCCCGCGCAGATCCCCTCACCCGCGTCGGTGAAGCGCGCGCTCGACGTGCTCAAGGGCGCCAAGCGTCCGCTCATCATTCTCGGCAAGGGCGCGGCCTACGCGCAGGCCGACGAGGAGATCAAGAGCTTCGTCGAGAAGAGCGGCGTGCCGTTCCTGCCGATGAGCATGGCCAAGGGCCTGCTCCCCGATACGCACCCGCAATGCGCCGGCGCTGCGCGCTCGACCGTGCTGAAGGACTCCGACGTCGTCATGCTGATCGGCGCGCGGCTGAACTGGCTGCTCTCGCATGGCAAGGGCAAGAGCTGGGGTGATCAGCCGAAGAAGTTCATCCAGGTCGATATCGAGCCGAAGGAAATGGACTCCAACGTCGAGATCGTCGCGCCCGTGGTCGGCGACATCGGCTCGGTGGTCTCCGCCTTCAACCAGGCGATGGGAACGGGCTGGACCGCCCCGCCAGCCGAATGGACCAAGGCGGTGTCGTCCAAGCGTGAAGAGAACGTCGCCAAGATGGCGCCGAAGCTGATGAACAACAAATCGCCGATGGACTATCACGGCGCGCTCGGCGTGCTGAAGAACGTGATCAAGGATCATCCCGAAGCGATCCTCGTCAACGAAGGCGCCAACACGCTCGACCTCGCCCGCGGCGTCATCGACATGTACCGCCCGCGCAAGCGTCTCGACGTCGGCACCTGGGGCGTGATGGGCATCGGCATGGGCCAGGCGATCGCGGCCGCGCTCGAGACCGGCCACCCCGTTCTTGCAGTGGAAGGCGACTCGGCCTTCGGCTTCTCCGGCATGGAGGTCGAGACCATCTGCCGCTACAACCTGCCGATCTGCGTCGTCATCTTCAACAATGACGGCATCTATCGCGGCACCGACGTCAACGGCGCCAACTCCGATCCCGCGACCACCGTGTTCGTCAAGGGTGCGCGCTACGACAAGATGATGGAGGCCTTTGGCGGCGTCGGCGTGAACGCGACCTCGCCGGATGAACTGAAGCGCGCTGTGAATGAAGCCATGGCATCCCGCAAGCCGACGCTGATCAACGCCGTGATCGATCCGGCCGCGGGCTCGGAAAGCGGCCGCATCGGCAACCTCAATCCGCAGAGCGTTCTGCAGAAGAAGAAGTAGTCCCCCCTCAACCCTTATTCCCTGCGGGTGCAGGGGCAGACAGAGTACGGAGCATACAAGATGACCAAAGCGCTCGAGGGCGTTCGCATTCTCGACTTCACCCATGTCCAGTCAGGACCGACCTGCACGCAGCTGCTGGCCTGGTTCGGCGCCGACGTGATCAAGGTGGAACGCCCCGGCGTGGGTGACATCACCCGCGGCCAGTTGCAGGACATCCCGAACGTGGACAGCCTGTATTTCACCATGCTCAACCACAACAAGCGTTCGATCACGCTCGACACCAAGAACCCCAAGGGCAAGGAAGTCCTCACCGAGCTGATCAAGAAGTGCGACGTGCTGGTCGAGAATTTCGGCCCCGGCGTGCTCGACCGCATGGGCTTCCCCTGGGAGAAGATCCAGCAGATCAACCCGAAGATGATCGTCGCGTCGATCAAGGGCTTCGGCCCCGGACCGTACGAAGACTGCAAGGTCTATGAGAACGTGGCGCAGTGCACCGGCGGCGCCGCCTCCACCACCGGCTTCCGCGACGGGCTTCCGCTCGTCACCGGCGCGCAGATCGGCGACAGCGGCACCGGCCTGCATCTCGCGCTCGGCATCGTCACCGCGCTCTACCAGCGCACCCACACCGGCAAGGGCCAGCGCGTCACCGCGGCGATGCAGGACGGCGTGCTCAACCTCGCCCGCGTCAAGCTGCGCGACCAGCAGCGCCTCGCCCACGGCCCGCTCAAGGAATACAGCCAATACGGCGAAGGCATTCCGTTCGGCGATGCCGTGCCGCGCGCCGGCAACGATTCCGGCGGCGGCCAGCCCGGCCGCATCCTGAAGTGCAAGGGCTGGGAGACCGATCCCAACGCCTACATCTACTTCATCACCCAGGCCCCGGTCTGGGAGAAGATCTGCGACGTGATCGGCGAGCCCAGCTGGAAGACCGATCCGAACTACGCCAAGCCGGCGGCCCGCCTGCCGCGCCTCAACGAGATCTTTGCTCGCATCGAACAATGGACGATGACCAAGACCAAGTTCGAGGCGATGGAGATCCTCAACAAGGACGACATCCCCTGCGGCCCGATCCTGTCGATGAAGGAGCTCGCCGAGGACCAGTCGCTGCGCGCGACCGGCACCGTGGTCGAGGTCGATCACCCGACCCGCGGCAAGTACCTCTCGGTCGGCAACCCGATCAAGCTGTCGGATAGCCCGAGCGACGTCACCCGCTCGCCGCTGCTCGGCGAGCATACCGACGAGATCCTGCGCGCGGTGCTCGGCTTCTCCGATCACCAGGTCGCCGAGATCCACAAGTCGGGCGCGCTCGACCCGCCGCAGAAGCAGGCCGCCGAGTAAGCGGCACCACATTGCGTCAAAACGAAAGGGCCGCCCTTCGGGGCGGCCCTTTTTGCATCAGCAAGACCGTGCGGCTGCGAGCACACGCCAAAGACCAAAAACAACCCCATGCACAGTAGCCAACCTCGCCGGGCCAAGAGCAAATTTCGTATTTAGCGAATTTTCTTGACTCGTCGGGCAAAACAGCGGTAAAAGGCTATCATCGAGACGTTTCTTCCTGATGCCCTGCCCTATCGCTTCAGCTCCCTGATAACGTCGGCCATGCGCGTGTCGCCAGGCAAGAGGCGCCCAAGGTGCTCGGCATACTCCAGAGCGGCAACGGCGTCCCCTTTCTCACGGCTGAAATTCAGTGCGGCTGACAGCAGTTCCAGATTGTCGGGATGCCCGCGCAGACCTTCCTTCAGGACCGCAAGCGCATCATCGTGCCGGCCGGCCGAATGCAGCCCGATTGCATACACGTAGGCGTAGCGCGGCTGGCCCGGGTCCAGCGCCGCAGCCTGCTGCAGCTCTTCGATTGCTGCTTCGTTGCGCTTCTGGCGCACCAGCGTCAGACCGAGCGCGTGGTGGAGAGATGCCTCCTGCGCCGACACAGATAGAGCCTCGCGCAGGACCCGCTCGCCGTCGCTGTCGCGTCCGAGTTGCCGATACAGGTCAGACAGATTGATGGCGGCGGCCGCAAACGAGGGATCGAGCTTGAGTGCGGCGCGGTATTCGGCTTCCGCCCGATCGGCGCTGGCCTGGCGGGCGAGGAAATTGCCGAGCGCCGTGCGCGCCTCCGGCCGATCCGCGTTCAGCTTCTGCGCCTCGACGAATTCGGCAGCCGCCTGTGTGAACTTGTCGCGATCGGCCGCAGGCTGGCGTGCAGCGGGCACGGCGGCGAGAAGCTCGGCGGCGCGGATGCGCACGCCACGCACGGGATCGGTCAGTTGCGACGCGGCGAGCGACCAGAGCTGATCGGTCGGGGCTCCTTCTAGCCCATCGAGCGCGCCGAGCCTCACGAGCGGATCAGAATCAGAAAGTCCGCGCCGGGTCAGATCTAAGATCGGCGCGGGAAGCTCGGCCAGCGCGCTGGCGCGGACGATTCCGGCAACGTCGTCCGATGCTGCGATCGCCGCCAGCAACGCTTGCGCGTCGGACGCCTCGCGCCAAGCGGCGTGAAATGCGCCCGCGTAGGTCTGATAGCCGCGCCGCCCAGGGCCAAGCCAAGTTTCGAACTGTTGCGCGGCCCAATTCGCGGATCTGTCACGATGGCAGTCGTTGCACGCATTCGGTGCGCCCGTCTGCACGGAAAGATCAGGGCGCGGAACGCGGAAGCCATGGTCGTGGCGATGGTCGATGACCATATAGCGACGCTCCGGCATGTGGCAGGACGGGCAACCCGGCGGCGGGGAGACGTCAGCATGATGCCGGTGAGCGGGCGACTGATACTTGTCCGGCGCATGGCACTGCGCACAGGCGCCGTCCCCGGGCGCCTTCAGCGCTGCGCTATGCGGATCGTGGCAGTCGCTGCAAGTTACGCCTTTGGCAAACATCCTGCTCTGCTTGAACGGGGCGTAGTTGTAGGTCTCCTCATCGTCGCGCATCTGGCCGTCGGCATGGAAACGCTGGCGGTCGAGCAACGACACGCGATGCGTCTCGGAGAGCGGCCGTCCCGGCGTCCAATCTTCCGAAAGCTGTCCGCGGCGGGCATGGCAGCGCCCGCAGGTCTCGACCTCCTTGCGCAGCGCTGCTGCTGGCGCACTCCGTGTCGGCGTCGGCGTCCCGGCGGAGGCTGACCACGTGATGCCGGTGCGCTCGTCAAAACGGACCAGCAGGCCGTTTTCGGCGCTACGTGCGGAGGGCGTCTGGCGGCCCCACGTGACATGGCGCGAACCCGCCCCGTGACAGGCCTCGCAGCCGATGCTGATCTCCGAGAACGTGGTCGCGAAGCTATTCTTGTCCGGATCATAGTTCTTGTGCACGTCGGTCGAATGGCACTCGGCGCACATGAAGTTCCAGTTCTGGTTCAGCTTCGTCCAGTGCAGAGGATCGTCGTGGGTGATCGCGCCGTCCGGATAGAGATGAAACCAGCGCTGGCCGCCATGCTCTTTCGGCCGCGTGTCCCATGCGATAGACAAGGCCTGCACACGGCCGTCCGGAAATTCGATCAGATATTGCTGCAGCGGATCGACGCCGAAGGTGTATTTCACCTCGAACGTGGCGAGCTTGCCGTCCGGTCCGTCGGTCTCGACCAGAAACGTCCTATCCTTGCGGAAGAAACGTGTGAGCGTGCCGGCATAGTCGAAGGTTGCACCATTGAAATCCCCACGCACGGACTCCTCGGTGGCATGATCCATAGCGTGACGGTGCTGGGAGCTCTGCCAAAGCTTCGCTTCCGTCGCGTGGCACCCGCTGCAGGTCTGGCTGCCGACGAAGCTCGGCGCCGCCGCGTGCGACGGGATCGGAGAATCCGGTCTCGCGAACCAGTAGAACGCGCCGGCAGCCACAAGAGCCAGCAAGCCGAAACCGATCGCCGGTCCGAGGCTTCGCTTGCGCGCGACGGGTTGAGGCCGTTGCGGCGTCTCAGACGGCGACGCCGGCCGCGGGCTTGCCGGGGGTTTCTGACGCTTGCGGTTCTTTCCGGAGCCTTTTGCCACGTCCGTCTGCCGATCCGAGCGCCTTACCTTATGCGGGTTCCTGGTCGGGAAAGAGGTTTGACGTGCAGTCGCATTATCGAAGCGGCTCGACCTTGGCCGCCATGTCCGGCGCGCGGCTGATCCTGTAGGTCGCGTTGCTGCACTTGAGCACCCAAACCCCGTGATCGGGCTTTGATCGTCGCCGGTCGACGGTGGCGCTGAGCGCCTTGTCGCAGACGAAGCCTTGCGAGCGGATCTGTACTCCGAGCATGGACTGCAGGGTTTCCTGAACGGTCTCGGCACGGGAAGTCGTCGATCCAACCATCGTGCCTGCCAGCACCAGCAAACTGAGTGTCTTGTACATGTCGCTTTTCCAATATCGCGAGGGACCTGCAGTCGTGCAGGAACACCGTCAAGCTCCAGTTCAACCGCTAAATCGAGAAGTCTTCGCCGTCTCCCAGTCTCTCATTCCACGCCATGAGCGACCGAGGAGGAAGGAGAATATCGCGTGCAGCGCGACCGCCGGCCACAGCAGTATGCCCGTCAACTGGCCCCCGATGCCAACATAAGCAAGGTAGATCGTCGCCAGCACGTTGTAGAGCAGTAGCGCACGAATGGATGACGTCAGGCTGCTCGCAGTGGCCGATGGCCAAGTAGCGAGCGTCAATCCGAGTAAAGCGATAGCCGTCAACCGGCCGAGCGCCATGCCGGCGTCGGAGAATTCGGCGCCGAACACCAGCCACGCGAACCATGATGGCCGAACGAACAGAACTAGACCGGTAGCCGCGGCCTCCGCGGCCGCGGCTACAACCGTCCATCTCGTCGCGGACCCGTGTTCAGACACGTCGAAACTCTCCGCCCAGACGAAACTCATCCCACTCGCTTGATTGGCGGAATCTTGTAGCTGCCATCAAGCAGCGGCTTGCTCGGCTGATACACGCGCATCGTCAGGTTGAACGGAAGGCTCGGCGGGCATGGCAGCCAGTTCGCCTCTTTGTCGGCGCCGGGCGTTTGAGCCTGGATGTAGATGTCCAGCGAACCATCCGCGTTATACTTGAGCGGCATTCCCGAAAGAATCCCGTAGCGGTTGATCGCGTTCCGCACGTAGAAATTCTCGCGATAGGGCGAGACGGACCAGACGCCGCTGGCTGAGGGCGGAAACTCATCCTTCCCGAAATGCAGAACGTACTTGGCGGCGCTGTCCAGGACGTTTCCGTCGCCATCGACCAATACGCTTGGGTAGACGCAATCATCCGACGTCAACGCGCCGAGCCCGAACCACGCGATAAGCGCGCGGGTGTCGTAGTCGGTACCATATCTCCCGATGTTGAGGATGTTTAGCCAGCCGTTTACGTTCGGCGCTTCGTAAGGCCCCTGCTGAAACTTCAGCCAAACCTCTCCCGGCGCGTCGTTCAGCCCCTTGATAATGGCACGATCCAGCTTGCTGGTGTCCAACTCCCTGCCCGGTTCAATGCCAAGCTTCTTGAGTTTCTCGAGCATCTTGGTGTCGGCCGGATAGGGCGGGTTGTCTTTCAGCAGCGTCGCCAAACGCTTGAAGAACATCTCCCCCGTCATCAGTCGGACCTGATCGTACGGCGTCGCGGTGAGGTCCACGGTCGGATCGATCGGAACGTCGTTGGGCGGTGTGTACGGCTTGCCCCATGCGCTGAGTGGCGTGATGAGGAGCTGATCTTGCAGGGCATGGATTTCCGGAAAGTCCTGCGGGCCGGCGGCCGACATCTGCACGAGCAACCATGCGAATCGCGTCGGGCATCGGTAGACGTCCTTGATGTCCGACGGGGACGTGCCGTTCCATTTCGGTCCGGCGACGAGGAACTTGCCGGCTCCGGTGCCGGTCGTGCGGCTGCCGATCGAAGCGAAATCATCGGTCCACATGTTCATCAACTGCAGCACGATGTAACGCCCCTTCGTGTCGGGGTGCGACGCAACGAGCGGCTCCTTGTCGAGATCGAGGATGGCGAACGACCACACCGAGTTGACACTGACTCGGACGACATCCTTGAAATCGGGACTGACATAGCCCCTCATTCGACCGAACTGATTGATCGGCGCCTTGTATTCGCCGGACTTCGACGTCGCTGTCATGACGCCGTTCGTCACATCCATCAAGACCAGCGGGAAGCCATAGACGTAGCACTCCATGCCGAGCAGGTACGCGACCTCCTCTTTCACATCGTCTTTCAGGTCCTTAAGGTCTCCCAGCTCTCCCTTCAGGAATTGTCCCAGCTTTTCCGCTCGAGTCTGCGCTGTACTCGATCCTGGCAACGTGGCGGCGGCACCGAGCGCCAGAGCGCCCAGCCCCAGGTCACGACGCCTCAGGCTGATCGAATTCATCAACTGATTGGCGATGTTCATGGCGTTCTCCTGCCTTGAGGTCGATCGCGGGCTCAATGGAGTGCTAGTTCTTGCTGCCTATCGTTTGTGGCTTCTGCTCCGGCTCGAGCTTGAACGTCAGCTTGTTGATCTTGCCGGTGAACTTGAATGGAGGATCGTAGCGATATTCCACGAGCGCTACGCCGGTGCGCGTGTCCTGGCCGACGTCGAAGGTTTCATCCTCGGGAAGCGTGACCGGGACGGAGTTCTCCATCGAATTCCGAGCCACTTCCTTGCCGTCCATGGAGAGCACACCCGTTCCGCCCTTGCCCAGGCCTGGACCATCGGGCTTGTAATCGAAGACAATGGTGTGCTTGCCGACGCTCAGTTCGGGCCCCTCCCACGTCGTGCGCTTGAGGTCGAGCAGGTTGTAGAGGAACACGACCTTGCCGCGTCCGACGCCGAATTCGCCCTTGCTCAGGAACAAGCCGTAGCCGCCGAAGCGCCCGCCATGGGTGACGATCATCCCTTCCGCTCCGCCTTCGGGGATGTCGACTTCAGCCGTGATCGTGTAACTCTTGTTCAGGATATCCGGCGCTGCACTGGCCGGCGTGCCGATCAGTTCGCCCGAATAGGTGAAGACCGTCCGCCCGGCGGTGAGACTCGGGCGCGGCGTGTTCCAGCGCGCCAGCGTCGAGTTGTCGAGCGGCAGAACGTTGTACTTCCTGGCTTCAGTGTAGAACAGATCCTGCATCCGCTTGAGCTTGTCGGGCATCGTCGCAGCGAGATCATTGAACTGCGTCGGGTCCTCCTTGACGTTGTAGAGCTCCCAGTTGTAGCCGGTGATCACATCGGGCGGCGTCTTGGTGCTGAGCTCCCAGGGGAGCGTCGCAGGCGTCGTGGCCGCCACCCATCCGTCCTGATAGATGGCGCGATTGCCGAGCATCTCGAAATATTGCGTGCTGTGGCGCGACGCCGTGTCGGCGTTCGCCTTGTCCCACGTATACGTCATGCCGACGCCTTCGATGGGAATCTGCTTGATCCCGTTGATGGTGTCGGGCTGCGAAATGCCGGTCGCTTCGAGAATGGTCGGCACGATGTCGATGACGTGATGGAACTGGCGGCGGATGCCGCCCACATCGTTGATATGCCCGGGCCAGGACATGACCACGCCTTGGGCCGTCCCGCCGAAGTGGGATGGCACCTGCTTCACCCACTTGAAGGGCGTATCCATCGTCCACGCCCAGCCCGCCGCGAAATGCGGGAACGTGCGCTCCGATCCCCAGAACGGGTACCAGAGTAACTGGTCCTTCACCGGCACGGGAACGCCGTTGAAGGTGGTGAACTCGTTCGGCGTGCCGCTGAGCATGCCTTCGGCGCTGGCACCGTTGTCGCCACCGATGTAGATGATCAGGGTATTGTCGAGTTCGCCGAGGTCTTCGACCGCCTGGATGACCCGTCCGATCTCATGATCGGCATAGGCGAGATAGGCTCCGTAAACATCCGCCTGCTTGATGAAGAGCTTTTTCTCGTCCCAGCTTAGCGTATCCCATTCCGGCAGGTCCTTCGGCCAAGGGGTGAGTTTGGCGTTCTCGGGCATGATGCCGAGCCGCTTCTGGTTGGCGAAGATCTTTTCGCGCACCTTGTTCCAGCCCTCGTCGAACAGATGCATGTCGCTGATCTTCTTGACCCACTCGGACGTCGGGTGATGCGGCGCATGGGTGGCGCCCGGCACGTAATAGATGAAGAACGGCTTGTCCGGTGCGACCTCCTTGAGCTGCTTCATATGCTGAATGGCTTCGTCGGCCATCGCAGTTTCCAGATTCCAGCCGGGATTGCCCTGGAAGGGATAGATCGCGGTCGTGTTGCGGAAGAGGTTCGGCTGCCACTGGCTCGCGTCGCCACCGACAAACCCGTAGAAATAGTCGAAGCCCATTCCGTTCGGCCACTGGTCGAACGGTCCGGCCTGGCTCGACTGATAGGAGGGCGTGTTGTGGTCCTTGCCGAACCACGAAGTCGCGTAGCCGTTCGCTTTCAGGATGGTGCCGATCGTGCCTTTCTCGATTGGGATGATCGAGTCGTAACCCGGAAAACCAGTTGCGATCTCGCCCACCACGCCGTAACCGACCGAGTGGTGATTCCGCCCGGTAATCAGCGCTGCGCGCGTCGGCGAGCAAAGTGACGTCGAATGGAAGTTCGTGTAGCGCAGTCCGGCCTTCGCGATCCGATCCATGCTGGGTGTTGGTATGACACCGCCGAAGGTGCTGGGCGCGCCAAAGCCCTGGTCATCAGTCATGATCAGCAGCACGTTGGGTGCCCCCTTCGGCGGCACAACGCGCGGCGGCCACCAGGGCGTCGAGTCGGAAGCCTTCTCCTTGATCACCCCGCCAAATTTCGGATCGGGCGGCGGGAGCTGATTGCCGGGAATTGTGATCGTCGCACCAGGTGCACCAATTGGCGCTGCGGTCTGTGATGCCTGCTGTGCAAACGCCGTCGCCCACGCGAGCGATGATGCCGACACGATAATCGCAAAGACCTTGCGCGTATTCATCGTAAATCCTCCTAGAGGACGAAGTCTTTCCTGATCATGTGAAGTCAATTTTGCCGCGGGACCGCCCGAGGCGGCCCGGCGGCATACGGCATCACTGCTTGACGCATTCCTGGACGAACTTGATACGCTCCATCATGCCGAGATCCTTCGCCTCGGCCTGCTTGCGGCAGCCTTCGCGCTTGTCGATCCGCAACTGGATCTTGTCGACGAGGCTGAGGCCAACGGTGCCGACTTGCGGCTCGGCGGAGGCCGTCTTGCTAGCATCGGCCGAGGGGCCATCACCGGCCGCGCGCGCGGCCTCCTGCAATCGCTTGACGTCGTCCGGGCTCAGCTTCGGCCGCTCTATGTCGAGCGTGAGCTTGTTGATCTTGCCGGTGAAGGCGAACGGCGTCTGATAGTCGTTGTCGTCAACCGGGGTGCCGGTGTCGGAGCCGATGTCGAACGCTTCATCCCATTGCAGGATGAACGGCAGCGTCTGCTCCATCTTCTCCGTGGCCACCGCCTTGCCGTCGACCTTCAGCGTGCCGGTGCCGCCCTGGCCGATGCCGGTATAATCGCCGAACATCATCGTGGCCGCGCCAAGACCATCGTACTTGAAGTCAAACTCGATCAGGTGCTTGCCGGGGGTCAGATCAGGTCCCTCCCAACGCACGCGCTTCAGGTCGACGAGGTTCCACGTGAAGACTGGCTTGTTCTTGAGGACATAGAAGCCATAGCCCCCGAAACGCCCTCCCTGCGTCACGAGCATGCCCTCGGCGCCGCCATCTGGAATATCGACGTCGACCTTGAAGTTATAGGAGGCGTTGAGCAGGCTCGGCGCGTCGCCGTTCGGCGTGCCGGTCATCGGTCGGGTCCAGGCAAAGTTCGTGCGGCCCGCGCTCAGACTGGGACGCGGAGTAATCATGCGCGACGCCACCGTCGAATCGAGCGGCAGCACCTGATATTTTTCCGCCTCCTTCCAGAACAGCGCCTGCAACTCCTTCAGCTTGTCCGGATTCTTGGCAGCAACGTCCTCGGCTTGCGTCCAGTCGTTGCGCAGGTCATAGAGCTCCCAGGGATAGTCGCCCGGGTTCGGCAGCTTCGCGACCGTCACCCACGGCGGCCGCAGGACCTTTGTGCTGGCGATCCAGCCGTCATTGTAGATTGCCCGATCAGCAAACATCTCGAAATACTGCGTCGTGTGTGTCGTTGCCGCATTCGCGTTCTTGGCATCGAACGTGTACATCATGCTGACGCCCTCGATCGGGCTTTGCTTGATGCCGTCGACGATGTCCGGCTGCTTGATCTGTGCGGCCTCAAGAATGGTCGGCACGATGTCGATGACGTGATGGAACTGGGCGCGGATGCCGCCCTTGTCCTTGATGGCAGCCGGCCAGGATACCGCCATGCCCTGCCGCGTGCCGCCGAAATGCGAGACGATCTGCTTGGTCCAGGAGAATGGCGTGTCGAATGCCCAGGCCCAGCCGATCGACATGTGGTTGTAGGTCTTGTCAGTACCCCACACGTCGTAGAAATATTTGAGCTGATCCTCGACTGACGGGGTGACCTGGTTGAACATCGCCACTTCGTTAGGCGTACCGGTCGGCTGGCCCTCCGCGCTCGTGCCGTTGTCGCCCTCGATGTAGATGACCAGGGTGTTGTCGAGCTTGCCCAGATCATCGATCGACTGGATCACACGACCGATCTCGCTGTCAGCATAAGCCACGTAGGCCGCGAACACATCGGCCTGGCGGATGAAGAGCTTCTTCTCGTCGTCCGAGAGCTGGTCCCATTCCTTGATCAGGTCTTTCGGCCATGGGGTCATCTTCGCATTCTGCGGAATGACGCCGAGCCGCTTCTGGTTCTCGAAGATCGTGTCGCGCAGCTTGTTCCAGCCTTGGTCGAACAGGTGCATGTCGCTGATCTTCTTCACCCACTCGGGCGTCGGATGATGCGGGGCATGCGTTGCACCGGGCGCGAACTTGACGAAGAACGGCGTATCGGGCGACAGCGCATTCATGCGGTTGACGTAGTCGATGGCTTCATCGGCCATCGCCGTCATCAGATTCCAGCCGGGCTTGCCGACATAGGGATGGATCGGCGTCGTATTGCGGACGAGGTTGCCGGGCTCCCACTGGTTGGTGTCGCCGCCCATGAACCCGTAGAAATATTCGAACCCCATGCCGGTCGGCCACTGGTCGAACGGGCCGGCCTGACTCGCCTGATATTCGGGCGTGTTGTGGTTCTTGCCGAACCAGGCGGTGTGATAGCCGTTGTCGGTCAGGATCCGGCCGATCGTGGCCTTATCCTTGGTGATGATGCTGTCATAGCCGGGATAGCCGGTCGCCTGCTCGGCGATCACGCCATAGCCGACCGAGTGATGATTGCGTCCCGTGATCAGCGCAGCTCGCGTCGGCGAGCACAGCGCGGTCGAATGGAAATTGGTGTAGCGCAGTCCGTTTTGCGCAATTCGGTCGAGCGCGGGCGTCGGGATCACGCCGCCGAACGTGCTGGGAACACCGTAACCCGCATCGTCAGTGATGATCAGGAGGACATTCGGCGCGCCTTTAGGGGGCACCACGCGAGCCGGCCAATAGGGTTTCGAATCCCGGGCATCGCGCTCGATCTTCCCGCCGAATTTCTGCGGTTGCGGCGGAAGCTGATTGCCGGGAATGGTGATCGTCGCGGCCGGCGAACCGGGTGGCGGTGCGGTTTGTTGCGCCTGCTGCGCAAATGACGGCGCTGAAAAGGCAAGTGTAAACGCAAATGCAGAGACGAAGGATCGGGCAGCGCTCATTGCAATTCCTCCCTCCAAATGAAGAATCATGATCTGCCCACGGCATCAAAAAGGGCCTTGATGTAGATCAACGCATCAAATGGTGGTTCAAGTTCGGAGCGACTTTTCTGCGCAACGTGAGCGGATGGGCGCGTTGCCGAGATAGCCTGAACCGTTCTTTCTCCCTGGAGGTAAGATAGCGCTGTACTGTGCTTCGTTTGCTACATTCGATTGCCAAATATTCCTGCTGCCTTAGGTAGTTGTGGCCAGCGTAGACGCCTTTGTCATATCGTCGGCATCGTACCAGGCGCTCCCCACTGAGCGAAGCTTGTGGTTCGGGAGAAGTCATCATGGGGATGATGAAGGCGTTTGCGGTCATTGCAATTGCAGCCGTCGCATCAGTACCGACCAAGGCCTCGGCCGATGAAAGCGGTATCAGCTTCTGGATTCCCGGCACATTCGGCAGCCTCGCTGCCACCCCTCAGCAGCCGGGCTGGACGGCCGCCGCGATCTACTATCACACCTCGGTGTCCGCCGGAGCCGACGTAGCCCGCGCGAGAGAGATTCAGATCGGGCGCATCCCTGCAAATCTGACGGCGACGTTGAACGCAAACGTCAATGCCAATGTGGATCTCGGGTTGTTGAACGCGACCTACGTGTTTGCAACGCCGGTGCTGGGCGGTCAGGCCTCTGCCAGCCTGATCGGCATCTACGGGGCGAATACCACCTCGCTTAACGGATTGGTCACGGGCACACTGGCACTGCCGGGCGGCTCGATTCCCTTCTCTCGCTTCGATTCCATCAGCGACTCCGTGACAGGCTTCGGCGACCTGATCCCACAGTTCGCGTTGCGCTGGAATGCCGGTGTCAACAACTACATGACCTATGTCATGGGCGACATCCCGGTCGGGGCTTACCAGTCGACCCGCCTCGCCAATATCGGGCTCGGGCATGGGACGATCGACGCTGGCGGCGGCTATACTTATTTCAATCCGCAGACGGGGCATGAACTGTCCGGCGTGCTCGGCCTCACATACAATTTCAAGAACACCGACACGCAGTATCAGAGCGGCGTCGACATGCATTTCGATTGGGGCGCCTCACAATTCCTGACCAAGCAGGTCCAGGTCGGTCTCGTAGGTTACGTCTACAAGCAACTCGGCTGCGACAGCGGCTCCGGCGATCGCGTCGGTTGCTTCCGCTCGCAGGTCGCGGCCGCAGGCCCGCAGGTCGGCTTCATCTTCCCGGTGGGCGACATGCAGGGCTATCTGAACCTGAAGGCTTACAAGGAGTTCGCCGCGGAAAACCGGCCCGAGGGCTGGAATGCCTGGGTGACCTTTGTCATCTCGCCTGCGGCGCCGCCCCCGGCTGTGACGCCGACAAAGCACATCATCACGAAGTGACAGGCGCGGCATTGTCAGGCGCGTTGTTTGGGTTGATTTGAATCAACGTCGATCCCGAAATGCCGTGGCTCCCTGTCCCATATTGGTTGCAGCGTCCGGGCGGCGCGCGGGCACTGTCAACTGTCAAACGATCCGATCCCTTCTTTTCGATCGTTGAGTACAGCCATGATAAGCGCTCGCTTTGTTGCCGTGCTTGCGACTTTTCAAATTGGGCTCGCTCCGCCAGCCCATGCAGCGGACCATTACGTTCGTCCAACTGGTGCAAAGGCTCAGGTCTCGCGTTCACCGTCCCCTGTTTCTCCAGCCTGGCGCGGCTTCGTGTTGCGGCAGGATCTGTTTGATCGTGCCAATCCAAACAATCTCAGGTCCGATTGGTCCCCACCGCCGGCTCAGCCGGGGCAATTCTAGCAAGGAGACACAGATGAACAGCGCCCTGCTCTCACTTGCACTGCTTGCGGGTTCAATGGTCATACCGGCTTCTGATCGCGTTCCCGAACTGAAGGTCGAAGCGCTTTGCAAGGCGACGTCCGAAACGGACAAGTCGATGGGGCTGGCGTTGGCGCAAAGCTTTACCGATTGCATGCGCGATGAAACGACAGCGCAGCAGCAGCTCAGCACGGTGTGGTTGTCGGCCAAGCCCGCTGTCCGCGATGCCTGCGAAGGTGAGGCCATAACAGGAGGAACCCAAAGCTACGTCGATTTGCTCACCTGCATCCAAATGGCCGAGACCGCAACTGCGCTGGCATCGACGCCGCCGCTCAGAGGGGCTAGCAAGAACCGAAACAAGCAATAGTGGGCGCGGGCGGGCCGCTTTCGCCAGGTAGCACTACAATTCTGCAAGCGATGTCGATCGGCCCCGGCGCTGCTTTTGCCGCCACAAAACCGCGGCCAATTTCTGAATGCTCAGGTTCACTCGAAGGCCGCTGCTGATGTTATACAATGGCCAACCAGCGTACTCGACGCCGCAGAACTGGAGCGACTGCGTTCTAAAGGTCTAGTTGCGGTTAACAGCTACATCTATGAGTCAATCATTATGGCAGCAAAATCACGCAGCTTATGCGATCAAGTCTCCAGGATCATCAGCCGAGGCTTGCTAACGCGCCCGAAGCTGGCGTGCTGAATTCTCATTTGTCCGACCTTGGCTTCGCAGGCGCCGACCAGATCGCTGAGTTGGTGAAGCAAATTGCCGGAGGTCAAGCTCGCAACCGGGTACCGGGCCGTCCTTAGGGCCGACGCGACGTACCGTTAGAGGCGGATTGAGCAGGTACCCGGCCGACAAGTTCAGCTGTCGGACCCAGAACAGACATTGGTGTCTGATCACTGCTCCGAAGTCGAATTGTCGCCATCGCCATGTCACAGATCGTTGAAGGGCGTTCGTTGTGCTACAGCGTGCGACCGCAATTTATGCCGATATCATCCGTTTGCACGAATGCCCGCCCGATGCATCTTTACTATGCGCACAGCCAGGGAGGAGATGAGGCCATGACGACCAATGCTTTCTCGGATCTTACGCGGCTGATTAACGGCTATCAGATTTCGCAAGCCATTCACGTCGCGGCCCGCCTTGGCATCGCCGACCACCTCAGTCAGGGGCCGCTAAGCAGCAATGAACTTGCCCGGCTCAGCGGATCGCATCCGAGGACGCTTTATCGGCTGTTGCGGGCACTGGCTTCAGCCGGTGTTTTCCATGAGGCCGAGAACAGAACGTTCTCGCTCACAGCGATGGGCGAGTGCCTTCGTTCCGACTCGCCCACGCCACTCGACGGCTGGGCCGCCTATGTCGGCCGACCTTATGCCTGGCAGGCCTGGGCCCATCTTGAACACAGCGTCCGCACCGGCGAGAACGCCTTTCGGCACCTCAACGGTCAGAGCGCTTGGGAGTATCGCAGCACCCACCCGGATGAAAACGCGATTTTCAACCGAGCCATGACGGCCAATTCTCGCGGCGCCATCGAGGCTATCATCGCCGCCTGCGACTTCAGCCGCTTTCGTCACGTTGCTGACATCGGGGGCGGTGAAGGCCAACTGCTGGCGGGAATTCTCTCCGCAAACAAGGGCCTGCGCGGAACGCTGTTCGATCAGCCGCACGTGGTCGGCAAGGCGGCCGAAGTTCTGAACAGCCATGGTGTCGCCGACAGGTGCGACATCGTTGCCGGCAGTTTCTTTGAAAGCGTCCCGGGGGGCGCTGACGCGTATGTGATGCGGGCGATCATCCACGATTGGGACGACAAGGAAGCGATTTCCATCCTGAAGACCTGCCGCCGCGCCATGACTGATGACGCCAGACTGCTGCTCGTTGAACGGGTCGTGGAGCCGCCGAACGAGGGACTGATCTCGAAACTCAGTGACCTCAATATGCTCGTCATGCTCGGTGCGCTGGAAAGAACGTACGACGAGTATTCCGCGCTGTGTCGTACAGCCGGATTCGAGACGCGCGGCACGACTCGCGCGGGCTCGCTCTACCAGATCATCGAGGCGGTCCCCAGTAAGGCTGAACGCGTGTGAGGCTTTGCGTCACGGCCGTGAGGCGCGCCTCAGATACGCTTTCGTAGCCTGAGGTTTGGCCATGGCCCGCGGCGAGCCCTAGCTCTCAGCGATGCGAGGTCTGCATGCTTCAGGTGATCCGAAAGACGCCGGCAAACTCGGCGCGGCGCTCCTCTACTGTGCCCTCAATTTCACCTTGAGAGGACACCCGCACCGGCATAGGCTTGTCTTGTTTCAGAGAATTCATTTCTTTTAAGGAATTTGGCCATGCTTGCGGAATTCGCTGCACGACATGCCGCCGCTCGAAACATCCACTACGGCTGGGTGATGGCTGCGGTGGGATTTCTCTACTCCCTGTTTGCAAGCTCGGCGCTCGGCGTGCCCAGCGTCCTGATGCGGGAGATCGCTTCCGACGTCGGCGTCAGCATGGGCGAGTTGTCGGCCTCGCAAGGACTTCGCTTTGCGCTGTTCGGCCTCGTGGCACCGTTCGCCGGCGGCCTGATGCTCCGCTACGGACCGAGGATGATGCTGGCAATCGCCGGCACGCTGGCGCTGGCCGGATTGCTGCTGACGATCGTCATGACCAACCGGTTCGAGATGTGGCTCGGCCTCGGTCTGATTCTCGGCCTGGCGCCGGGGCTGACGGCGCTGCAACTCGCCGCCGTCATTTCGGTACGCTGGTTCACGACCCATCGCGGGCTGGTGGTCGGTCTCCTGAACGGATCGATCGCAACCGGCACCTTGATCTTCATGCCGCTCGGCGCGTGGATCGCCGAACATTGGGGCTGGCGTGTCGCGCTGCTGCCGTCCGGACTCGGTCTTCTGCTGTCGATCATCCTGTTTCTGTTGCTCGGCAAGGACCGCCCGCAGGAATTGGGCCTGGCGCCGCTTGGGGAGACGGTGATGCCGCCGATCCCCGCAATTCCCACACAGAGCTTTGCGACGATCAGCTTCCGCGGCCTGCGCCTTGCTTCAACCCGGCTGGTGTTCTGGGTGCTGTCGCTGACCTTCCTGATCTGCGGCGTATCGAGCTACGGGCTGACTTCGACCCACTTCGTCCCGTTCTGCGGCGATCTCGGCTTGCCGGCCGTGACGTCGGCAGGCCTGCTCGCCATGATCGGCGTGTTCGACCTGGTCGGCACGATCGGTTCTGGATGGTTGTCCGACCGCTTCGACAACCGATGGCTGCTGGCGATCTATTACGGCTTTCGCGGGCTTGCGCTGATCTGGCTGGTGGAGTCGAACGCAACGCTGGGCGCGATGAGCGCTTTTGCGATGCTTTACGGGCTGGACTTCATCGCGACCGTTCCGCCGACGGTAAAATTGACGGTCGGCGCGTTCGGGCGAGAGATGGGCCCGGTCATCTTCGGCTGGATCTTTGCGGCCCATCAGCTCGGCGTTGGCCTGATGGCCTTTGCCGCCGGCGTCAGCAGGGATGCGCTGGGGACCTACGTTCCAGCTTTTCTCGTCGCCGGGGTCCTCTGCCTGCTCGCCGCGGCAGCCTTTACGCTGGTGAAACGCCCGGCGGTGCCGGCTCCGGCATGACGATCAGAAGAAACGACGCAGTCGCGTCACCGCGCATCCGCTGTCTCAACGTGACGACGGTCCAGTCCAGCCTCGTAGGGTGGGCAAAGCGCAAGCGTGCCCACCACCTTTCGCCACGTTGGAAGATCGTGGGCACGGCGCAAATGCGCCTTTGCCCACCCTACGGCACCTGGTGTGCTCGTGCCCACCGTGTGACGTCGACGAATCTTGCGCTCCTGGCGAATTGATCGAGCGGATCTCGAGGCACGGCAAAAAGCCATCGACAGCGCGCCCATGGACAGGCTCTGCCCCACCCGCGCTATGATACCCGGGTCACCTCCCGCGGCTCGGCGGGCGATGAATGGCCGCGAGCGACGATGGCGCGACGAACCAGGCTGATGTGCTCACGGAGCGTATAGGCCTCGCTCGCGAATCCGGCCGGCGTGCGTATTCTGGCGACGGCCTCTTCGATGCGGGCAAGGTCGGCCTCCCACTTGTCCCTCGGCAAATCGCCTGTGCGCGCGGCAATGTCGCGCTCGAGCAGCGCCAGCTCACCGTACCACCGGTAGATGCGCGAGCGGACATGCCAGCGGACCAATTGGGGCAAATAGTGGAACAGCGGCAACAGGATTGCCGCCAGAGGCAACAAGATGATGATTGCGCGCTCGCCCCACGCCGCGATCCAGAACGGCAGATATTGGTAGAGGATCGTCCGACCGAAGCGTCTGTGCTGATCGGCATCGGTCGAGACAGGCAGGTCCACCTGGGCCGTGCCTGGGAATTCGCCGGCCTCCTCGAAAAGACCTTGCCGGCCGTGGATCTCCCTTGCGGCGTCGACCAACAAAAGCGTGATGGCCGGATGGAGATCCCTGCGCGATGCCAGCATCACCTTGGTGCCGATCAGGTCAATGTCCTTTTCCGGAATATGGTCCGCCAGGTCGATCACACCGGATGGCAATTTGAGCGTGCTGATGAAGTTGAGCCGTCGTCGATAGGCCTCGGCTCGCGTGAAGTTCAGCAAGCTCAGGGTCGGATCGCGCAGTGCGTTCCAGACGGCGGGATTGTCCGCTCCGTCGACAAAGACGACGGCGTCCACCTCGCGCGAGCGCAGCGCAATCAGCGCCGGAAGATTGCTCAAAGGCTCCATCGTGACATTGTCGGGAGTGAGACCGTTGAGCGCGAAAACGGACTCGCTGAACGAACGTGCCCCGCTGCCGGGAACACCAATGGCGACCTTGCGATTGCGCAGCTCATTGACGTAGTTCAACGGCTCTACCTTGCGGTAGAAAATCCAAAGCGGCACATAATAGAGGCTCGCCACCATGACCACGTCCTTGGCGTCGGACGCCTGCGACAGGCCGCCTTGGGTGAAGCCGATGTCCACGCCGGACTTCGGGTCCTGCAACAGAGCCAGATTGTCTGCCGGACCATTGGTGATCCGCTCTTCGACCGTGACCCCGGATCGTGCCAGAATTTCGATGTAGCGTTTTGCGTATTGGTGCAGCAGGCCATCTTCCAGGCCGGACGCCAGCACGATGTGGCGCGACGGAGCCGTCTGCCAAACATGCACCACCGCCCAGAGCGTTGCAGCGATCGATGCCAGGAGGACGATCGCGAGGCTCAGGCGGCCACGTGGCGAGAGATGTGCGAGGTATTCGGCCCTCACAACGCGCGCTTCACTGACGAGCGAACAAGGCGGCGGGTGCCGATGACGTGCGGAAAGTCAGCAGTAAATTTCATTGCGCGGCGCTTTCCGTTCATGAAGAAGCCCTCCCCTTTTGGAGAGCTCGCGCCATCGAACGCTTGACATAGGTCAAGACCTCGAGGCTCGCAAGAAATTCCGGGACGAATTGTCGGGTCCCGGACGCCTCGTTCGTCCTCGGGCCATGATCGGCCCCTAGACCTCGACGGCGATCAATTCATGAGGATAACAACCATGCCCAGCACTGTCCGCCTGCACCGCGTTCTCACCACCAGCCCCGAGAAACTCTATCGCGCCTTCGTGGAGGCGGATGCGCTGGCAAAATGGCTTCCGCCCAACGGCTTCACCTGCACCGTGCATCAGCATGAGCCGAAGGTCGGAGGAACTTTCAAAATGTCGTTCCGGAATTTCACGACCGGCAGCGGCCATAGTTTCGGCGGCGAATATCTCGAGCTCGTGCCTGGCGAACGCCTGCGCTACACCGACAGGTTCGACGATCCGAACTTGCCCGGCGAGATCGAGGTGACGGTGATGCTGAGGAAAGTCCTTGTCGGTACCGAGCTCGACATCACGCAATCAGGCATTCCCGACGCGATCCCGCCGGAAGCCTGCTATCTCGGCTGGCAGGAATCGCTGCGCAACCTTGCGCGCCTGGTCGAGCCCGAGATCAAGCCGTAGCTCGCGAACACCTCTCCCCAGTATCGTAGGGTGGGCGAAGCGAAGCGTGCCACCATTTGCCTCTATCGCCAACAGATGGTGGGCACGGCGCAAGAGCGCCTTTGCCCACCCTACGCCACCTGTCAGGATCACACCTTAGCTGGGACCGCCTTGGCGTCGCCGGGAGTTGCGGCCAGACCGTCCCTGCCAATACGGATTCTCCTGGCACATGGCCGAGAGTCCCGAAGCCGTCATCCGGCATTGATCCATCGACGTATAGCTGCAGTCGTAGCTGATGAAGCCCCGCGCGTACCACCTCTGAAGGCACACCGGAAAGCGCGGATCGTAGCGTTGAGCCGTGGCCGGGACGGCGCCGAGGACCGTTGTCGTACCCGCCAGGATCATCCAGCACAGAACACGCATCTCGTGGCCTTTCCCGGATTTCAAATCGGACTCTTTTTGAGCATGATCTTTCCGGAAAACCGCTTCACACTTTTCCGGATCATGCTCCAGCCAGGCCGACGCCGCCTTTGTAACCGCCCGGAGCCATCCAGGTAAAGATCGTGAAGTTGACGCAGCTACGCGCGCGGCTTCAGCCCGCCATCCGCGGTCCAGCGATCCGGCTCGGGACTGTGCCCGATCAGTGCGAGGCCGTAGGCGATCGACTCGAACTGGTCGCCCGACATCAGCCGCTCGTTGCCGAAGCGGTCGGCGAACAGTTTTCGCACCGCCGGCACGAAGGACGTGCCGCCGGTCAAGAACACCTTCTCCACCTCGCGCGCGGTGATGCGGGCCTCGCCCAGCACCTTGTCGACGGTGGCGCCGAGGCGCGCGATGTCGTCGGCGATCCAGGACTCGAACCTCTTCCGCGTGATGGCCGCGCCGATGTCGACGCCGCCACCTTTGAAGCGGAAGTCGACCTCATCCTTGGCCGACAGCGCGACCTTGGCGTCGGAGACCGCGCGGTAGAGCGAGAAGCCGAGGTCGAGGTCGACGATGGTGATGAAATCCTCAAGCTGATCCGGCTTCAGCGCCGTGCGCGCGAGTTCGCGGAGCTCGCGCAGGTCGCCGTTGCTCTTCATCAGCGCGAGCTGATGCCAGCGCGCCAGGTTGGTGTAGTGGCTGTTCGGGATCGGCAGCACCTTGTCGAACGAGCGGAAGCTCGAGCCCTTGCCGAGGCGCGGCGAGACGATGTGATCGACGATGCGATAGTCGAACGTGTCGCCGGCAATGCCGATGCCGGCATGGCCGAGCGGCTCGGCGCGCAAATGGCCGCCGGCGCGCGAGAAACGCATCACCGAGAAATCGCTGGTGCCGCCGCCGAAATCCGCAACCAGCACGGTGGCATCGCGCTCCAGCCTTCGGGCAAAGGAGAACGCCGCGCCGACGGGCTCGTAGACATAGCGGGCATGGCCGGCACCGAGACGTTCGAAGGCGGCGCGGTAGCGCTGCATGGCCAGGTCATCGTCGGGATTGCCGCCGGCAAAGCGCACGGGGCGGCCGACGGTGATGTTCGCCGCCTCGAAGCCGAATTTGTCGCCGCCATGGCGCGCCAGCGTGCGCAGGAACGCAGCGAGGATGTCCTCGAACTTGAAGCGCTGCCGGAACACTTGCGTGGTGTTGAAGCTCGAGCTGGCCGCGAAGGTCTTGAACGATTGCAGGAAGCGGTAGACGTGGCGCCCCTCGAGAAACTGCTCGATCGCCCACGGC
Source organism: Bradyrhizobium sp. CCBAU 45384 (assembly GCF_028128665.1). Taxonomy (NCBI): domain Bacteria; kingdom Pseudomonadati; phylum Pseudomonadota; class Alphaproteobacteria; order Hyphomicrobiales; family Nitrobacteraceae; genus Bradyrhizobium; species Bradyrhizobium sp. CCBAU 45384. Next base: position 327,533 of record NZ_LBIZ01000117.1, read on the forward strand.
CCGCCTTCGGCCTGGGCGCCGGCGCCCGGCCGGTCCTCCCAGAAGCACAGCGCCGAGACATAGGTGCTGTGGCGTTGCCCGCCGTGCTCGAAGCGGATGGCTTCGACCCGGCGGTCGTCTGCCGCGAGGGCGACGACGGTATTGCTGGTTCCAAAATCGATGCCGATCGAGACGGCGGGCGAGGCGCTCGACATGAACCACTCTGACGGTTGGATGGAAGGGGGCGCACCACTACCGGCTCGGCACGGCGCTGCCAAGACCTTTGATTGTGCATCGCGTCAGACGGAATAGCCCGGATTCAGCAGCATTTGGTTGTCTTAAGCCCAAATCGGCCTTTCAGTGCATCATTTTGCTGCAATGCGAAGAGCTCCATGCTGCTATGCACTGGCATGCATGGACATTGGCATCTGGTATACATAAAACAACCTTCGAAATGAGACAGCAGTTCTGACTGTCTCGGGAAAGGGAATTCCATGTCCAAGACCGCTTCCGTCGCGCTCGCACCCTCCGCCTCGCTGTTCGCCCGCCTCATGGCCGCGATCGACCGCTTGCTGATGGCGAGCGCCGAGATTTCGAACCAGAACGGCGACCTGCCCCGGTTCGGCCTGTAAGGACCATCCGAGGTCCCCGCGCGTCGAATTGTCGCGCCGGTTGCAAATCCAGCGAATTCCTACTTTTGAAGAATGGCTCCGCACTGCGGAGCCATTTCTATTTGGGATCGGGCTCACGCGTGCACCCCCGGTCAACGGGGTTGCGTCATAAGCGCACAATGGGTCTGGCGCGCTTGAAGCTTGGCATAATGAATACAAGAATGCCGCCAACGCTCGCTCAAAAGACAGAAGCGCAACTGGAGGATTCATGACGGACATGGTGCAGGCAACAACGGCCTCTACCGCCGCACGCGTCAGCGACACCTATCGCTGGGCGCAATTGGCGATCGGCGTGGCGGCGATGGTGATGATCGCCAACTACCAATATGGCTGGACCTTCTTCGTCCCCGACATCCAGAAGACATTCGGTTGGGATCGCGCCTCGATCCAATGGGCCTTTACGCTGTTTGTTTTGTTCGAGACCTGGCTGGTGCCGGTCGAAGGATGGTTTGTCGACAAATACGGTCCGCGCATCGTGGTGCTGGTCGGCGGCGTGCTCTGCGCGATCGGCTGGGCCATCAACGCGCAGGCCACCACGCTCAACGGCTACTATCTCGGCATGATCATCGCGGGCATCGGCGCCGGCGGCGTCTACGGCACCTGCGTCGGCAACGCGCTGAAATGGTTTCCCGACAAGCGCGGCCTTGCAGCGGGCATTACCGCAGCCGGTTTCGGTGCGGGCTCCGCGCTGACGGTCGCGCCGATCCAGGCCATGATCAAGGACTCTGGCTTCCAGACCACCTTCCTCTATTTCGGCCTCGGACAAGGCATCATCATCTGCATCCTCGCCTTCTTCCTGCTGGCGCCGAAGCCCGGCCAGGTGCCGAACGTCGTGGCCAATGCCGCCTTGCAGCAGAGCCGCCGCAACTACCAGCCGACCGAAGTTCTGCGCCAGCCGATCTTTTGGCTGATGTACTTCATGTTCGTGATCGTCGGCGCCGGCGGACTGATGGTGACGGCGAACCTGAAACCGATCGCGGTCGACTGGAAGGTCGACGCCGTGCCGGTGACGCTGATCGGGATGACCATGACCGCGGTGACGTTCGCAGCGACGATCGACCGCGTGCTCAACGGATTGACGCGTCCGTTCTTCGGCTGGATCTCCGACATGATCGGCCGCGAGAACACCATGTTCATCGCCTTCGGCATGGAAGGCTTCGGCATCTGGATGCTCTATCTCTGGGGCCACGATCCGATCTGGTTCGTGATCCTGTCGGGCTTCGTGTTCTTTGCCTGGGGCGAGATCTACTCGCTGTTTCCCTCGACCTGCACCGACACGTTCGGGGCGAAGTTCGCGACCACCAATGCCGGCCTGCTCTACACCGCCAAGGGCACCGCCGCGTTGCTGGTGCCACTGGCGAACTACATGCAGCAAAGCTCCGGGCATTGGGACAACGTGTTCATCCTGGCTGCCGGCGCCAACATCCTGGCCTCGCTGCTCGCGCTATTGGTGCTGAAACCCTGGCGCAGGGTCGTGGTGGCGCACTCGACCATCTGACTTCGCAATCGCAGCATAACTGTCGTGGAAAACGCCCGGCTTCACCGCCGGGCGTTTTCATTTTCCCGAATACCCTTGAATACCCAAAAGCCGAAGGAACCCTGCACTTTTCCCGGGCTTGCTCCCAAGATAGAGCTTGCATTCTGGGATATGGTATACCAAGCTGCTCGCCGCGCTTGCGACCATAAGCCACAAGATTTGCGACACTCCGTCAGATGGACGGCGCTGTCGTGACCAGACAGGCGCTTGGGAGGTTGTTGATGATTTCCAACACGGATGGCGCCGTCACGGCCGCGCCGCTTCGCACAGGTTTCCGTTGGCTCCAGCTGGTGATGGGCATCGTCTGCATGGCGATGATCGCCAACCTGCAATATGGCTGGACGCTGTTCGTCGACCCGATCGACGCCAAGTACCATTGGGGTCGCGCCGCGATCCAGCTCGCCTTCACCATCTTCGTCGTCACCGAGACCTGGCTGGTGCCGATCGAGGCCTGGTTCGTCGACAAATACGGCCCGCGCATCGTCATCATGTTCGGCGGTGTGATGATCGCGCTGTCCTGGGTGCTCAACTCCTACGCCGACTCGCTTCCCCTGCTCTATACCGCGGCGGTCGTCGGCGGCATGGGCGCGGGCGCGGTCTACGGCACCTGCGTCGGCAACGCGCTGAAATGGTTTCCCGATCGCCGCGGCCTTGCCGCCGGTGCGACGGCTGCCGGCTTCGGCGCGGGCGCAGCGCTCACCGTGGTGCCGATCGCGGCCATGATCGCATCGTCAGGCTACCAGCACGCGTTCCTCACCTTCGGCATCGGCCAGGGCCTGATCGTGTTCGTGCTCGCCTTCTTCATCCAGCCGCCCCGACTCTCGATCCCGCCGAAGAAGAAGCAGCTCAACCTGCCGCAGACCAAGATCGATTTCACGCCTCCCCAAGTGCTGCGCGCCCCGATTTTCTGGATCATGTATCTCGTCTTCGTCATGGTCGCCTCCGGCGGCCTGATGACCGCGGCCCAGATCGCGCCGATCGCGCACGACTTCAAGATCGCCGACACGCCAGTCTCGCTCGCCGGCTTCCAGATGGCGGCGCTGACCTTCGCGATCTCGCTTGACCGCATCTTCGACGGCTTCGGCCGCCCGTTCTTCGGTTTCGTGTCTGATACGATCGGCCGCGAGAACACCATGTTCATCGCCTTCGGCACCGCCGCCTTGATGCTGCTGACGCTGTCGGCCTACGGTCACGTCCCGATCGTGTTCGTGCTCGCGACCGCGGTCTATTTCGGCGTGTTCGGCGAAATCTACTCGCTGTTCCCCGCCACCTGCGGCGACACCTTCGGCTCGAAGTTCGCGACCACCAACAACGGCATGCTCTACACCGCGAAGGGCACCGCCTCCCTGCTCGTCCCGCTCGCCAGCGTGATCTCGACCGCCTATGGCTGGAAGGCCGTGTTCGTGGTGGCCGTGGCGCTGAATGCGACGGCCGCGCTGATGGCGCTGTTCGTGATCAAGCCGCTGCGCCGCTCCTTCATCCTGGGCAAGGAGGCCGAGAGCGCCAGCCCCGCGACCGCCACCGCCGAGACGCGTGCCAAGACCGGGACGGCGTGAGCCGCGACACATCTTCACGTCGATCGAGGGGCGCAGTGATGCGCCCCTTTTTCTTTGTCGATGAGGACGAACGTCAGCATAGCTGCCGCAAGAATTTTCGGATCAACCAAATCCAGCGCTTGACGATTGGCATTATGTATACCACACTCCCTGCATCGTTCACCCAGGGAGGTTGCCATGCTGGTCGGAGACATTCTGCGCAAGAAGACGCCGCGCGTCGTCACGGTGCGAATGAACGAAACCGTGGGTATTGCCGCCAAGCTGATGCGGGCCAACAACATCAGCGCGCTGGTGGTGAAGGACGTGGTCCGCTCGGAAGGAAACACCGCGGTCGGCATGTTCACCGAGCGCGACGTGGTGCGCGCGGTTGCCGAGCACGGCGCTGGTGCCATCAACGTCAAGGTCTCGCAGCTCGTCTCGGTGCAGCAGCTCGTCTCCTGCACCTCCTCTGACACGATCGAGCATGTCCGGCATCTGATGAACCGGAATCACATCCGGCACCTGCCCGTGATCGACGATTACAGCCTCGTCTCCGTCATCAGCATGCGCGACATCGCCGCTGCCGTTGACGAGGCCCTCAACGGCGCGCCGCAAGCGGCAGCTTAAAACGTCTCACTTCCCTGCGACTACCGGCCCCGGCTCGGACGCATCCGAGCCGGACCGGATCTCTCGTCCCAAATTTCCGGTACCCCGCGAGGATTTCATGAAGATCTGCATCTACGGCGCCGGCGCGATCGGCGGATATCTCGGCGTGCAGCTGGCCCGCGCAGGCGCCGATGTCAGCCTGGTTGCACGCGGCGCGCATCTCGCCGCGATGCGCGAGCGCGGCCTGACACTCCTCGCCGGCGAGGAGACGCACACCGTCCATCCCCGCTGCACCGAAAATGCGGCCGAGCTCGGCGTGCAGGACTATGTCGTCGTCACGCTGAAGGCGCATTCGATCACCGGCGTGATCGAGAAGATGCAGCCGCTGCTCGGGCCGCACACCCGCATCGTCACCGCGGTCAACGGCATCCCCTATTGGTATTTTTACAAGCACGGCGGCGCGTATGAGAACGCGACCTTGGAGAGCATCGATCCCGGCGGGCGGCAGTGGCGCGAGCTCGGGCCCGACCGCGCGATCGGCTGCATCGTCTATCCCGCCACCGAGATCGAGGCGCCCGGCGTGATCCGCCACGTCTACGGCAGCAATTTCCCGCTCGGCGAACCATCAGGCGAAATCACCGCGGACGTGCAACGCCTCGCCGACCTCTTCGTCGCCGCAGGGCTGAAGGCCCCGGTGCTCGACCGCATCCGCGACGAGATCTGGCTCAAGCTGTGGGGCAATGTCTGCTTCAACCCGATCAGCGCGCTGACCCATGCGACGCTCGACGTGATCTGCAGCGATCCCGCCACGCGCGCGCTGTCGCGCGCGATCATGGTGGAGACGCAAGCCATCGCCGAAACCTTCGGCGTCAAGTTCCGCGTCGATGTCGAGCGCCGCATCGAGGGCGCCCGCAAGGTCGGCGCGCACAAGACCTCGATGCTGCAGGATCTCGAGCGCGGCCGTCCGATGGAGATCGACCCGCTCGTCACCGTGGTGCAGGAGATGGGGCGCCTGACCAGGATCCCGACGCCCGCGCTCGACTCCGTGCTGGCGATGGTGACCCAGCGCGCCCGCATCGCCGGCCTCTATGACGGCATCTCCGCGCCCCTTGATCCTCGCGCGCTGGCGGTGGCGTGATGAGCACCGGGACGACGAAATGGCTGCGCTTCCGCCACGGCGGCACCACCGGCTTCGGCACACTGACGCCGCCAGGCATCAGTGTGCATGAGGGCGAGATGTTCGGCCGGAATGCTGCGACCGGCAAGATTCTGACGCTGACGGAGGTCGAGCTGCTGGCGCCCTGCGCGCCCAGCAAGATCGTCGCGCTCTGGAATAATTTCCATGCGCTCGCGGCCAAGCTGAACCAGCCCGAACCGCCTGAGCCGCTCTATCTCCTGAAGGCTACCACCACCATTACGACGCCGGGCGCGGTGATCCGCCGTCCCTCCTATTACGACGGCAAGACCACCTATGAGGGCGAGCTCGGCATCGTCATCGGCAAGACCTGCGCGCGCGTCTCGCCTGACGAGGCCGACCACTTCATCTTCGGCTACACCTGCGTCAACGACATCACCGCCAACGACATCCTGACCAGCGATCCCACCTTTCCGCAATGGGCCCGCGCCAAGGGCATCGACGATTACGGCCCGTTCGGACCTGTGATCGCGACCGGCCTCGATCCGGCCAGGCTCACGGTCCGCACCATCCTCAATGGCGCGGAACGGCAGAACTATCCGATCTCCGACATGATCTTTTCCGCGCAAGCCCTGGTCAGCAAGATCTCCCACGACATGACCCTGCTCCCCGGCGACCTCATCGCGGTCGGCACCTCGGTCGGTGTCGGCGTGATGAAGGAGCCGGTGAACATCGTGACGGTCGCGATCGACGGCATCGGCGAGCTGACCAACGAGTTCAGGCTGTAGCCTCTCGGCGTCACGGCCGCGTTCTCCTCCGTCATTCCGGGGCGCGACGAAGTCGCGAGCCCGGAATCCATTTCGCCACCGTCTCTGCTGCCTGATGGATTCCGGGCGCTGCGCTTCCGCGCCGCCCCGGAACGACGATTGCGAAGCACCCGCCTGTGGATCGCGCCGTCCAACACCACCGGCCGCCCGCCCGCCCCTTGATCTCGGTTCCGCTCTCCAATAGCAATTATGGCGAAAATGTGCGCGGACGTGAGGACGTCGCCATGTGGCTGTTTTTGCTGGTTGCCTGGTTTGTCCTGCTCGTCGCCATCGCGTTTCTCGCCCCGCAGGCGTTTGGTTACGACATCACCCATTTGCCTGCCGCCTTCATCGCCCTGCCGGTGCCGCAGCGCATTGCGGCTGGTGCGATCGTGCTGGCCGGACTGGCGCTGATCGGCGCCTCGGCCTTTCGGCTCTCACGCCAGGACCGCCGCCTCGACAGCTTGCGCGACCGCCTCAAGAAGACCCGGGAGGACGTCGTGGTCGCGCACGCCCTGCAAAACCATCTCGACGCCACCGTCCAGCACCTGATCGAGAGCGATCCCCGGGAGGCTGTCGCCGCATTGCATGACAAGCTCGGCGAGACCGAGCAGCGCGCGCTGCTCCAGCAGGGCCGCAACCAGTCGACCGACATGCACGACCAGCTCGCCGAGATCCGCCGCCGCCAGCAGACGGTGCGCGAGATCGTCGGCAAGGTCGCCGATCAGCGCCGCACGGTCGAGCCCGTCTTCACCGAGATCCGCGACCGCCAGAACCAGCTCGAACGCGCGCTGCTCGACCTCGAGACCGACGATCGCAAGAACAATCTCGCCGACCGGCTGAAGGATATTGCCCGTGACGTGTCGACGCTGCTCGGCCGGGTCAACGCGGTGCAGGACACGTTCGCAACGCTGAACCAGTACAAGGAAGATCTGGCGAAATCCCATGCCGAGCTGGTGCCGCTGCGCTCGTCCGACGCCGGCATCAACGCCCTGATCGGCGAGCTCAGCCTCAGCCATGAGCGGCTCGCCAAGACCGTCGACGAGCTCGAAACCGGCGGCGAGACCCCGCTCAGCACACGCGTCGAGACGCTGTCGAAAAACAAGGATGAGATCGAGCAGCGCCTCGCCCGCATCGACGACAGCGCCAACATCCTGAAAAGCATCCGACTCGATTTCGAGGAGCTCGCCCAACGCCGGGCCCAGCTGGAACGCTCGCTCGACGAGATCGAGACCGACGCTGACGGCAGGACCCTCGTCGATCGCCAGAACGCGCTGAACGATTTCGTCCTGCAATCGCGCCAGCGGCTGGCCGCCTTGCAGGAAACGCTGGCGACGCTGAACGCCTTCAAGGCGGAGCTGTCGAAATCGCAAGCCGATCTCGTGCCGCTGAAGGCGCCGGTGTTCGGCATCGAGGCCATGATCACCGAGGTCAGCGCCACCAGGGATCTCCTGGCCAAGACCGTCGGCGAGATCGAGGCGGGCGGCGGCACCACTCTCACCTCGCGCGTCGATGCGCTGGCCAAGAGCAAGCGCGAGGTCGAAGAACGCCTCGCCCGCATCTTCGAGAATTTCAACGCGCTCGATGCCTTGCGCAAGGACATCGGCGGCATCTTCTCGACCATCCGCAACAGCCTGAACCGGATCGGGTGAGTTGCCGCGCGGGATGGGCAGAGTGAAGCGAAACATTTCGACCCACATCACATCTGCGCGCGCCCAAGAGATGCCGCCAACATGTCTCGCCGCTGCCGCAACTTGGTCGCATTCCGACGTCCATCTCTGAGGCGTGTCTGGGGGCACGGCTCAGCCGTGCTTGGGCCAAACTGCTAGGGGTATCACTGTGAAGAAGATTGTATTTGTTCTGGGTGCGACGCTTGCTCTGGTGACGGCTGCGAACGCTGCAGATTTGCCGCGCCGCCAGCCCGTGCCGGTCTATCCGGCCGAGCAGGCTCCGATCGGCAAGATGCCCATCGGCAAGGGGCCCGTTGGCAAGGCCCCGATCGGCAAGGCGCCTGGCCCGGTTGCCGCGCGCTACTGAGGCGCCAGCGAACGAAAAGAGGCCGACAGTCGAGGGGCACAGCGTGACGAACAAGTTTGATCGATCGGGATCCTGCATCCTTGCGGGCCTCGCGCTCGCGACCATGATCGCGTGCGTGATGCCGTCGGCCTCGGCCCAACAAACGAAACACGAAACGAACAAGCGCATGGCCGATGCCAGTGCGCTTGTCTCGACCGACACCGCATCGCGCGCCACGCCGCAAGCGACGCGGCGCTCGGTGACGCGGGCGGAGAAAGGCCCCTACTACGTCGACTTCCGCGCGCGGACGGCGGCGAGCTGGGGCCATGCCTTCGTCTGGTACGGCAAGACCAGCGAGCGCGCCGTCGAGGTCGCGGGGCTGACGCCTGCCGGCGACACCTGGACCTATGTGCTCGGCCATCTCACCTGGGTGCCATCGGAGACCGGCGCCAGCTACGGCGATCTCGATCCGGACTATCTGACCGCGAGCTATCGCGTCTATCTGAACGAAGCCGACGCCAAGCGCGTGTTCGCCTATATCGAGAAGCTGAAGGCAAGCTCGCCGGTCTGGAACGCCGAGACCACCAACTGCACCGGCTTCATCGGCGACATCGCCGAGTACATGGGCCTGAAAGTGCCGTATCGCTGGCAGCGCCCGGAAAACTTCGTCAACAGCCTGAAAGAGATGAACGGCGGCCGGCAGATGGTGCGGCTGTCGGCGGAGTAGCGGCCACGCCGTCATTGCGAGCGCAGCGAAGCAATCCAGAATCTTTCCGCGGAGGGACTCTGGATTGCTTCGCTGCGCTCGCAATGACGAGTCCGTTGACGCAGCAGGGCCAATTCTAGGACCGTCACCCTGGGGTGCGAGCCGCGGTGCGCAGCAGCGCGAGCGAGCCTCGAAGGGCGACGGCCCGGCTCTCGCAGCACGGCCGTTCATCCTTCGAGGCTCCCATGGGACGCGTTGCGTTCCATGCTTCGTACCTCCTGCGACAACCGCTTCGCGGTTGCGCGGGGATGACGGATCGAGATCTCGATTATCCGCCTCACGGAATCACCCCCCACCGTCCGCATGAGGCCCCGCCCTCACCGCACGCCCCCCCAATAGACATTTCCTAACCTCGGCGGCATCCTTCTCCTCATCAACCGATAACAGAGCGCCAGCGCGAGGCGCGGGGGAAACAGGGATGCTGCAAACACGGTTCACAAAACTCGTCGGTGTCGAGCACCCGATCGTCCAGGGCGGCATGCAGTGGGTTGGGCGCGCCGAGCTGGTCGCGGCGGTCGCCAATGCCGGCGCGCTCGGCTTCATCACCGCGCTGACCCAGCCGACGCCGGAGGACCTGACCCGCGAGATCGCGCGCTGCCGCGACCTCACCGACAAGCCCTTTGGCGTCAACCTCACCATCCTGCCGGCGATCAAGCCGCCGCCTTATGCCGAATACCGCGCCGCCATCATCGAGGCCGGCATCAAGGTGGTCGAGACCGCCGGCAACAAGCCGCAGGAGCATGTCGACGAGTTCAAAAGGCACGGCGTCAAGGTCGTGCACAAATGCACCAGCGTCCGCCATGCGCTCTCGGCCGAGCGGATGGGCGTCGACGCCATCTCGATCGACGGGTTCGAATGCGCCGGCCATCCCGGCGAGGACGATACCCCCGGCCTGATCCTGATCCCCGCCGCCGCCAACAAGGTCAAGATCCCCATGATCGCCTCCGGCGGCTTTGCCGATGCCCGCGGCCTGGTCGCGGCGCTGGCGCTCGGGGCCGAGGGCATCAACATGGGCACCCGCTTCATGGCGACCAAGGAGAGCCCGATCCACCAGCTCATCAAGGAGAAGATCGTCGCCAATGACGAGCGCGAGACCGAGCTGATCTTCCGCACCATGCGCAACACCTCGCGCGTCGCCAAGAACGAGGTCTCGACCAAGGTCGTCGCGATGGAGAAGGAAGGCGCCAGGTTCGAGGACATCCGCGAGCTGGTTGCGGGTGCCCGCGGCAAGATGGTCTATGCCACAGGCAATTCGGACGAAGGCATCTGGTCGGCCGGCCAGGTGCAGGGCCTGATCCAGGACATCCCGAGTTGCGGCGAGCTGATCTCCCGCATCGTGCGGGAGGCGGAGGCGATCATCCGCGGCCGGCTCGAAGGCATGATCGTTCAACCAAACGCGCAAGCCGCGGAATAGTCACTGCAAGAAGCGAGAGTAATTCATGAAGGCTTACGTCTACGGCGCTGAAGGCGCTCGGATTTCCGACGTCGCTCAACCAAAGCCTAAAGGCACGCAAGTGCTGGTACGCGTCCGCGCCTGCGGTCTCAATCGCGCCGACACCGGTATGCGCAAGGGCCATGCCCATGGCGCGGCCGGCGGCGTCGGCACCGTGCTCGGCATGGAATGGGCCGGCGAAGTGGCCGAGCTCGGACCCGATGCGAAGGGCGTCAAAGTCGGCGATCGCATCATGGGCTCGGGCGGTGCCGCGTTCGCGGAGTATACGCTTGCCGACCATGGCCGGCTGTTCCGCGCGCCCTCGAACATGAATTTCGAGGAGGCCGCCACCCTGCCCGTCGCGCTCGCCACGATGCACAACGCCGTCGTCACTGTCGGTGGCGTGCAGCCGGGGCAGGCCGTGCTGATCCAGGGCGCGAGCTCGGGCGTCGGCTTGATGGCCATGCAAATCGCAAAGCTCAAGGGCGCAAAGCTCGTGATCGGATCCTCGACCGATGCCTATCGCCGCGGACGACTGAGGGACTACGGCGCCGACCTCGCGGTCGATTCCTCCGATCCCAAATGGGTCGACGAGGTGCTGAAGGCGACTGGCGGCGAAGGCGTCGATCTCATCGTCGACCAGGTCTCGGGCAAGGTCGCCAACCAGAACCTCGCGGCGACCAAGATCCTGGGCCGCATCGTCAATGTCGGCCGGCTCGGCGGCACCCATGCCGACTTCAACTTCGACCTCCATGCCGCCCGCCGCATCTCCTATATCGGCGTGACCTTCCGCACCCGCAGCATCGAGGAGGTCCGCGCGATCTTTGAGGAGGTCCGCAAGGACATCTGGGGCGCGGTGGAATCGCGAAAGCTTCAGCTGCCGATCGACCGCGTCTATGCGTTCTCCGACATCGACAAGGCGTTCGAGCACATGGAGGCGAACAAGCACCTGGGGAAGATTGTCGTGACGGTGCCGTAGCTCCGGCCACGGTCGTCATTCCGGGGCGATGCGACGCATCGAACCCGGAATCTCGAGATTCCGGGTTCGCCTGCGGCGCCCCGGAATGACAGTGTCGTAGGATGGGCAAAGCGAAGCGTGCCCACGTTTTGTGCGCGATCACGCAGGGATGGTGGGCACGGCGCTTTGCGCCTTTGCCCACCCTACGAGAGCCGAGCAAGGACACTCGGCCCGCCTTCAATTCAGAAGCATTCGCAACAGCTTCCCTCCTGCAACTCACTCGCGACTAGTTCTGTGGATCGTCGCTTGATGTTCGCGAACGCCCTGCTAAATCCCCGCCATGAGCGGACAACACGACAAGACATCGGTCGCGGCCATCTCGATCCTGGCCAGCGGCGGCATGGCGGCGGCCAAATTCGTGGTCGGGATCGCGATCGGATCGCTGGCGCTGATCTCCGAGGCGCTGCACTCCTCGATCGACCTGGTCGCGACCATCATCACCTGGGCGGTGGTGCGGGTCTCAGACAAGCCGGCCGACGACGAGCACCATTACGGCCACGGCAAGCTCGAGAGCGTCTCCGCGCTCGGTGTGACCGCCCTGCTCTATGTGCTCGCCGGCGGCATCCTGGTCGAATCCTACAGCCGGCTGCGCGAGGGAACCCCGCCGCCGACGATCTCGGCCGTGCCATTCGTGGTGCTGGTGCTCGACATCGCCGTCAATCTCTGGCGCGCCCGCGCCCTGCACAAGGCCGCGCGGGAAACGCGGAGCCAGGCGCTCGCGGCCGACGCGCTGCATTTTGCCTCCGATGTCATGGGCTCATTCGCTGTCATCATCGGCCTGATCCTTGCGGCATTCGGCTTCTGGTGGGGCGACGCCGCGGCCGCCGCCGCGGTCGCCGTGATGATCGCTCTGCTCGGCCTGCGCATGGCGGGCTCGACGGTGCAGACGCTGGTCGACCGCGCGCCGGAAGGGGCACAGGACAAGGCCACCGCCGCGATCCGCAGCGTGCCCGGCGTGATCGACGTCGAGCGGCTGCGCGTGCGCATGGTCGGGGCGACCACCTTCATCGACAGCATCGTCAAGGTGCCCAGGACCTACCCGATCGACCGCGTCGAAGGCATCAAGCGCAACGCCGAAGCCGCCCTTGGCAAGGCCTTCGGCGATGCCGACCTGTCCTTCACGGCCGTCCCCGTCGCCCGCGACAACGAGACCGTGCGCGACCGCATCATGGTGATCGCGCGCAATTCCGGCCTCGCCATCCACCACGTCACGGTGCACGATCTTGTCGCCAAGCTGATCGTCAGCATCGACCTCGAGGTCGACGCCAACATGCAACTCGAGGCCGCCCACGACGTCGCCAACAGGCTGGAGCGCAGCATCCAGGAAGAGTTCGGCGCTGACGTCGAGGTCGACGTCCATATCGAGCCGCTGGAACCGGAACTGCCGTTCGGCGCCGATGCCGCGCCCGACAGGGTACAGATCATCGCCGCCGCGCTCACCGAATATGCCGCCGGCGGCGAGATTCACGACATCCATAATGTGCGCGTCCGCGACACCGAAGGCGGCGAGATCGTCAACTTCCATTGCCGCGCCGCGCCGTCGATGAGCGTGATCAAGGTGCATGAGCAAGTCGATGCGATCGAGCGCCGCTTGCGCCGCGCGTTCCCGAGCGTGAAGCGCGTCATCAGCCACGCCGAACCACCGCGCGCGTGAGGCGGAAAGCGCGAGGAGTCACACGTTCTCGTTTCGGACTCCTATGCACGTGAGTTTGCGGAGCAGAAGCCGCGCAAACTCTGCATTGGATAAGAATTATTTCGCGTTAACCTTTCGTTGACTCTCGACAGCCTGCGCAAACTGGATTCAAATCGCTGTGATTCGAAAGCGTTGTGGGGCTGCTTTCGAATGGTGTTGCAGACAGGTTTTCAGGGGGCCGAAGGCATGGCGCGCGCAGACGCCGCGAACGCGTGCGTCCAATCCGATTCGATCAAGGGATTGGCGCAATCGATCGCGAAACCTGCCTATCATCGGCTCCTGATCGCGGAGCCGGCGCTGCGTCGCGCCGTGCCGACGCTCATCATTGCCTTCCTCATCACGATCTGCCTCGGCGCGTTCGTCCAAGTCGTCGACCAGACACGCCAGAAGCGCCTGGTGATCCAGAACGACATCTCGATGCTCGCCGAGCTGCTCGCCGAGCGCATCGACCGCGCGACCTCGTTGCGCGCCGAGCGACTGAAGGCCATCGAGAACCTGCCGACGCTGCTGCCCGACATGATCCCGAACAAGGCCAGGGTCTCGGGCCGCCACGTCGTCGTCACCTCGGCCGGCGTCAACGGTCACATCCTCGCCCGCATTCCGATCGACAGCGATCCAGCAGGCAACGACCGCCTGCTCGATGCGATCACCACCGCACAGCTGCTCGCGGCGCCGCCGCGCGACAACGACGTCGCGGACATGACGCTGCCTGACGGCAACACGGCGCTGGCGACCGCGCGGCCGATCAAGTCGTTGCCGGGTCTCGTCACGGTGATCCAGGAGCGCAACGAGCCGATCTGGGGCTCGGACGCAGCACTGTCCGTGACGCTGTCGGCGACCACGGGCTTCGTCGTCCTGATCCTCGGCTTTGCCTTCCACTGGCAGTCGACCCGCGCCCGTGAAGGCGACCTCATCAACGACGCGGTGCGCGGCCGCATCGACACCGCGCTCAACCGCGGCCGCTGCGGCCTGTGGGACTGGGACCTGTCGCGCGGCCGGATCTTCTGGTCGCAATCGATGTTCTCGATGCTGGGCCTCGACGGCCGCAACGAGCTGCTCACTTTCGGCGAGGTCAATGCGCTGGTGAAGTCCGACGACATCGACCTGTTCGAGATCGCCGACCAGCTGATCTCCGGGAAGATCGACCACATCGACCAGACCTTCCGCATGCAGCACGTCGACGGCCACTGGATCTGGCTGCGCGTCCGCTGCGAGCGAACCCGCGGCGCAAGTGATGCCGGCATCCACCTGATCGGCATCGCGGTCGACATCACCGAGCAGAAGAGCCTCGCCGAGCGGACCGTGGAAGCCGACCTGCGCCTGCGCGATGCGATCGAGACCATTCCGGAAGCCTTCGTGCTGTGGGACGCCAGCGACCGCCTGGTGCTCTGCAACTCGCACTTCCAGCGCCTGCACAAGCTGCCCGACACCGCGGTGATCCCCGGCACCTCCTACGAGACCGTGCTGGAAGTCGGCCGCATGCCCGAGGTCCGCACCCGCCACAACGAGACCGGTGCCCAGGGGCCGGGCGCGCGCACCTTCGAGGCCCAGCTCGACGACGGCAGCTGGCTGCATATCAGCGAGCGTCGGACCAAGGACGGCGGCTACGTCTCCGTCGGCACCGACATCACCCGCATCAAGGAGCACGAGCAGAAGCTCGTCGACAACGATCTGCGCCTGCGCGCCACCGTCATCGACCTCAAGCGCTCGCAGGCCGCGCTGGAGCGCCAGACCATCGAGCTCGCCGATCTCGCCGAGAAGTACCAGCGCGAGAAGACCCGGGCCGAGGAAGCCAACCAGACCAAGTCGAAGTTCCTCGCCAATATGAGCCACGAGCTGCGCACGCCGCTCAACGCCATCATCGGCTTCTCCGAGATCATGGGCTCGGGCATGTTCGGCGAGCTCGGCAGCGAGAAGTACCAGGAATACTGCCACGACATCCTGACCAGCGGTCACTATCTGCTCGAGGTCATCAACGACATCCTCGACATGTCCAAGATCGAGGCCGGCCGCATGAAGCTCGACATGGAAGAGCTCGACCTGTCGCAGACGTTGGCTGAATCCTTGCGCGTCGTCGTCGGCCGGGCCCAGGACAAGCACCTCGAGCTCGATGCCGACATCGGGAAATCGATCTCTGTCGTCGCCGACCGCCGCGCCACCAAGCAGATCGTCGTCAACCTCTTGTCCAACGCCGTGAAGTTCACGCCCGACGGCGGCCGCATCGTGGTGCGCAGCCGGCAGCTCGAGGACAGGATCGTGCTGATGATCGCCGATACCGGCATCGGCATCGCGCCGCACTCGCTGGCGCGGCTCGGACGTCCGTTCGAGCAGGTCGAGAGCCAGCTCACCAAGACCTATCACGGCTCCGGCCTCGGCCTCGCGATCGCGCGTTCGCTGGCACAGCTCCACGGTGGCTCGATGAAGCTGCGCTCCAGGCTGGAAGTCGGCACCGTCGTCCGCGTGACGCTGCCGCGCGACGCCGTCAAGGCGGCTGGGATTTCGGCGGCGGCGTGAAGCCTCGAGCACGATGGATCGGCGTCGGATCACCTCTCCCGTAGGGAGAGGTGATCGAGCCCTCGGCTCGCATCGAATCAACGAAACAGATTCCGCTTTACGATTGCAGCGATGGCGCGACTTCGCGGGCGATATTGACCAGCGCTGCGATCAGCGGCGTCATCGGGTCCCGCTGCGGGATGACGAGACCAATGCTGTAGGTGACCTCGGGGTCGACGATCGGGATGGTGCGGACCTTGTCGGACAGGCCGAGCGTCTCGGCGAGCTTGGCCGGCATCACGCTCGCCCACCGGCCGGTCTTGACGTGGGTGAACAGCACCAGCAGCGAATTCGATGTCAGCGTCGGCGTCGCCTCCGCGCCGACCGAGCGCAGCGCGCGGTCGATGATGCGGCGGTTCTGCATGTCAGGCGTCAGCAGGCACAGCGGCACCTGCCCGACCTCCTTCCAGGTCACCATCTCGCGATCGCCGAACATCCCATCGGGCGCGGTGAGCAGGCGATAGCTCTCATTGTAGAGCGGAATGGTGCGCACCTTGCCGATCGGCTCGTTCTCGATATAGGTCAGTCCCGCATCGACCTCGAGATTTTCGAGCAGCCCCAGCACCTCCGACGACGTCGTCGAGCGGATGCTGAAGCGCACCTCGGGATGCCGCGCACGGAACGGCGTCGTCAATGACGCGACCATGCCGAGCACGGTCGGGATCGCCGCAATACGGATCTCGCCGGAGAGCTGATGCTTCAGTCCGTTGATCTCGTCGCGCATCGCACGAGCATCGCCGACGATGCGACGCGCCCAGTCGAGCGCCCGCTCGCCTTCGGGGGTGAAACCCTGGAAACGGGAGCCGCGCTGGACCAGCATCACGCCGAGGATCTCCTCGAGCTGCTTCAGCCCGGTCGACATGGTCGGCTGGGTCACGCCGCAGGCCTCTGCCGCCCGTCCAAAATGCCGCTCCTTGGCCAGCGCCAGCAGCAGTTCAAGCTTGTCGATCAATCGTCCGTCCCTTCGGATTCCAACGTGGCATGCAAGCTATCACGCCGGGGCTGCACCAACACGCAAAAACCGGCAGCCGATACGAGTTTCATTACCTGACCGTATCGGTCGATTGCGCTTTCCAATCGATCCGAATTCGCAATCGCAGCATGAGACAGCTTTATTGATCTTCGAATGATTCCAAATAGTTTGCGGAAGGGACGCTCAATTTGAGAACGAAGAATGACAGTGGTTTTTGAGCCTTCATACGAGCCTTCATGCGAACCTTGGAACGAGATTCGCGGCGCCGAGATCATCGCCGAACATGCCAGCCAGGAAGGCGCAACGCTCGTCATCCTCCACGCGCTCCAGGCGGCGTTCGGCTACGTGCCGGAGGCCGCCATTCCCATGGTGGCGCAGGCGCTGAACCTGTCGCGCGCCGAGGTCCATGGCGTCTTCACCTTCTACCATGATTTCCGCCACAAGCCGGCCGGCCGCCATGTGCTGAAGCTGTGCCGCGCCGAGGCCTGCCAGGCCGCCGGCGGCGATGCGCTGGCGGCGCGCGCCGAGGCGAAGCTCGGCGTTTCGCTTGGCAACACCACTGCGGATGACCGCGTCACGCTGGAGCCGATCTACTGCCTCGGCCTCTGCTCGACCGCGCCGTCGGCGATGCTCGACGGCCGCCTCGTCGGACGGCTCGACGAGAAGCGCCTCGATGCGCTGGTTGCGGAGGCGCAGCGATGAATATGAAGATTTTTGTTCCTCGGGATGCGACGGCAATCGCCGTCGGCGCCGATGACGTCGTCACAGCGCTTGACCAGATCGCGCGGCAGCGCGGCCTGTCGATCGAGATCATCAGGACCGGTTCGCGCGGATTGCACTGGCTGGAGCCGATGGTCGAGGTGGCGACGCCTGCGGGCCGCGTCGCCTACGGGCCGGTGAGCGCCGAGGACGTCGCCTCCGTGCTCGAGTCCATGGCGAGCGACGGACCGCACGCGCTGCGGCTCGGCGTCACGGACGAGATCTCCTGGCTGAAGCGCCAGACCCGCCTCACCTTCGCCCGCTGCGGCGTGATCGATCCGCGTTCGCTCGACGACTATCGCGCCCATGGCGGCTACAAGGGTTTTGAGCGCGCGCTGTCGCTGGGCCCGGACGCGATCCTCGACGAAGTGACGACGTCGGGCCTGCGCGGCCGCGGCGGCGCCGGCTTTCCGACCGGCATCAAGTGGAAGACCGTGGCGCAGGCCAAGGCCGATCGTAAGTTCATCGTCTGCAATGCCGACGAAGGCGACAGCGGCACCTTTGCCGATCGCATGATCATGGAAGGCGATCCCTTCCTGGTCATCGAGGGCATGACCACCGCCGGCATCACTGTGGGGGCGACCAAAGGCTATATCTACATCCGCAGCGAATATCCGCACGCGGTCGAGGCGATGAATGCGGCCATCAAGGCCGCCAGGCGCGGCGGCTATCTCGGCGACAGGATCGGCGGATCGACCCATAGCTTCGACATGGACGTGCGCGTCGGCGCCGGCGCCTATGTCTGTGGCGAGGAGACCTCGCTGCTGGAAAGCCTCGAAGGGCGCCGCGGCCTGGTGCGCGCAAAACCGCCGCTGCCGGCGCATCATGGCCTGTTCGGCAAGCCGACCGTCATCAACAACGTGCTGTCGTTTGCCGCCATCCCCTTCATCCTCGCAGAGGGCGCCAAGGCCTATGCCGATTTCGGCATGGGCCGTTCGCGCGGCACCATGCCGATCCAGCTCGCCGGCAACATCCGCCATGGCGGCCTGTTCGAAACCGCGTTCGGCGTGACGCTGGGCGAGCTCGTCGACGACATCGGCGGCGGCACGTTCACGGGACGCCCGGTGCGCGCGGTGCAGGTCGGCGGCCCGCTCGGCGCCTACTTCCCCCGCGCCCTGTTCGACACGCCGTTCGACTATGAGGCCTTCGCCGCACGTGACGGCCTGATCGGCCATGGCGGCATCGTCGTGTTCGACGACAGCGTCGATATGCGCAAGCAGGCGCGCTTCGCCATGGAGTTCTGCGCCATCGAATCCTGCGGCAAGTGCACGCCCTGCCGCATCGGCTCGACCCGCGGCGTCGAGACCATCGAGAAGATCATCCGCGGCGAACGCGTTGCCGAAAATCTCGCGCTGGTCGAAGACCTCTGCAACACCATGAAATTCGGCTCGCTGTGCGCACTCGGCGGCTTCACGCCCTACCCCGTGCTCAGCGCATTGAAGCACTTCCGGGAAGATTTTGTCCCGGCCCCGACCACGCTTCAGGCCGCGGAATAGGAGAACGACAATGTCTCTGATCGAGGAAGTCGACTTCGGCACGCCGCGCTCCAAATCATCAACGATGGTCACGCTGACCATCGACGGCAAAGAGGTCACGGTGCCCGAGGGCACCTCGATCATGCGCGCCGCGATGGACGCCGGCCACCAGATCCCAAAACTGTGCGCGACCGACATGGTCGATGCCTTCGGCTCCTGCCGCCTCTGCGTCGTCGAGATCGAGGGCCGCGCCGGCACGCCGGCCTCCTGCACCACGCCCGTGATGAACGGTCTCGTGGTCCACACCCAGAGCGAGCGGCTGAAGCAGCTGCGCAAGGGCGTGATGGAGCTCTACATCTCCGACCACCCGCTCGACTGTCTCACCTGCGGCGCCAATGGCGATTGCGAATTGCAGGACATGGCCGGCGCCGTGGGCCTGCGCGAAGTCCGCTACGGCTATGAGGGCGAGAACCACGTCTTCGCGAAATCCAACGGCGAGGTCAACGCCGCCTGGATGCCGAAGGACGAGTCCAACCCCTATTTCACCTACGATCCCTCCAAGTGCATCGTCTGCTCGCGCTGCGTCCGCGCCTGCGAGGAGGTGCAAGGCACCTTCGCGCTGACCATCTCCGGCCGCGGCTTCGACAGCCGAGTCTCGCCGGGCATGAGCGAGAGCTTCCTCGGCTCCGAATGTGTCTCCTGCGGTGCCTGCGTGCAGGCCTGCCCGACCGCGACGTTGACGGAAAAATCCGTGATCGAGATCGGACAGCCCGAGCACTCCGTCGTTACCACCTGTGCCTATTGTGGCGTCGGCTGCGCCTTCAAGGCGGAAATGCGCGGCGAGGAAGTGGTGCGCATGGTGCCCTATAAGGACGGCAAGGCCAATCGCGGCCATTCCTGCGTCAAGGGCCGCTTCGCCTGGGGCTACACCAACCACAAGGAGCGCATTCTTAAACCCATGATCCGCGAGCGGATCGAGGACCCGTGGAAGGAAGTGTCCTGGGACGAGGCGTTCTCCTTTGCCGCCGCCAGGATGCGCGGCATCCAGAAGAAATACGGCCGCGATGCCATCGGCGGCATCACCTCGTCCCGCTGCACCAATGAAGAGACCTATCTGGTGCAGAAGCTGATCCGCGCCGGCTTCGGCAACAACAATGTCGACACCTGCGCCCGCGTCTGCCATTCGCCAACCGGCTATGGCCTGTCGCAGACTTTCGGCACCTCGGCCGGCACGCAGGATTTCGACTCGGTCGAGGACACCGACGTCGCCGTCATCATCGGTGCCAACCCCGCCTCGGCTCACCCGGTGTTCGCCTCGCGACTGAAGAAGCGGCTGCGCCAGGGCGCGAAGCTGATCGTGATCGATCCGCGCCGCACCGAGATGGTGGAATCGCCGCATGTGAAGGCGCTGCACCTGCCCTTGATGCCCGGCACCAACGTCGCGGTCGTCACGGCGCTGGCGCATGTCATCGTCACCGAGGGCCTGGTCAACGAAGCCTTCGTGCGCGAGCGCTGCGACTGGAGCGAATTCGAGGAATGGGCCGCCTTCGTCGCGCAAGCAAAGCACAGCCCGGAAGCCACCGCGATCCTCACCGGTGTCGATCCGAAGGTGCTGCGCGAAGCCGCCCGCCTCTACGCCACCGGCGGCAATGGCGCGATCTATTACGGCCTCGGCGTCACCGAGCACAGCCAGGGCTCGACCACCGTGATCGCGATCGCCAATCTCGCGATGGCAACAGGCAATATCGGCCGTCCCGGCGTCGGTGTGAATCCGCTGCGCGGCCAGAACAACGTTCAAGGCTCCTGCGACATGGGCTCGTTCCCGCACGAGTTGCCCGGCTATCGCCACATCTCGGGTGATGCCGTGCGCGACCAGTTCGAGGCGCTGTGGAACGTCAAGCTCAACCCGGAGCCGGGCCTGCGCATTCCCAACATGTTCGATGCCGCCATCGAAGGCACGTTCATGGGCCTGTACGTGCAGGGCGAGGACATTCTCCAGTCCGATCCCAATACCAAGCATGTGGTGGCGGCGCTGTCGGCGATGGAATGCGTCATCGTTCACGACCTCTTCCTGAACGAGACCGCGAACTACGCCCATGTCTTCCTGCCCGGCTCGAGCTTCCTCGAGAAGGACGGCACCTTTACCAATGCCGAGCGCCGCATCCAGCGCGTGCGCAAGGTGATGTCACCGAAGAACGGCATGGCCGACTGGGAGGTCACCATCGGCCTTGCCAAGGCGATGGGCTTCGAGATGAACTACAGCCACCCCTCGGAGATCATGGACGAGATCGCGGCGCTGACGCCGACTTTCACCGGCGTCTCCTATGCCAAGCTCGACGAGCTCGGCTCGGTGCAGTGGCCCTGCAACGAGAAGGCGCCCGAGGGCACGCCGGTGATGCACATCGACGGCTTCGTCCGCGGCAAGGGCAAGTTCATCGTCACCGAATATGTCGCGACCGATGAGCGCACCGGCCCCCGCTTCCCGCTGCTGCTCACCACGGGCCGCATCCTCAGCCAGTACAATGTCGGCGCGCAGACAAGGCGCACCGAGAACGTGGTCTGGCATGCCGAGGACCGGCTGGAGATCCACCCCCACGACGCCGAGCAGCGCGGTGTGCGCGACGGTGACTGGGTGCGGCTGGCGAGCCGGGCCGGCGAGACCACGCTGCGCGCCGAAATCACCGACCGCGTGTCGCCGGGCGTGGTCTACACCACCTTCCATCATCCGGACACGCAGGCCAACGTGATCACCACAGACTATTCGGACTGGGCAACCAATTGTCCGGAATACAAGGTCACGGCGGTGCAGATCTCGCCCTCGAACGGGCCGTCCGACTGGCAGAAGAGCTACGACTCGCAGGCGCGGCACTCCCGCCGCATCGCGCCGGCCGAGGCCGCGGAGTAACCGCATGCACGTACCGGTCCAGGCCATCGACCGCGAGATCTGGCGTTACGCTGTCGCGTCGGCAGGACCGCGGCTGATCCCCGAGGAGACCCCGCTGGCGCTGACCTATAATGGCGGCACCTATGCCGTCATGATGGGGACGCCGCAGAACCTGGAAGATTTCGCCGTCGGTTTCAGCCTGGACGAAGGCATCATCAGGTCCGTCGACGACATCAAATCGCTCGATGTTATCAGGCTCGACGACGGCATCGAGCTGCGCATGTGGTTGGAGTCAGAGGACGCCGCGCGCATCAGCGAGCGCCGCCGCCATATCGCAGGTCCCACCGGCTGCGGCATCTGCGGCATCGAGTCCATCGCCGAGGCTATCAGGCCCGCGGCGATCGTGCCGCAGGGTCAGATCTTCACGCCGCAACAGATCATGACGGCGATGCAGGCGATCGCTCCCCTGCAATCGATCAACATGCAGACCCGCGCGGTGCACGCCGCCGCCTTCTGGTCGCCGTCGCACGGCATCGTCGCCTTGCGCGAGGACGTCGGCCGCCACAACGCGCTCGACAAGCTCGCGGGCTCGCTCGCGCGCAGCCGGACGAGCGCAAGCAACGGCATGGTGCTGCTGACGAGCCGCGTCTCCGTCGAGATGGTGCAGAAGACGGCTGCAATTGGTGCGCCCGTGATGGTCGCGGTCTCCGCGCCGACCGCACTTGCAGTACGTACCGCGGAGGCTGCCGGCATCACCCTGATCGCGATTGCCCGCAACGACGGGTTTGAAGTGTTCACGCACCACGGCCGCGTCACGGCTCATTGTGAACAGGAGATCATCGATGTCGTCGCCTGACCGCCTCGTCTACATGGCCAACCAGATCGGCACTTTCTTCCGCAGTCAGGGCCACGACAGGGCCGTGCCGGGGATCGCCGACCACATCAAGAAGTTCTGGGATCCCCGGATGAAGCGCGCAATCTTCGCGCATCTCGACGCGGGCGGCGCAGGGCTGGAGCCGAACGTGCTCGAAGCCATCACCTCGCTCAAGCTGGCGACTTCCCTTCCAGCAGCGCGCTGAACACGCGCCGCACCTCGCTTTGCGTCTCCTTCACGCGTGCCTCCAGCGAGGAGAAATCCGGCGCATCGCCGGCGCGCGCCATCACCCGCTGCAGATCGGTGCCCGCGGTTTCCGGCTTGAAGCGGTCGCTGACGCAGAGCCGCAGGATCTGCGTCAGATCATGATAGAGCCGCGCGGCGGCGCGCAGGATTTCGGTTTCAGGTTGCCCGATCACACCGAGCCTGCATGCATTATCCAGCACCTGCAACGTGCTGACATCGAGAATCTCGGGCTTGTCGTGGGCGTGCACAAGTTGGAGGTATTGGGCGATAAAATCGATGTCGACCATGCCGCCTGAGGCGTATTTCAGGTCCCAATGGTCGGTCTCGCCCTTCTCTTGCGCGATGGCGCGGCGCATGTCGGCGACGTCGTTGGCGATGGTGGCCCGGTCGCGGCGGCGGGTCAGGACCTCGCGGATAATCTGCTCGATGCGCGCGGTGAATTCGCGCGACGCCGACACCACGCGCGCGCGCGTCAACGCCATGTGCTCCCAGGTCCAGGCCTCATTGGCCTGGTAGTCCGCAAAGGAGACAAGGCTCGACGCCACGGGACCCGCGCGTCCCGAGGGCCGCAGCCGCATGTCGATCTCGTAGAGCACGCCGTAATTGGTGCGGGTCGTGAAGGCGCTGATCAGGCGCTGGGTGAGGCGGGCGAAATAATGCGCGCCCTGAAGTGATTTCTCGCCGTCCGAGTCCGGATGGTCGCTGTCGAAATCGTAGAGCAGGATCAGATCGAGATCCGAGGACGCGGTCATTTCGCGGCTGCCGAGCCGTCCCATGGCGATGATCGCGGTCTCCTGCCCCCTGATCCGGCCGTGTTGCGCGGCAAAGCGATCGGCGACGAGACCGTGGACGGTGTGAACGATGCCCTCGGCGACGTCGGCAAAAGCCGTGCTGGCCTGCTGCGCCGAAACCGTGCCGGACAGGATGCGGGTGCCGATCAGGAACAGGCTCTCCTGTCCGAACAGGCGCAGCCGATCCAGAAACTCCTCATAGGAGCCCGCATCCTGCACCGTGGCCGCAAGCCGTGCCGACAGTTCCCGCCGATCCGGCATCGCGCCGAAGAAGCGCGGATCGATCAGGCCGTCCATCAATTGCGGTTGCCGCGCCAGCATCTCGCCAAGCCGGGGCGCGGCGCCAAGCACCAGCGCCACGAGCGCGACGAGATCGCGGTTCTGGCCGAGCAGCGTGATCAGCCGGCCGCCGCGCTGGAGCGCCCGGAGGAACTGATCGAATGCCGTCACTGCGCGGTCCGGCTCCTCCGCATGCGCCAGGCCATCGATCAAGGCCGGCACGAACTCGACGAAAGCGTTGCGCGTCTGCTTGTTGCGGAACACGCGATAATCCGCGGTGAGCCAGTCGCAGACGGTCTGCGCCACCGCCGCAGGCTTCTTGAAACCAAGCGTCGTCAAATGCTGGAGCAGACGCGGATCGTCAGGGCCGACCCGATAATCGATCGCCGGCAGGCTTGCCGTGCCGGTCGGATCATCGCCCTCGAACAGCTTTTCGTAGTGCCCCTGGACGATCTCGAGCTGGTGCATCAGGTCGCGCGCAAAGGCCTCGCGGCTGTCATAGCCGAAGAACCTGGCGAATCGTTCGACCGCCTCCTTGTCATCAGGCAGCGCATGAGTCTGCTCGTCGGCGATCATCTGGAGACGATGCTCGACCCGGCGCAGGAATTCATAGGCCTTGGTCAGCTCGTCGCGGGCGGCGGAGGTGATCCAGTTGCGCGCGGCGAGGACATTGAGCGCGGCCAGCGTGGGCCGCACCCGCAATTCCGGATGGCGGCCGCCGGCGATCAGCTGCTGGGTCTGGGCGAAGAACTCGATCTCGCGGATGCCGCCGCGGCCGACCTTGACGTTGTGCCCCTCGACCGCAATCTCGCTCTGGCCGCGATAGGTCTGCATCTGCCGCTTCATGTCGTGCACGTCGGCAAGTGCGGCGAAATCGAGATGCTTGCGCCAGACGAAGGGCGCGATTTCGGCCAGCAGCGCCTCGCCCGCTCTGGCGTCGCCGGCGCACGCCCGCGCCTTGATCATGGCGGCGCGCTCCCAGGTGCGCCCTTCCCGCTCGTAATAGTTCAGCGCTGCATCGCGCGAAATCGCGACTTGCGTCGAGGATGGATCGGGCCGCAGCCGCAGATCGACGCGGAACACGTAACCGTCATAGGTGCGCTGCTGGAGAATGCGCGCCAGGCCTTGCGTGACCCGCACGAAGAACGGCTGCGGCTCGATATCCGGCACAAGCGTCGCGGCATCGGGGTCGAAGAACACGATGAGATCGATGTCGCTGGAGTAGTTGAGCTCACCGGCCCCCATCTTGCCCATGGCGAGCACGATCAGGCCGCAACCGACCTCGGGCGCCTCGGGATCTTCAGGCAGGATCTTGCCGCGTGCGGCTTCCTGACGCAGCAGGTATTGCAGCGCCGCCTGTACCGAGGAGACCGCGAGATCGGTCAACGCCGCCGTCACCCGCATCACCGGCCAGACCCCGCCGATGTCGCACAGCGCGATCAGCAGCGCCGCCTCAGCCTTCATACGGCGAAGCAGCCGCATCACCTCGGCTTCATCAGGCGCGGCAAGTACCGCGCCCCTCGCCTCCGCGATCAGCGCGGCGAGATGCGCATCCGGCTCGCATTCGAGCAACCGAATCAGGCGCAGCGGATCGGCGCGCACCAGATCGAACAAATAAGGCGAGAATTGCGCGATGCCGGCCAGGATGTCGCGCGCGAAGGGTTGAGCTAGCAGCGCTTCCAGACGAGCCGATTGGGCCGGCTCGAGCTCGGCCAGCCAGCTGTCGAAACGTCGTTCGTCTGATGCGGAAACGGCAATATGGGGAGCCTCCGCGAAGCGTGCGGCAAGGCTCTCGCCAGTCTTGTCCGCGTTTCCCGGCGCGGAGTGGTTCATGCCACCTTCTGTGGCACATCCGGCATTGGCGGGGCAACCCTGTCGCCGGCACCGGCGCGCGCCGGCAGCACCAGCGTGGCGACGAGGCCGGGATGGGCATCGCCCAGGCGCAATTCGCCGCCATGCAATGTGGCAACGGCCGAGGCGAGGCTGAGGCCGAGGCCGGAGCCCGGCATGGTGCGGCTCGCTTCCAGCCGCACGAAGCGCTCGATGGCGTGTTTGCGATCGCCTTCCGGAATTCCGGGGCCGCGATCGGTGACGCTGAGCAGCACCTGATCACCTTCGCGCCTGGCCTCGATCGTGATCTGACGCGCGTCCATGCTGACCACTGACCCCGCCGACTGCGCGGCCGGCTTGCCATATTTGATCGCATTCTCGACCAGATTGGCGAGCGCCTGGCTGATCAATTCGCGATTGCCGTGAATGGGCGCTGCTTCCGTCTTGACCTTCAAGGTCATACCGTCGTCTTCGGCGAGCGGCTCGTAGAGCTCGTGAATGCCGGCCGCGACATCGGCGGCATCGAAATCATCCATGTTGCCGCGCGCCTGACCGGATTCCGCGCGTGCGATCATCAGAAGCGCGTTGAAGGTGCGGATCAGCCCGTCGGATTCCTCGATGGTCCGCTCCAGCGCGGCGCGATAGTCGGCCTCGCAACCGGATTTCGCCAACGCCTCCTCGGCGCGGTTGCGCAGGCGCGTCAGCGGCGTCTTGAGATCGTGGGCGATGTTGTCGGAGACCTCTTTCAGCCCCGCCATCAGCGCCTCGATCCGCTCCAGCATGGCGTTGAGGTTTTCGGCGAGGCGATCGAGCTCGTCGCCGCTGCGCCCGACCGGCAGGCGCTCGCTGAGATCGCCGGTCATGATGCGATGCGCGGTGCCGCTCATCGCGTCGATCCGCGTCAACACCCTGCGCGCGACGAAGACGCCGCCGCCGAGGCCGAGCACGACGACGATCAGGATCGACCATTGCGCGGCCTTGGCGACGATGCCGAACAGGCGCCGCCGCTCGGCGAGGTCGCGCCCGATCAGGAGGCGGAAACCATTTTCCAGTTCGATGACGCGAACAAGCGCCCGGTGGTCGCGGTCATCCGTATCCTCGATCCGCCGATAGGCGGTCTCCGACCAGCCGATGGTCGCCATCACGCCCGGCGCCAGCGAGCCGACATTGCCGGCGATCGCCTGGCCGGTGGGCGAGGTTATGAGGTAGAGATTGGCGCCCGGCCGCAACGCGCGGGACTCGATCGTGCGCGCGAGGCCGTACAGGCCGCGACGGCCGTAGATCTCGTTGATCTCCGAGGTCTCGGCATTCACCGTCTGCGTTATCTCTTCGGTGATCAGCCGCCGCGTGTTCCAGGCGAAATAGCCGAGCAGCGAAGCCGCGAAAATCGCAAACAAGAACAGGTAGACCAGTGTCAGCCGGAACGCCGTGGTGCGGACGAGTTTACCGAATGCCGTCACGGATCATACCCCGACTATCGCGACAGAAAGCAGCCGACTGCATCGCCATCGACGCCAAAACTAGTCAATTCGCTGCTCAGCCTACTCTTCGTGACAAGCATGAATTTCTGATCTTCGGGCTCAAAGACAAGCAGATAGCTTTTCTTGTCGTCCGCAACGACAGCACAGGACCTTCTTGTCTTGACGTCGTCGACAACCTCGATCCAATAAGGATCAACAAGCGCCTCTCTGAAGGTGCGAAGCTCCCGTTCCACTTTTTCGGGAGACCACGGATTGCCAAACGCGCCTTTGGGCACGTCATAGACGTACTCATCGATTTCACGCTCGACGGTCCGTCTTAGCTCCCGAAGGTCCAGTTGGTGGGGCATCAGACCTCAAGCCACCTTCTTTAGCGTATTCCGTCTCTTATCATGTACCCGGCGCCGCGGAT
The DNA here is from genome assembly GCF_028128665.1 of Bradyrhizobium sp. CCBAU 45384. Classification (NCBI taxonomy): domain Bacteria; kingdom Pseudomonadati; phylum Pseudomonadota; class Alphaproteobacteria; order Hyphomicrobiales; family Nitrobacteraceae; genus Bradyrhizobium; species Bradyrhizobium sp. CCBAU 45384. Next base: position 355,281 of record NZ_LBIZ01000117.1, read on the forward strand.
CGTGTGCAGCAGCGGCCGCTCGAACCCCTTGTCGATCTTGGAGCGCAGCCGCGAAATGTGCACGTCGATCACGTTGGTCTGCGGATCGAAATGATAGTCCCAGACGTTCTCCAGCAGCATGGTGCGCGTCACCACCTGGCCGGCATGCTTCATCAGATATTCAAGCAGGCGGAATTCGCGCGGCTGCAGCGTCAGCTCGTCCTTGCCGCGGGCGACGCGGTGGGAGAGCCGGTCGAGCTCGAGGTCGCCGACACGGTAGAGCGTGTCCTCTGCAGGTCCGCCGCGTCGGCGCGACAGCACCTCGACACGGGCGAGCAGCTCGGCGAAGGAATAGGGCTTCGGCAGATAGTCGTCGCCGCCGGCGCGCAGACCCTTGATGCGGTCGTCGACCTGACCGAGCGCGGACAAGATCAGCACCGGTGTCGTGTCGCCCTTGTCACGCAGCGCGCCGATCAGCGACAGCCCGTCGCGCTTGGGCAGCATGCGGTCGACCACCAGCACGTCGTAATCGCCGCTCTCGGCCATGGCGAGGCCTTCCTCGCCGTCACCGGCATGGTCGGCAATGTGTCCGACCTCGCGAAACGCCTTCACGAGATAGTCGGCGGATTCGCGGTCGTCTTCGATGATGAGGAGGCGCATCGTGCGTTCGGCGGCGGTCAAGGAGGTCAACCTTCTCTAAACATGGCGCTAGCGGCAATCGCATGCAAGCCGAGCGGGCGAGACTTGGTCGAGAACTTGGGTGGGCAAAAAGGGCGGGCGGTGAAGCTGGGGGGACCTCACCGCCCTATGCCTTCCGACGGAGGGGGGCGTATTCCACCGGAAGGTAGGCTGGGAAGCGAAAATTACGCTGCTTCCCCGAAGAGCGCCGGCGGCGGGGGCGACTGATGCCGGCGACACCCTTCATGTCGTAAGCCTCCTGAGGCTCAGCCCTTGTCAGCCCTTGGCGATGGGCACCGCGACGAAGCGCGACTGGCCGCCGCTCTTCACGCGCATCAGGACGCTGTTCTTGTTGTCGGTCCGCGCCGTGTTGATGGCGTCGCGGACGTCGCCGGCGGTGCTCACGCTCTTGCCGCCGACTTCGAGGATCACGTCGCCTTCCTTGAAGCCGCGTTCGGCCGCGGCGCTCTTCGGATCGACTTCGGTGACCACGACGCCGTCCTTGCCGGCGCCGGCCACGGAGTTGGCGGGCGCAACGGTCATGCCGAGCTTCGGCACGTCGGTGCCCTTGCTGGCGCCCTTGCCGCTGTCGTTATCGATGTCGGCCTTGGCCTCGACCGTGTTCGGCAGCTGGCCGAGGGTGAGGTTCACGACCTTGTCCTGGCCCTTGTGCAGCACGTTGAGCTTCACGGACGCGCCGGGCGCCATGCCGCCGATGGTGCGGGCGAGCTCGCGCGCATCCTTGACGGCTTCGCCGTTGACCGACGTGATCACGTCACCGGATTCGATGCCGGCCTTCGCGGCCGGACCATCCTTCTGCGGCTCCGCCACCAGCGCGCCTTCGGCCTTCTTCATGCCGAGGCTGTCGGCGATATCAGAGGTCACGGGCTGGATCTGTACGCCGATCCAGCCGCGGCTGACCGAGCCCTTGTCCTTCAGCTGGGCGACGACGCTCTTCACCGTCGCGGCGGGGATCGAGAACGCGATGCCGACGCTGCCGCCGGAAGGCGAATAGATCGCGGTGTTGACACCCATCACCTCGCCGTTGGTGTCGAACGCCGGACCGCCGGAATTGCCCTTGTTCACAGGCGCGTCGATCTGAATGAAATCGTCATAGGGGCCGTTGCCGATGTCGCGGCCGCTGGCCGAGACGATGCCCGCGGTGACGGTGCCGCCGAGGCCGAAGGGGTTGCCGACCGCGAGCACCCAGTCGCCGATCCGCGGCTTGCTGTCCGCGAGCTTGGCGAACGGGAAGTTCGAGCCGCCCTCGACCTTGATCAGAGCCAGATCGGTACGCTGGTCGGTGCCGATCACCTTGGCGCTGTAGGTCTTGCCGTCGTCGGTGGTGACCTCGACCTTGTCGGCGCCGTCGACCACGTGGTTGTTGGTCACGGCATAACCGTCAGCCGAAATGAAGAGGCCGGATCCCTGGCCCTGCACGACGCGGCCACGACCACCGCCCTTCAGACCGGGGATGCCATCCGGACCGCCGAAGCGGCGGAAGAAGCGCTCCATCGGCGAACCCGGCTGGAACGGCGAGGCGTTATCATCGCCGTCGTCGTTGCTCGCAGTTTTCTCCTTGATGTTGACCTTGACCGAGATCACCGAGGGCTTCACGCGCTCGACGATGTCGGCGAAACCGATCGGACGTTCAACCTTCTTGACCTCGTTGTTGACCTGCGCGTGGGCCGGGCTCGAGAACAGGTCCGCGGGCGACGTCGACGGGCTGAAGCCGTGGACGGCGATGCCGAGACCGGCGACCACCGAGGCCATCAGCGCGATCCTGCGGGCTGATAATACCGAGCGGCGGGGCTGCCGGTAGGACGGAAGGTTGGTGAGATCGGAACGGTCGGTCATGCAGAGGTCTCCAGCGCCTTGAAATCCATGCGGTGCCTGATAGCGGCACCTTTACGGACCTGAACATGGGGACTTGCGCCTTACCGCGCGCTGGCTGGCAGGTTAAACTTTTGTAATAAAGACGGTGCCGGCGTGCGGCAGTTTAGCGCAGCCGGAAAATCGTGACCTTACAGGAACTTAACGCGGTTCCGGCAACCGGCGCCAGGCGCCTTCAGCTGGCCCGGACGCTGGCGATGAATTCATCGACTTCGCGCTTCAGGGTTTCTGCCTGCTGCGACAGGTCGACGGCGGAATCCCGGGCCTCAGCCGCCATTCGGCCGGTCTCCGCCGACGTCGAGGTGATCTGGACAATGTGGTTGGAGACGTCAAGCGTGCCGCGGGCGGCGTCCTGGACGCTGCGGCTGATGTCCTGCGTGGCGTTGCGCTGCTGGGCTGTATCCACCTCGATCCCGGACATGATCGACGAGATCTCCGACAGCGTCTTCGAGATGGCGTCGATCGCCCCGCGCGTCTCCGCGGTGATACCCTGGATGCTGGCGACGTGCGAGGTGATCTCCTCGGTCGCCTTGCTGGTTTGGTGCGCAAGGCTCTTCACTTCAGAGGCCACCACGGCAAAGCCCTTGCCGGCCTCGCCTGCCCGCGCCGCCTCGATCGTGGCATTGAGCGCGAGCAGGTTGGTCTGCGATGCGATCGCCTGCACCAGCTGGACGACCTCGCCGATCTTGTCGGCCGCATCCGACAGCGTATGGATGGTGTCGCGGCTCTTCTCGGCCTGGGTTGCGGCGCCTTCGGCGCGCTGGGTCGCATCCGTGACGCGACGGCTGATCGTGCCGATCGAGTTCGTCATCTCCTCCGCCGAGCCCGCCACCGTCTGCACGCTGGCGCTGGCCTGGCTCGCGGCGCTCGCGACCGCGTTGGCCTTGGTGCTGGTGTCGTTGGCGGTCTGCGACAGTGCCGCTGCGTTGCGTTTCAGGTGCACTGCCGACGATGCCACGCTGTCGACGACGCTGGCGACGAGTTCGTTGAAGCGCTTGATCCGTGCGTCCAGGAATTTCGACCGCTCGGCCTGGTGCCGGGCTTCATGCAGCTGCTGCTCGGTCAGGCGCCGCCGCTCGATCCCGTTGGTCTTGAACACCTCCAGCGCGCCGGCGAGCAGGCCGATCTCGTTGGTGCCGCCGAGGCCCGGAACCGGTGTCTCGAATTTCTGGTCGGCGACCTCGCGCATGGCGTGCACGATCGCCGCCAATGGACTGAGGATGCCGTTGCGCACGGCGAACCAGGTGACGAGGCAGATCGCGATCGCAACAACCGCGATCACAGCACAGGCGACCAGGAACCAGGAGAACGCGGTCTGGGCCTGCTGGTAGATCTGCATCGCGTGGTCGCGCGCAGGGCCGCTCAGCGCGGCAAAGTCAGACGACAGGCTGGTGATCTCGTTGTTGAGATAGAGCACCGCGACGAATCCGGTGCCGCCGCCGATGCCCAGCAGGAACAATAATGCAGCGACGACGGCGCCGACCAGAAAGCGGATCGTCAGATTGCTGTTTGTGAACATCGCTTGAGCACTCAAATTCTGGAATCGAATCTTACGACAAGCTTCCAGACAAAGGTCAACAGAGCATGAAACGCGCTCCGCCCGCGACCTTACGTATCACTGCGTAGGCTCAAGAGGACTTTGCGTCCTCGGACATCAACGCGGCGAGCTTCGCCTCCTCGTCCGGTGTCAGCGGCGGCGTCGGTACATCTGCACCTTCCCGCGCACGACGGCGGTTCTGCCGCCACAGTGCAAAGCCGCCCCCGGCGAGCAGCAGCGGCGCGAGCAGCCAGAGCAGCATGGTCTGCCGTTCGAAACGCGGCCTCAGCAGCACGAACTCGCCGTAGCGCGCGACCAGGAAATCGAGCACCTGCGAATTGCTGTCGCCGGCCGCGATCCGCTCCCGCACGAGCAGTCGCAAGTCGCGCGCGAGCGGCGCATCGGAATCGTCGATCGACTGGTTCTGGCAGACCATGCAGCGCAGCTCGCGCGACAATTCGCGCGCACGCGCCTCCTTGACGGGATCCGACATGATCTCGTCGGGTTGCACGGCATGCACCGCAGGCGCGGCCAGCAGCATCAGCGCTACGATCGCGGACATCATCCGACGCATCGATCACTCCGCCGGTTGCAGGCGCTGCTTGGCCCGCGCCGGCTTCGGCGCGCCGACGCGCAAGCGCCGGTCGGACAGCGACAGCATGCCGCCGAACGCCATCAGCACCGGGCCCCACCAGATCAGCAGCACGAACGGCTTGTGATAGATACGGACCGCGATGGCGCCCTCAGTGGTGACGTCACCGAGCGAGATGTAGAGCTGGCTCGCGCCGCGGGTCAAAAGCGCGGCCTCGGTGGTCGAGGAGCCGCGCGTCGTGAAGCTGCGCTTCGAGGGCGTCATGAGGCTGAGCGCTTCGCCGCCGCTGCTAACGTTGAACTGGGCGACCATCTCGCGATAGTTCGGCCCCTGGCGCTCGAGCAGGCCGTCGAGCTTCAACTCATAACCGGCGACCTTTGCGACGTCGTTCGGCTTCATCGTCGCGATATATTCGCTGTTCCAGGTGGTCTCGCAGACGATCCCGATCAGCGCGACGCCAAGACCGGCATGCGCAAACGCGGTGCCCCAGGCCGAGCGCGGCAGGCCGCGGGCACGGTGTAGCGTCGTCGCAAACGGCAGGCGAAACAGACCGGTTCGCTCAGCCATATCGGTCACGGCGCCGGCGATGACGAAGACCCCAAGTCCGATCGCGAGCGGCGCAAGCGCGCTGCCGCCGCGCGTCCAGGCCCAGACGATCGCGACCACGACAAGGCCGGCGGCCCCGGCGGCCAGCAGCCGCTGGGTGACACCGAGCAGGTCGCCGCGCTTCCAGGCCAGCATCGGTCCGAACGGCACCGCAAGCAGCAGCAGCGCGAACAGCGGCACGAAGGTCAGATTGTAGAACGGTGCGCCCACCGACATCTTGAAGTCCGCGAGCACTTCCATCGCCAGCGGATACAGCGTTCCGAACAGCACGACCGCGCAGGCCACCGTCAGCAGCAGATTATTCAGGACCAGCGCGCCCTCGCGCGAGATCGGCGCGAACAGGCCCCCCTGCTTCAGCGAGCTCGCGCGGCCCGCGAACAGCGACAGGCTGCCGCCGATGAACAGGCAGAGGATCAGCAGGATGAAGACCCCGCGGGTCGGATCGTTGGCGAAGGCATGCACGGAGGTGATGACGCCCGACCGCACCAGGAAGGTACCGAGCAGCGACAGCGAGAAGGTCAGGATCGACAGAAGAATGGTCCAGACCTTCAGCGCGTTGCGCTTCTCCATCACCAGCGCCGAATGCAAGAGCGCAGTGCCTGCGAGCCACGGCATCAGCGAGGCGTTCTCGACCGGGTCCCAGAACCACCAGCCGCCCCAGCCGAGCTCGTAATAGGCCCAGTAAGAGCCCATCGCGATGCCGAGCGTCAGGAAGATCCAGGCCACCAGCGTCCACGGCCGCACCCAGCGCGCCCAGGCCGCGTCGATCCGCCCCTCCAGCAGCGCCGCGATGGCGAAGGAGAACGAGATCGAGAAGCCGACATAGCCGAGATAGAGCATCGGCGGATGCACGGCGAGACCGATATCCTGGAGCACCGGATTGAGGTCGCGCCCCTCGATCGGCGGATTGGCGATGCGCAGGAACGGGTTCGAGGTGATCAGGATGAAGAGATAGAAGGCGCTGGCGATCCAGGCCTGGACGGCCAGCACATGCGCACGCAGCGACAGCGGCAGATTGTTGCCGAAGGCCGCGACCAGTCCGCCGAACAGCGCGAGGATCGACACCCACAGCAGCATCGAGCCTTCATGGTTTCCCCACACGCCGGTGATCTTGTAGATCAGCGGCTTCATGGAGTGGGAATTCTCGTAGACGTTGGCGACGGAGAAATCCGAGTTCACGTGCAACGTCACCAGCGCGATGAACGAGGCGCCGACGAACAGCAGCTGCGCCAGCGCGGTGGAGCGCGCCACGTTCATCAGCGCGGGATCGCGCAGGCGCGCGCCGATGACAGGCACGAAGGACTGGATCAGCGCCAGCGCGAGCGCCAGCACCAGCGCGTAATGTCCGGCTTCCGCGATCACCGCACCGCTCCCTGCGAATTGCCCTGCGCCGTCGCCGCCGCGGGCTTTCCAGCGTAATCGTCCTTCCAATGGCCCTGCTTCTTCAGGGCATCGGCGACGTCCTTGGGCATGTAAGTCTCGTCGTGCTTGGCGAGCACGGTGTCGGCCTTGAACACGCCGCTGGCATCGAGCGCGCCCTCGGCGACGACGCCCTGCCCTTCGCGGAACAGATCCGGCAGGATGCCCTTGTAGGCGACGGGCAGTTTGGCGCCGCCGTCGGCGACCTCAAACGTCACGGCGAGATTGTCGCCGCGCTGGAGCGAACCGGGCTGCACCAGTCCGCCGAGGCGAAAGCGCTTGCCGGGGGCGACATGCTTCTCGGCCACCATGGTCGGGGTCGAGAAGAACACGATGGAGTCGCGAAGTGCGTTGAGCACCAGCGCGGCCGCGAGCGCGAGCACGGCGAGCGAGCCGCCGATGATGGTCATACGTCGCTGCTTGCGCGTCATGGCGTATCCGTTCTCCGCTCGTCTTTCGCGGCGACGATCATCCGTCGAGCCCGAGATTCTTGAGGCCTTCATTGAGCTGGCGCAGCCGCTCGGCATCCCTGGCGACCGCCTGGCGGGCATCGGTCGTGGCACCAAGCGCCCTGTCGCGATCACCCATCACAAGATAAGCGCGAACCAGGCGCAGCCAGCCCTCGACGTCGTCGCCGTTCTGCTTGAGACGCGTGGCAAGACGTTCGACCATGCCGCGGATCATCGCGTTGCGATCGCCGTCGTTCATCTCCTTGGAGGCCGCGATGGTCTCGTCGGACAGCGCCGGCATCGTCACGTCACTACCGGCAAGGCGCGCGAGCGAGGTCTGCACCAGCGGCCGCCACGGCGCATCCGCCGGCGCCTTCGCCAGCAGCGCGCGCCAGATATTGGCCGCGTCCTCCTTGCGGCCGTCCTGCTCGGCGGCGAGCCCCAGGAAATAGTTCGCCTTGGGATCGTCAGCGCTCAGCGCATGTGCGCGCTCGAACTCGGCCTTGGCCTCCGCCGTCACCACGCCGCCTGCAGCGGCCGTGATCGCCTCACCGAGATCGGCGCGGCGCTCCGGGCTTTCGCCATTGTAGGTGATCGAATTGCGATAGGCGCGCACCGCCTCGTCGAAACGGCCGAGCCGCTCCAGCACCGGCGCAAGCACGTTCCAGCCGCGGCCGTCGGTCGGATTCTTCTCCAGGTGCTGCTGAACCTGCGCGACCAGGTTCTCGAGCGACTGTGCCATGCCGGGCCCCGCGCCGCGCTGTCGCTGCGCCAGCGGGAAATCACGAAGCGCAGGCGAGCCGAGCGGGACGTAGATCGCGACCGCCACCAAGGGCAGGCCGACAAGCGCGAGAACGGATGCCGCACGGCGCCATTTCAGGCTGGAATCCGGCGCGGGCATGGGCTCGCTGCCAGCAGCGGCGAGCAGCCTGCGGCTGATCTCGATTCGCGCCGCCTCGGCTTCCGGCGCCGCGATCAGTCCAGCGGCAAGGTCGCGCTCGATCTCGGCCAGCTGGTCCTTGTAGACCGCGACCTCACTGCCTTGATTGTCGGGACGCCCGCCACGGCCGAGCGGCCAGAGCACGGCGAATATCGCCGCGACCGTCATCAGCGCGAACACGAACCATAGCGTCATCAGGCAAGCTTCCGGCAGCGCGCGAACCGCGCCCGTACGTGGCTTTACACCACGGCCGGATGATGCGGCAATTGACAATTGTCAATTCAGCGCGAGCCCACACCGTCCCGAAATAGTGAAGATCCAACGGCTTAGCCGATCTCGAAGTCCGCGCTCCGAGCAGCGTCCTCGCCGTGCCCGTTGAAGGCCCTCAGGAAGTATGTTCCCGGCTCGATGGCCTCAGGCAGTCTGATCCGCAAGGCTCCGACCGGAACAGGCGATGCAACTCGGGTGACCGTCTCAGCCAGTTGCCGACCGCTCGCCTTTTCGACCAGCACCATCTTCGCGCCGACCATCAGCCTCCGATATTTGGCAACAATGACGCGGTTCTCAATTTCGATCGAGCTGATAATGGGTTTCATGCGCCGACAAATAGAATTCCAAAAACCTGCACGGCGAGCGTAGGGCTCACAAGCCACACGGTCAACCACAAATTGTGATTGCGAAGAGATGCGCTTGAATCAGCTTGCGCGCGTCGATTTGCGCTCGCCTGTCGCGGCGTTCTCCGCGGCGCGGCTCATCAGGGAGGCGTAATCGTCGCCGAACAGCACCTGGCAGAAGCGGATTGCGGCCTGCACCTGCTGCTGCCGGTAGGCGCGGACCTTGTGATCTGCGCCGCGCAGCGACTGCACCGCCTGCTCGGTCGAGCGTTCGACATATTGCTGGAGGTCGGAATAGGTGCGCAGCGTCACCTCGTTGATGGCGAGTTCGCTGGCATAGTTGCGGCAGGTCGCGACGAAGTCGATCAGCGCCACGGTTTCCTCGACGTCGGTGGTGTCGATCCGTGCCCCGGGCGGAATGTCCTTTTCGGGGCGCTGGCGCAGGATACGGCGAACCCGGCCGGGAACGCTGTCGATTTCCGATTGCAGGGCATTGGAGATGTCGGCCCGGATTGCAGTCAGTTGCTTGCCCCAGGCCGAATCGTTGCGCAGGTCGAGTTCGGTGCGCAGGCCGCGCACGCCATCATGCAGCGCTTTCAGATTGTCGGCGACGGTCTCGAATTGGCCGCGCTTGATGTCCATGCGCAGATTGGCGGCAACGCGAGACAGATCGTGCAGCGCCATCGTGACGGCGACGCCATACGGGGTCGCCGCGACGCGAATCTCGTCGTCGGACGCGGCGATCTTGATGGCGAGACGAATGATCTGCCAGGGCGCGGTCATGCGCTGGACCACCACGGACAATGCAAAGGGCAGCATTTGCGGCGTCTGCAGCACGGGAATGTTGAGCGCCGCGGTCACCGAGGCGATCTGGGGATCGCCGAACTGGCGCAGGAAGCGCGGCAGCTTTTCATTGAGCGTGCCGAGGGCCTCGCGAACGGCGAGCACCGCACCGATCGAATAGAGGTCCTCGATCACGCTGGGCGGACCGACCCGGGCGAGCGCACGCGACTTGTCGCCGCCGCCCGGTCCCGTCAGCTCGAAGATGGCGTCCGCGGCTACGGCCTGAAGCTTGAGCGCCAGCGCCTCGACCTGCCCCGAATTGTCTGTCGCCGGCATGCGCGCCAGCGCCACCTCGAATTCGCTGATCTTGCCGGGGGCACCGTCGCGGCCAAGCCATTGCCAGATCGGATGCAGCGAGGAGCGGCGGATCTGGCCGACCCGGATCGGGGCTCCGGCCTCCACCAGGAACGGTTCCAGCACCTGGAACAGCAGCCGTGACAGATCATCGGTACGCGGCGGCGCAGCTTCGTCGGCTTCGGTCTTGCGCACGATCTTGCGCAACTGCTCGAGCACGAGGGTCGCGACAGCCGTGTCCTGGCCGCGCTCGAGTGCGCGTTCGAACTCCCGCATCAGCAGCGCCTGCGCCTGCGGCGGGAGCTGTGCGAGATATTCCCTCAGCCGCTCGATCGATGTCTGGCTCATGCGCCCGGGTGATGCACGGTAAAATGGCAGACGTGGGATGCGTCCGCCCCTGATCATAGGCGGGCGCGCCTTAAGAAGCCGTTGAGGAAGTGGTTCCGAAACCATCCGGTTTGCACCGGAAGCCCAAATAATCGAGCCAGATCAGAGGATTAAATTCCCGGCAGCACCAGCTCGGCCCGCAGGCCCCCGATCGGGGCGCTGCCGAGCGAGAGGCTGCCGCCGTAGAGCGCGGCAAGGTCGGTCACGATCGAGAGCCCGAGCCCTGAGCCCGGCTTCGATTCGTCGAGCCGCTGGCCGCGCCGGGAGACCTGGGCGCGCTCGGCCTCCGAGAGGCCGCGCCCGTCATCATCGACGATCACCCGTAGCCGGGGCCCGGCGCCCGCGTGAGCGGGTGGCTCGACCAAGACCTCGATGAAGACCCGCGAGGCCGCCCATTTGCAGGCGTTGTCGACGAGATTTCCGACCATCTCCTCCAGGTCCTGGCGCTCGCCCCGGAATTTCGCCGACGGTTCGGCCTTGGCCTCGACCGCGACGCCGCGGCCGCGATAGATCTTCTCCATGGTCCGCCGCAGCGCCTCGATGGCGGGGGCGACCTCCGTCACGGTGCCGACGATCGAGACCCTCGCCGCGATGCGGGCGCGCTCCAGATGATGCGCGAGCTGGCTACGCATGACGTCCGCCTGCTCCATCACCTTGGCTGCGAACGGATCGGCCGCGTGCGTTCCGGCCTCGTTGACGATCACGGACAGCGGCGTCTTGATCGCATGGGCGAGATTGCCGACATGGGTGCGCGCCCGCTCGACGATCTCCCTGTTGGCGTCGATCAGCGCGTTGGTCTCGCGCGCCAGCGGCGCAATCTCGACCGGAAATTCGCCCTCGAGCCGCTCGGCCCTGCCGGAACGAATGTCGGCGATGGCTTCCGAGATACGCTTGAGCGGTGCGAGACCGAAGCGGACCTGGAATACGGTGGTCAGCAACAGCACGATGCCGAGCGCGGTGAAGGTGCCGCCGAGGTAATAGTCGAAGCTGCGGGTCTCATCGAAGATCTCGGTGGAATCGCCGGCGACGCTGACGAGGTATTTGCCGTCGGCGCCGAGATCGACCGGACGCTCGACCATGCGCAGGTTCTGCCCCTCCGGCCCGTCGACATAGGCCAGGCGAATGCCGGCGGCCGTGAGCTCGACGCCCAGATCTTCCAGCTTCGGCAGCTTCTTGTCCCACAGCGAGCGCGAGGAGCGCAGCTCCGGCTTCTCGGTGTCGGTGCGCGTGATCTGCCAGTACCAGCCGGACAGCGGCAGCTCGAACAGGGGCTCGCCGAGCGACTGGAACTGGCGGTCCGGCGGCTCGTCGGGGGTGGCGACCTCGGCAATGAGGGTGCGCAGATAAAGGTTGAGACGGCGGTCGAAGGCCCGCTCGGTCGCGTTCTTGTAGACCGACGACAGCACCACGCCCGTGATGGCCAGGATCACCACGAGCCAGGCGGTCGCCGACAGGAACAGGCGGTTCGCAAGCGAGCTGGCGGGCATCGGGATGATCCCGGTGGCGCGAGGTGGTGGCATAGCGTCGGCGGTCATATCAGGACCAAGGCCCGCCTCGGGCCGCCCGTCAAGCCTGCACTGCTCAGGCGCCGGGGGCCGGCGGCGGGGTCAGGAGATAGCCGAGGCCACGGACGGTCTGGATGATGTCGACGTCGAGCTTCTTGCGGATGCGGCCGACAAAGACCTCAATCGTGTTGGAGTCGCGGTCGAAATCCTGGTCGTAGAGGTGCTCGACCAGCTCCGTACGCGACACCACGCGCCCCGAATGGTGCATGAGGTAGGCCAGAAGCCGATATTCGTGCGAGGTCATCTTCACGGGATTGCCGGACACGCTGACCCGGCCAGTGCGGGTGTCGAGCGTGACGGGTCCGCAAGAGAGCTCGCTCTGGGCATGGCCGGTGGAGCGGCGCAGCAGCGCGCGGATGCGCGCCAGCACCTCCTCGAGGTGGAACGGCTTTGGCACGTAATCATCGGCGCCGGCATCGAAGCCCTGTACCTTGTCGCTCCAGCGATCGCGAGCGGTGAGGATCAAAACCGGCATGGTGCGGCCGTTGCGGCGCCAGGCCTCCAGCACCGAGATGCCGTCCTTCTTGGGCAGGCCGATATCGAGCACCACGGCGTCGTACGGTTCGTTGTCGCCGAGATAGTGCCCCTCCTCTCCGTCGAAGGCGCGATCGACGACGTAGCCGGCGTCCGTCAGCGCCTTGGTGAGCTGGCGATTGAGATCAGGGTCGTCCTCAACAACAAGCAGGCGCACGCTTCTCTCCAGAAATAGGCCGCATCAACACCGCACCAGATGAGCAATTCCGGCGTGAACTGAATATGAACGCCGGGAACCGGCCGCGTTACTTTTTGGTCATATACCGAGGGCCTCAGTCAATGCGACTGCGCCCGTCAGGCCGGCGGCATGACGGGCGCAATGTGCCGCATCTTGCGGCTATTCGGAAGGTCCGCCCTTCCTGTCAATTTGCCATCGACCTCGCCATCAGGTCCGGAAAAACACGAACCAGACAACGGCGAGGATCAGGACCGCAAGCCCGGTCGAAATGGCGAGCAGCGCGGCCACCGACGGCCCAGGTTCGCCCTGGCGTGCCTCGGTCGCTGTTTCGACGATCTGACGGTCCTCGCGCGTGGTTGCCATGGTGACCTCAATCCTGGATGCCGTTTGCGATGGCCGCGACCTCCTTACGGCCCTCTATCCCGAGCCAACGCCCGATCCGATTTGATGTTCCGGCATTTAGGACTGGATCGGTCCGAACCGCCGGGGTGAGCGACTGGTTAACGCAGTTGCAAGATTCCGACCGAACCTCTGTATGATTCGGTGTTCCCCGATGGTATCCTTATAGGTCTGTCCCTGTTGCGTTTGGAGTAGCCCATGGCCCCCCGCGCCAATTGGAAGGGTTTTCTGCGTCTCTCGCTCGTGACCTGCCCGGTTGCGCTGTATCCGGCCACGTCGGATACCGAGAAGGTCTCGTTCAACCAGATCAATCGCAAGACCGGCCACCGGATCAAATATCTGAAGGTCGACGCCGAGACCGGCGACGAGGTGACCTCCGAGGACATCGTCAAGGGCTACAAGGTCGATACCGACACCTATATCGAGGTCACCAAGGACGAGCTCGACGACATCGCGCTGGATTCGACCCATACGATCGAAATCGACGAGTTCGTGCCGAAAGCCGACATCGACAATCGCTACCTGATACGCCCCTATTATCTCGTGCCCGACGGCAAGGTCGGCCACGACGCCTATGCGGTGATCCGCGAGACCATCCGCAGCATGGACAAGGTGGCGATCGGCCGCGTGGTGCTGACCAACCGCGAGCACATCATTGCGCTGGAGCCGCTCGAGAGCGGACTTATGGGCACGCTGCTGCGCTACCCCTACGAAGTGCGCAGCGAAAAGGAATATTTCGACGACATCCAGGACGTGAAGCTGACGAAGGATATGCTCGACCTCGCCAAGCATATCGTCGAGAAGAAGTCCGGCGCGTTCGAGCCCGAGCTGTTCGAGGATCACTACGAGACCGCGCTGATCGATCTCATCAACAAGAAGCGCGCCGGCACGCCGATCGCGGCCAAGGCCACGCCGAAGAGCGGCGGCAACGTGATCAACCTGATGGACGCGCTGAAGAAGAGCCTCGCAAACGAGAAGGACGCGGCGCCCGCGGCGAGGGCTGCCAAGGAGACTGCCAAGGAAACCGCAAAGGCCAAGAAGCCGAAGAAGCGGGTCGAGGGTCAGCGCGAGATGCTGCTGCCGATCTCGGGCAAGGGCGGCAAGGAGGCCGCAGCCAAGGAAGCCGCGCCGAAGAAGGCCGACAAGCCGGTGCGCGCGACGACGGCACGGACCAAGAAGGCCGGCTGACCGCATCACACCGCCGGCCGCGCCGTGACGTCTTCCCTTTCCGATCGAGCGGACTGACATGCCCTGGTCGACGCCGTTCGCCGATCCGATCGGCTTGCGCGGCGGACGCAGCCTGCGCACGCTGCAGGAGGCCGCTGACTTCATCATGCGGCTGCCTGAGGAGGAGCAGCAGGAGCCGCGCTGGCAGACCGCAATCGAGATGCTGATCAACGCGGCGGAGAGCGGCGGCGGCTGGCTGCTGTTCGCCCGCATCGGCATGTTGCGCGCGTTGAATGGGAACGGTCGGCGCGATTGAGGCCATGATCGGCATGCTTGCCGACCGGTTGACGAACAGCCTCAACGAACCCTTAAGCGGCCGGATCTTTTTTGGCACGACGATGCCAACTTGCCGCACCGGGTATTCCTACGGGACGGAAAATTAACCGCTGATTGCCTTTGCGCGCACCATGGTTCCATCGATTGAGCCAGGGTTCGCACCTCCGTGCCGCAACAGGACGCCAGGAAGAACTACATCGGCATCGTGAGTGAGGCCGAGGACGAGCGCATCGCCGACACGGTGCTGCGGGCGCGGTCGCTTGTCATGCGCGATCTGTTCGGACGCCTCGCGGCAGCGCTGGGACGTCCGCGCAAGGGCGCGCCGGGACACACCACCAGCAATTGAGGCTGGCCGCTTCCGCTCATTTGCAGCGGATAATGAAACCTTCGTTTAACGGCTGCCGCGTTAAGACACGGCTGGTCGGCCGGACCCGCGAATTTGACGCGCGAACAGCGCCTCTTCGATCGCTTTACCAGTTTGATAACGACGCGCGGCTACATTGGACCGGATGAACAGGAGTTGGCGATGATTGTGCTCAGGTCTTTTCTTGCCGATGAAAGTGCCGCCACCGCGATCGAGTATGGCCTGATCGCCGCCGGCATCGCGCTCGCCATCGTCACCATCGTGACCAACACCGGCAGCGTCCTCCTGAGCAACAAATTCAACTCGATCAGCGCGGCCACGAAGTAGGCTCGCAATCGGCAGCCGATCTTGCGGACCATGATCTGAGTCAAGCCCGCCGAGACAGCGGCAGCTAAGCATGACGGACCCAGCTTTGCGGTCCGTCCATGAATCCTGATCTGTCACCCTTCCCGCTCAAGATACGCCGTGTCCATCTCGATACGGGCCGCGAAAACGTCGTCGTCATTTCCAGGCGGTCAAAGGCGCTGCGTGCCGATATCTTTCGCGGCTTCAGCCGCGTCGAGCTTCGGCTGGACGACAAGACGGTGCTCGCGACGCTACTGATCACCGATGACGACGCATTGGCAGCCCAGGACGAAATCGGTCTTTCCGAGCCTGCGTTCCACCGCTTCGGCAAGCCGGTCGGCACCTTGGTCACGGTGGCGCCGGCCGCGCCGCCGGAGAGCCTCGAGGCGGTGCGCGCCAAGATCCGCGGTCGAACGCTGGATCAGGCGGAAATCGGCGCGATCATCAACGACCTCGCCCATTTTCGCTATTCCGACATGGAGATCGCCGCCTTCCTGATCGGTTCGGCAAGCTTCATCACAAGTGACGAACTGCTGGCCCTCACCGGCGCCATGGCCCAGGTTGGCACGCAGCTGGTGTGGCCCGACCCGATCGTGGTCGACAAGCATTGCATCGGCGGCATTCCCGGCAACCGCACCTCGATGGTGGTGGTGCCGATCGTCGCGGCCCACGGCCTGCCGATTCCGAAGACCTCCTCGCGCGCCATCACCTCGCCGGCCGGAACGGCCGACACCATGGAGGTGCTGGCGCGGGTGAATGTCGGCGTCGAGGAGATGAAGTCGATCGTCTCCTCCTGCAACGGATGCCTGATCTGGGGCGGGCACGTGAACCTGTCGCCGGCCGACGATGTGCTGATCTCGGTTGAGCGGCCGCTCAGCCTGGACACCCGCGAACAGATGGTCGCCTCCATCATGTCCAAGAAGATCGCGGCGGGATCGACGCATCTGCTGATCGACATTCCGGTCGGGCCAACCGCGAAAGTCACCAGCGCCATCGACGCGATGCGGCTGCGAAAGCTGTTCGAATTCGTCGGCGACCGGTTCGGCCGCTCGGTCGAGGTGATCACGACCGACGGCCGCCAGCCGATCGGCAACGGCATCGGCCCGGTGCTCGAAGCCAATGACGTGATGGCGGTGCTCGGCAACGAGGTGGATGCGCCGCACGATCTGCGCGAGAAATCGCTGCGCCTCGCCGCCCATCTGCTGGAATACGATCCGAAGCTGCGTGGCGGCGCCGGCTATGCACGTGCGCGCGAACTGCTGGAGAACGGCGCCGCGCTGAAGCAGATGCAGAAGATCATCGACGCCCAGGGCCCGTCGAAATGCAGCGCCGAGCTCGGACCCATCAGCTTCGACGTCAAGGCGGCACATGACGGCGTGGTGTCCGCGATCGACTGCCTGCGCCTGAACCGTCTCGCCCGCACCGCGGGTGCGCCGCTCGACAAGGGGGCCGGCATCCGCCTGTTCAAGAAGATCGGCGACCGTGTCGAACAGGGCGAGCCGCTCTATCGCGTCTACACCTTCGACGGACCCGAGCATGATCTGGCCGCCTCGGCCGCCCGGCAGGAGACCGGTTACGTCCTCAACGGTCATGAGCCTCTCCAGAGCAGGACGCCGTCGTGAGCGCGATCGCGCTTCAAGCGCTGCCCTCCGGCACCGGCGCGGCAAAACGGCTTGCGGCGCGGCTTGACTCCGGGTCTGGGCTTGGCTGCGGCGAAATCGCCCTGCACCGCTTTCCGGACGGCGAGCTACGCGTCACGGTCGCGCCGGCAGCAGACACCACCATCCTTTTTGCCCCGCTCGATCAGCCCAATGACAAGCTCATCGCCCTGCTGTTCGCCGCGGAGGCGCTGCGGCGCGATGGCGCCAGGCGGCTGGTGCTGGTCGCGCCCTACCTCTGCTACATGCGGCAGGACATCGCGTTTCATCCGGGCGAGGCCATCAGCCAGCGCGCCATGGGCCGCCTGCTCGCAACGCTGGTCGACCGCGTCGTCACCGTGGACGCTCACTTGCATCGCACGTCCGACATCAGGTCCGTATTTCCGGACATCGAGGCGGAGAACCTGTCCGCGATGCCGGCGATCGCGGATGCCCTCGCCGCCGATGGCATCGATCCGGCGACGGTCGTGATCGGTCCCGACGCCGAGTCCGAGCCCTGGGTGAGCGATCTGGCGAGCCGGCTGCGGCTGCAGCACACGGTGGCCCGCAAGAGGCGGCATGGCGATCGCTCCGTCGAGATCGATTTTGCCGATCCGACGCTGCTCGCAGGACGACCGGCGCTGATGGTCGACGACATCGTTTCCTCGGGAACGACATTGATGGTCGCAGCGCGTGCGCTGCGTGCGATGGGCACAACGGCCGTCGATGCGGTCGTGACGCACGCGCTGTTTCCGGCCGCGATGGCCACCGCATTCACCGACGCCGGCATCCGGTCGATCCGTTCGACCGACAGCGTGCCGCATCCGACCAATGCGATCGCGCTCGACGAGATTCTCGCCGCCGCCCTGCGGTCCGAACTCGGCACGACACGTTCGCGGGAGACGACGAGATGAGCATCACTATTCGCTTCTGCGGGGCTGCCCGCACCGTCACCGGCTCCAGCTATCTGTTCCAGACCGCCGCCGGCGGCTTTCTGGTCGATTGCGGCCTGTTCCAGGGACAGAAGACGCTCAAGGAGCTCAATTACGGCGTCTTCCCGTTTCGTCCCGCCGACATCCGGACAGTCCTGCTCACGCACGCCCATATCGACCACAGCGGCCTGCTGCCGAAGCTCGTGCGCGAAGGCTTTGCGGGGCAGATCCTGGCGACGCGCGGCACGATCGACCTCTGCTCCTATATGCTGCCGGACGCCGGCAACATCCAGGAGTCCGAAGTCGCGCAGCTGAACCGGCGCAACAAGGCTCGCGGCCGCAGGGAAGTCGAGCCGATCTACACACAGGCCGACGCGGTCGCATCGCTGCAATCGTTTCGCGCGGTCGATTATGAACACTGGACCAGTGTGATCCCGGGGGTCCGCGCACGCTACTGGAACGCCGGCCATTTGCTCGGCTCCGCCTCGATCGAGCTCGAAATCGCCGAGCAGGGCTCGCCACGCCCGCTTCGCGTGCTGCTCTCCGGTGATGTCGGGCCGGAGGCCAAGCTGCTGCAGCCCGATCCCGAAGCGCCTGTTGACCTCGACTATGTCATCTCGGAATCCACCTATGGCGACCGCGTGCGAGCCGCCACGACACCTGCGCTCCGCCGGCAGCATCTCGCCGCCGAGGTGCGCGAGGCGGCGGCGGGTGGAGGCGCACTGCTGATCCCCGCCTTCGCGGTCGAACGCACCCAGGAGCTGATCGTCGACCTCGTCGACCTGATGGAGCACGGCGAGATTCCGACCGCGCCGATCTTCCTCGATTCTCCGCTGGCGATCCGGGCCACCGAAGTCTTCCGCCGGCACGCCGCGAGCCTCGACCCGAGCGTCGACGCCGACCGCCTGCTCAACTCGCCACATCTCAAATTCACCGAAACCGCCGACGAGAGCAAGGCGATCATGCGGCTCAGCGGAATTCACATCATCATCGCGGCAAGCGGCATGTGCGATGCCGGACGCATCCGCCATCATCTGAAGCGGTGGCTCTGGAACGAACGCGCGACCGTGCTGCTCGCCGGCTTCCAGGCCAGCGGCACGCTCGGCCGCTTCCTGCAGAACGGCGCGAAGGCCGTTCGTATCCAGGGCGAGGAAATCCGGGTCGCGGCCCGAATCCGCATGATCGATGAATATTCGGGTCATGCCGACGGCCCCGGCATGGCTGGCTGGATAGCGGCACGCCGCCCCATTTCCCGCGGGCTGTTCCTGGTCCACGGCGAGGAAAGCGCCATCGCGGGCCTGGCCGAGCGCGTCGCCGAACGCATCATTCCGGCGGCGAAGGTCTACCAGCCGATGCTGGACGACATCTATGAACTCGCCGCCCCCGAACCGCGCGTGATCGACGTCGATCACCGCCGGCGGCTCGCGCCCGAGGCCGTGACCCGCCTCGACTGGCACAACGAGATGTCGGAGCTCACGCTCGACATCAACGACAGGCTGGCAGCAGCCGCCGACGACCGCGCCCGCGGCGTCATCATCCGGCGACTCCGCCGCGCCCTGGACGAGAAGGCATAAGCGTGCCCGCCCCTGAAGTCGGCACGCGGCGACGCAATGGATATTTCGATAGTTCCAGCAACACGAGGCAGACGAGCGCGACCGCGGCCGTGACGGCGAGATCATCCGCATGCAGGGGACCAAAGCGGAACAGGTCGGCCGCGGCCGGCCACAGCAGGCTCAGGGCGAGCACCGACGTCACGAACATGACGATGATGACGAGCATGCGGTTCGGCCGGGTGAACGCTTCGACCAGCGAGGTCGAGAACGAGCGGTTGACGAAGATCAGGCTGACGATCACCAGCACCAGCGAAAAGAACGTCAGCGCACGGACCTCGCTCGCCGGCATGCCGTAGCGGTTTGCCGTCACCATCACGCCGCCGGTGAGGGCCAGAGCCAGGCCGCCCTGCAATGCCGACCAGATCAGCAGCGACCTTGGCAAGAGCGGCTCGTCAGGCGAACGCGGCGGCCGCCGCATCACGTCGCTCTCCTCGGTCTCGGCTTCGAAGACCAAAGAGCAGACGGGATCGATGATCATCTCGAGAAACGCGATGTGAACGGGGCCGAACAGCAGCGGCATCCCCGTGAGCAGCGGCAACAGCGCAAGTCCTGCGATCGGAACGTGGACCGCGAGAATGAAGCTCATCGCCTTGCGCAGATTGTCGTAGATCCGGCGGCCGAGCCGGATCGCCTTCACGATCGACCCGAAATCGTCGTCGAGCAGAACGATCGATGACGCCTCGCGCGCCACGTCGGTGCCACGACCGCCCATGGCGATGCCGATATGGGCAGCCTTCAGCGAGGGGGCGTCATTGACGCCGTCGCCCGTCATGGCGACGATCTCGCCGGCGTCCTTGAGCGCATTGACGATGCGCAGCTTCTGGGCCGGTGCTATTCGCGCGAAGACGGCCCGTCCCCGCGCCGCGCCGGCGAGTTCGGCATCGCCCATGGCTTCGACATCCGCTCCAGTCACGACACGTTCGGGATCGAGGCCGGCCCGCATCGCGATTGCCGACGCGGTTGCGGGATAATCGCCTGTGATCATGACCACGTGGATGCCTGCGGAGCGGCATTCGGCCATGGCGTCCTTGACTTGCAACCGCAACGGATCGGCAAAGCCGATCAAGCCGCAAAAGCGAAAAGGGAAGCCGTGTTGCGTCTCGGGAAGATCGGTCTCCGTCCAGCTCGCCCGCGCCACGCCGAGCACACGGAGCCCTTCCCGCGCCAGCGCGTCGATGCGCGAGCGCAATTCAGCCAATTCTTCCGCACTCATTCCGCAAAGCATGCCGATCGTCTCGGGCGCGCCCTTCGCCGCGACAATGCAGTCATCGCCGCACCACACGTTCGACATGGCGAGCAGATCGGGACGCAAGCCATAGCTCTGCACGAGCCGCCGGCCCGCGCCGGCGTCAGCGGCCAGCGCATGCAACGCCTTCTCCATCGGATCGAACGGCTCCCGGACACAGGCCAGCACGCCGGTCTCGATCAACCGGTCGAACGCGGGCGCCGCGCGGACCGCGGTATCAGGCGTGTGTTGCGTGCCGTCAGGCAGCACCAGGCGCGCAACGGTCATGCGGTTTTCCGTCAGCGTGCCGGTCTTGTCGGTGCAGAGCACGGTCGCGGCGCCCAGCGATTCAATGGCCGAGGCGCGCCGCGTCAACACGCGCGCCTGGGAGATGCGCCAGGCGCCCATGGCGAGGAACACCGTCAGGACAACAGGGAATTCCTCCGGGAGCATCGACATGCCGAGCGCGATGCCGGCCAGTACGCCCTCCAGCCAGCCGCCGCGGTAAAGCCCATACAGGAGAACGGTCAACCCGATCACGAAGGCGCTGGCGACGGCGAATGTCGCCACCAGCCGCGTCGTCTGTTGTTGCAAGCGGGGCGCTTCTGTCGCCAGCGAATGCAGCGATTGCCCGATCTTGCCGATCTCGCTCAGGACGCCGGTCGAGGTCACTTCGGCCACCCCGCTGCCGCGAACCACAAGCGTGCCGGAGAACACGAATGGCTGGTCATCGCCGCCGGCGTGCGACGCTATCGATGTTTCGGGTGACGGCAAGGCCTGTTTTCTGACTGGAACCGATTCCCCCGTCAGCAGCGATTCATCCAGCAGGAGATCGATGGTTTGAACGACCGTGGCGTCGGCGGCCACGCGATCCCCCTCTGAGAGTACGATCAGGTCACCGCGAACGACCTCACGACCGGGAATCCGGATGCGCTCGCCGCCCCGGATGACCAGTGCGCGCGGGCTGGTCAGATCGCGTAGCGAGTCGAGCACACGCTCGGTGCGGGCCTCCTGCACGATGGTGATGACGATCGAGATCGATGCGAAGGCAAGAAGCAGCAACGCCTCGGCAAGATCACCCAGAACGAAATAGATCAGGCCGCCGGCCAGCAGCAACAGCAGCATGGGCTCGCGCAGCACCTCGACGATGAGGCGCAGGATCGTCCGCCGGCCCGTGCGCGGCAGCTCGTTGAAGCCGTCGGCCTTCAGCCGGGCCTGTGCTTCGGACGCGGTCAGCCCCTGCATCGCCGGCAATCTCATGGAAGTTCCCAGGGGTCCTTGCTCGATGAGGATGCGTCATCCCCGTCACCACCATCATCTTGCCATGCCGCAACCAGCCACCGGCTTGACGTGGGTCAAACGTTGCAACGCGACAAGCGACATCCCGTTCGGATAGCTCCCATTTCCGTCAAGTTTGACGCGCATGTCACGGCTGTTATTCTTCCCGGCGCGGCTCGATGAACCCCTCAATCGCTGAACCAAGGCTATTTGAAAGATGCAGACGAGACGCAATTTGCTCCTGGCTCTCAGCCTCATCTTGATCGGCGCCTGGTCACAAGATCGCGCGAGAGGACAGAACTCGGCCACGCCGCCGGTTTCGTTGGCTCCGCCCAATGCGTCGGCGCCGCATGCGAGGACGAAGAATTCGCCGAGAACGTCCGCCGGCGTGCCGTCGACGCCGCCGACCAGCGGGCTTCCGCAACTGCCGAGCCCTGCAGCCGCCGCCGACTACGATGGCTTCAGCGTCGGTACTGACGACCGCGACGCACCAAGCCAGGTGACGCCGCCTGCGAGGTCGCGCGCGGCAAACGGCCTCGACCCGCAGTCGTTGGTCGATCAGGAAGACGAGGCGTTGAAGCGCAAGCTGACGATTTGCAAGAACTGCAAGTAGGACCGGTCGCCAAACTTGAGCCCGGATGGAGCGAAGCGAAATCCGGGGAGCAGATCCGGCGGGTGCAGCCATCCCGGATTACGCTCTCGCTCCATCCGGGCTACAGTAGCGCACTGCATGGCTGACCTACCGCGAACATCCCTCACCCGTGCTTTACCCTCCCCCAATTTCCTGATCCTCTCTCCCCAACAGCCGGAGCAACCGGCCAGGCCCAGGGAGAGAGACGCCATGAAGCTCGGCACCGCCATTGCGGAAATCATGCGGCGCGAGGGGATCGAGATCCTCTGCGGGTATCCCGTCAATCATCTGATCGAGCACGCGGCCAACGCCGAGATCCGGCCCGTGATGGTGCGGCAGGAACGCGTCGGCGTGCACATGGCGGATGCCATCTCACGCGTGACGTCGGGGCGTATGATCGGAGCATTCTGCATGCAGCACGGCCCCGGCGCGGAGAATGCAATGGGCGGCGTGGCGCAGTGCTTCGGCGAATCCGTTCCCGTGCTGGTGCTGCCGATGGGCTATCAGCGCCGGCTTGCGCATATCGAGCCGAACTTCAATTCCAGCGAGGCGATGAAGCCATTCGCGAAATCCTCCGAGCCGATCATCCTGGCCGCCGAGGTCGCCAACATCTTTCGCCGTGCCTTCACCAAATTGAAGAACGGGCGCGGCGGGCCGGTCATCGTCGAAATCCCCTCCGACATGTGGAATGAGGAGGTGCCCGAGCCGCTGAACTACACGCCGGTGCTGCGCACCCGCTACGGCGCCGACCCCGTGCATGTGAAGGAAGCAGCAAGCCTGCTGCTCAATGCCAAGCGTCCGGTGATCTATGCCGGCCAGGGCGTGCACTACGCGCAGGCGTGGCCGCAACTGAAGCGATTGGCGGAACGGCTGGCCATTCCTGTCACCACCAGCCTGGGGGGCAAATCGTCATTCCCCGAGACGCATCCGCTCTCGCTCGGCTCCGGCGGTCTCGCCGTGCCGCGCGCCGTGCCCAAATTCCTGGCCGAAGCCGACGTCATCTTCGGCATCGGCTGCTCCTTCACTGAGACCAGCTTTGGCATCGCGATGCCGAAGGGCAAGACCATCATCCATTCGACGCTCGATCCGAACCATCTCAACAAGGATGTCGAAGCCAGGATCGGCCTCGTCGGCGATGCCGGCCTCGTGCTCGATGCATTGCTGGAGGAGATCGGCAAGACCGTCACTGCCGACCGCGACGCCTCGGCGGTCGCGGCCGAGATCGCGGCTTCGCACAAGGAGTGGCTGGCCAAATGGATGCCAAAGCTCGCCAGTAATGACGCGCCGCTCAATCCCTATCGCGTGCTGTGGGATCTGCAACACACCGTCGACATCGACAACACCATCATCACCCATGATGCCGGCAGCCCGCGCGACCAGCTCTCGCCGTTCTGGAAGGCGGTGACGCCGCTCTCCTATCTCGGCTGGGGCAAGACGACGCAGCTCGGCTACGGCCTTGGCCTTGCGATGGGTGCAAAGCTGGCAAGGCCCGACAAGCTCTGCATCAACGTCTGGGGCGATGCGGCCATTGGTTTCACGGGCATGGATTTCGAGACCGCAGTGCGCGAGCGCATCCCGATCATGTCGATCCTGCTCAACAATTTCTCGATGGCGATCGAGCTCAAGGTGATGCCGATCTCGACCGAGAAATATCGCTCGACCGACATCTCCGGCGACTACGCCGCGATGGCGCGCGCCTTCGGCGGCCATGGCGAGCGCGTGACGAGGCCCGAGGACATCATCCCCGCGATCAAGCGCGGTATCCAGAAGACCAGGGAAGGCGTGCCGGTGCTGCTGGAGTTCATCACCAGCAAGGAGACCGAGGTGTCGCGGCCGGGCACGTGAGCGGTTCCACGGGGCTGCTTTCGATATGCACTGCGACAGGGCTGGTCGAGACGGTGCGGGAATGGAATAATCCGGCTTTCAGCGAATGGGGCCCCGCTGGGGTCGGCCCTATGGATTTCCGGATGATCGCCCTCGTGCAGAACGTGGTGGCCGAGCTCAAAGCCAGGATTGCCGAGCTCGAGCAGCAATTGCAGGCGAGTACGGCGGCCAATGCGCGGCTCTCCAACGAGGCGCGGGAAGCGCTGGAGCAACAGACCGCCGCGTCGGAAGTCCTGCGCATCATCAGCAGTTCCGGCGGCGACCTCGCGCCGGTGTTCGACACCATGCTCGGCAAGGCCATGCAGCTGTGCGGTGCGGACTTTGGCGTCCTCAACACGTATGATGGCGAGCGCTTTGAAACTGCCGCCACCCGTGGGCTTCCGCGCGCTTACGACGAATACCGCGGGAGCCGCCCCATCGATTATGGCCCGGGTACCGCGCCGGTGCGCCTGCTGCAAGGCGAGCCCTACGTGGAACTGGTCGACCTCATGGATTCGGAGGCCTATCGCACGGGCGAACCCAACCGTCGCGCTCTGGTCGATCTCGGCGGCGCGCGGGCGGTGCTGGCAGTCCCGCTCGTCAAGGACGAGCGCGTGGTCGGTAACGTCATGATCTTCCGGCAGGAGAACCGGCGCTTTTCAGACAAGCAGATTTCGCTGCTCAAGCAGTTTGCTGCGCAAGCCGTCATCGCCATCGAGAACACGCGACTGCTTCGCGAACTGCGCACAAGCACGGACGATCTGCGGGAATCACTCCAGCAGCAGACCGCCACCGCCGACGTGCTCAAGGTCATCAGCCGCTCGGCGTTTGACCTGCAAGCCGTTCTCGAAACGCTGATCAAATCCGCCGTCGAGTTGAGCGGCGCCAATCGTGGTTCGATCTTTCTTCGCGAAGGGGACGTGTTTCCGCTCAAGGCGGCATCCAGCACCACTCCGGAATTCCTGCAATATTGGGCGGCAAATCCGCCGCGGTCGGGCCGCGGTTCGGCGACCTCACGCGTCATCGCCTCGGGAAGGGTCGAAATCATCCCGGACGTTCTCGATGATCCGGAAATGCAAATGCCGGCCGGCTCGCTGGTCAAGATCCGTGCGGCGCTGGGTGTGCCGATGCTGAGGGACAACAAGGTCGAAGGCGTGCTGGTCTTGACGCGACCCGAACCGGGGCCGTTTACCAAAAGCCAGATCGATCTGGTGCAAACCTTTGCGGACCAGGCGGTCATCGCCGTCGAGAACGCCCGGCTGTTCGAACAGGTGCAAGCCAAGACGCGCGACCTGGAGGAATCCCTGCAACAGCAGACCGCCACTGCCGATGTGCTCAAGGTGATCAGCCGATCGGCGTTCGACCTGCAGGCCGTGCTGGATACGCTTGTCGAATCCGCGGCGCGTCTCTGCGAAGCCGATATGGCCGCCATCACCCGGAAGAGTGACGAGGTCTTCTACAGGGCCGGCTCATACGGCTTCCCGCATGAATTCGTCGAATACGCCAGGTCAACGCCCGTCAATCCCGAACGTCGTACCATCACCGGGAGGACGCTGCTGGAGGGACGCATCGTTCACGTGCACGACGTCCTCGCCGATCCCGAGTATGATTTCGAAGGGCAGCAGCTCAGTGGCAATCCCCGCACCTTTCTCGGGGTGCCGTTGCTGCGCGAGGGGACGCCAATCGGCGCGCTGACCTTGACCCGGTCAGTCATCAGGCCGTTTTCCGACAGTCAGATCGAACTCGTCTCGACATTTGCCGACCAGGCCGTGATCGCCATCGAGAACGCGCGGCTGTTCGACGAGGTCCAGCAGCGCACGGCCGAGCTGTCGAAATCGCTCGAAGATTTGCGCGCCACGCAAGACCGCCTGGTCCAGACCGAAAAGCTGGCCTCGCTCGGCCAGCTCACGGCCGGCATCGCCCACGAGATCAAGAACCCGCTCAACTTCGTCAACAATTTCGCGGCGCTGTCGAGCGAGCTGATCGAGGAGCTGAACGAGCTGTTGCAGACCACCGCACTCAACGACAAAACCAGGGAGGACGTCGGCGAGCTGACGCATTTGCTGAAGGACAATCTCCAAAAGGTCGTCCAGCACGGCAAGCGTGCCGATTCCATCGTCAAGAACATGCTGCTGCATTCGCGCGAAGGCAGCGGCGAGCACCGGCCGACCGACGTCAACACGCTGGTCGAGGAGAGCCTCAACCTCGCCTATCACGGCGCCCGCGCCGAGAAGTCGCAGTTCAACGTCACGATCGAGCGCGACCTCGATCCCGCGGCCGGCACGATCGAAGTGTTCCCGCAGGAGATCACCCGCGTGCTGCTGAACCTGATCTCCAACGGGTTTTACGCGGTCGTCACGCGCAAGGCCGAGAGCGGAACGGGGGACTACGAGCCGGCCCTGATCGCGCAGACGCGCGGGCACGACAGCCATGTCGAAATCCGCATTCGCGACAACGGCACCGGCATTCCGCCGGACGTCCGCAAGAAGATGTTCACCCCCTTCTTCACCACCAAGCCTGCCGGCGAGGGAACCGGGCTTGGCCTATCCATGAGCCACGACATCATCGTGAAACAGCATGGTGGCACGATCGACGTCGACACCCTGCCGGGCGAATTTACCGAGTTCACGATCCGATTGCCGCGCAAAAGCAATTTTCACGAGACCAGAGGCTAGCCGTGACCGTGATCGAGATGCTGCCGAAGGTGAAGGAGATACGCCCTGACGTGCCTGCCATCATGATTACGGCCTATGGCGATGCCGACACGCGCGGCAGGACGTTGGCCCGCGGCGCAAGCGGACTGTTGACCAAGCCGATCGACTTCGCTCTGCTGCGCGAGGAGATCGACGCGCGGCTCGCGCAGGCGGGATAGCGTCGCCCGGGAGGGCTCTGGTGAATCTGGCGCTGACGGTTCGGCGACAACTGCTCTCACTGTCCGGCGTCGGCCTCATGCTGGGCGCGCTGTTCTTCGCAGCGGCGCTGACGCCGACGCTGATTCCGCGCAGCTATCTCACGCAAGGAGCGCTGGCCGGCGGCTGCTTTGCGATCGGCTATTTCACCGGCGTGCTGTGGCGCCGGCTGTGGCATTATCTCGAACTGCCCGAGCCTTCGGCGCGCGCAAGGTCCGTCGCGAACGCGCTTGTCGCTGCCGGCTGCCTGCTCGTCGTCATCGTCGCGCTCTGGCGCACGACCGCATGGCAGAACGCGATCCATAGCGTGATGAAGATGGCGCCGGTCGAAACCGCGCATCCGCTCAAAGTGTGCCTCATCGCGCTGATCACGTTCGTCGTGCTGCTGGTGCTGGGGCGGTTGTTCGCACTTTTGGCCTACATTCTCGCTGTCGGCGCGCGGCGTATCATTCCGCGCAAGGTCGCCACTGTCATCGGCGTGATCGTCGCAGGCCTGCTGTTCTGGTCGATCGCGAACAATCTCCTGATCCGCACCGCCTTCAACGCCCTCGATTCCTCCTTCCGCGAACTCGACGTCCTCTTCGAGCCCGAGCGGGCGCAGCCGACCTCGGCCGGCAAGACAGGAAGCCCGGCATCCCTGGTGAAGTGGACGGAGCTCGGGCGCATGGGGCGCCGGTTCATTGCCTCGGGTCCGACCGCAGCCGAGATCAGCACCGTCACGGAGCATCCCGCGCAGGAGCCGGTGCGCGTCTATGTCGGCCTCGCGGCCCGCGACACGGCGCAGGCACGCGCGCGGCTTGCGCTCGACGAACTCAAGCGCCAGCGGGGTTTTGAACGCAAGATTCTGATCGTCATCACGCCGACCGGCACGGGCTGGATCGATCCGGCAGCGATGGATACGGTCGAGTATCTCCATCATGGCGATGTCGCCAGCGTCGCCATGCAGTACTCCTATCTCAACAGTCCGCTGTCGCTGCTGTTTCAGCCCGAATACGGCGCAGCAGCCGCGCGTGCCCTGTTCGCCGAAATCTACGGCTACTGGACGACGCTGCCGAGGGACCAGCGGCCGAAACTGTATCTGCATGGGCTCAGCCTCGGCGCCATGAACTCGGAGAAATCAGCAGAGCTGTTCGAGACGATCGGCGATCCCATTGCCGGCGCGCTGTGGAGCGGTACGCCGTTCGAGAGCCGCATCTGGCGCTCGATCACCGACAACCGCAATCCTGATACACCGGCCTGGCTGCCGGAATTCCGCGACAGCCGCTTCGTGCGCTTCATGAACCAGAACGGGCCGACGGTGCCGCCGGACAGGCCCTGGGGAGCGATGCGGGTCGTCTATCTGCAATATGCCAGCGACGCGATCACGTTCTTCGCCTACCGCGACGCCTATCAGGCGCCTGCCTGGATGAACGCGCCGCGCGGGCCCGACGTGGCACAAGAGTTGCGATGGTATCCCATCGTCACCATGCTGCAGCTCGCGCTCGACATGGCGGTCGCAACTCACACGCCGATGGGCTTTGGCCATGTCTACGCGCCCGAGCATTACGTCGATGCCTGGGTCGCGGTCACTGATGTCAATGATTGGTCGGCTAAGGCGCTGGCGAAGCTCAAGAGCCATCTTGCTGCCCGAGCACGACAGGCACCTGGCGACGATCCCGATCGCGGCGGATAAAGCGCCCTACTCCGCCATCTCCACCGGTTGCGCCTTGGAGGGACCGGCCAGCGGCCGCTCCTCCATCAGGATCAGGCAGAGCGAGGCGGTGGCCATCAGCGCGGTCGCAGCGGCGAAGACGTAGCGGAACGCGTGCCGCATGTCGTCGGCCGGGATCGCCGGGATGCTGCCTGCGGCGTGATGCTCGCCTGCCAGCGGAATGTCGGCGCCGAGCGCGATCAGCAGGATGGCGGCGAAGGCTGCGACCGTGAAGGACGACATCAGCGAGCGGAAGAAATTCATCGCGCCGGTGATGGTGCCGACCAGCGGACGGGCGACGGAGTTCTGCAGCGAGACCACGCAGACCGGAAACGTCGTGCCGAGGCCGAGCGCGAACGCGGCCATCAGCGTCAAGAGGCCCCACAACGGCAAGGTCGTCAGCGTGAGGCCGAGTGCGCAGATCGCGGCCCAGGACGTGCCGATGATGGCGACGCGCTTGTAGTGCTTGGCGCGCGCCATGGTGCGACCGGCGACCGCCGCACCTATGGTCGAGACCGCCGCGAGCGGAATCAGTGCAAGTCCCGCCTCGCTGGCGCTGAGGTGATAGACCGACTCGTAATAAAGCGGCAACTGCACGGTGAGGCCGGTGATGGCGCCGAGGCCGCAGCCGCCTGCGGTCAGCGCAAAGGGCGCAACCGATCCGCTCAGCAACGGCAACGGCAGGAATGGCTCGTCGGCGCGGCGCGCGTGCCAGACGAAGGTGAACGCGAGCGCGATTGCACCGCCCACCATCGACAGCACGGTCGGCGACAACCACCTATAGCGCGTGCCGCCCCAGGTCAGCACCAGCATGAAGACGACAGCGGAGGCCATCAGCAGCACGCCGCCGAGCCAATCGACCTTGCGCTTGCGGTGGAACACCGGGATCTTCTTCATCTTCGGCAGCAGCAGCGCGAGCGCTGCGGCTGCGAGCGGCAGATTGATCCAGAAGATCATCGACCAGTGCAGATGCTCGGCGAAGACGCCGCCGATGACGGGGCCCAAAATGCCGCCCACCATCCAGACGCTGGAGAAATAGGCCTGATACTGGCCGCGCTCACGCGGGGAGACGACGTCGGAGATCACGGTCTGCACGACAGGCATGATGCCACCGCCGCCCAGTCCCTGAAGACCGCGCGCGAGAATCAGCATCGGCATGCTCGGCGCGATCGCGCACAGGATCGAGCCGGCGACGAACAGGCTCAGCGACACGATGATCATGGCCTTGCGGCCGTAGATGTCGCTCAGCGTGCCGAATACCGGCGCAACCGCGGTCGAGGCGAGCAGATAGGCGGTGATCACCCAGGACAGGTTCGAGACGTCCTGGAACTGGCGCCCGATGGTCGGCAGCGCGGTCGCGACGATGGTCTGGTCGAGGGCGGCCAGGAACATCGTCAGCATCAGGCTGATGACGATGGTGCGAACCTCATCTGAGGTGAGCGGCACCGGCGGCGAGATCGGGGGCGCGTCGCTGACGCTGATGACCTCGCCCGGAAGACGGGTCAGTTCCTCGGCGATGTCGTCGGGCAACGTCTGGATATCGGCAGCCTGGCTGCTCTGCCGTGTGAACTGGTTCATCTCGGACTGTCGGATCGGGCGTGTTGCGGTGCAATGCCGCGAAGGATTCGTTCTATCAGAACAATCTAGACAGCAAACTTCTCCTCAGGCAGGCATCGCGGCGCATGGGTGCATCCCGCGTCGCGGCCATCCCGAACACGTGATGAGAGTGGGCCGGCCGATCAGTCCTTGGGGCGTCGCTTCAGGCGTGCCCGCTTCGGCACCTGCCCCGGCCATTGCACCAAATAGTGCTCGAGCTCGGTGTCCGGAATCTCGTCCTCGGTGCCCGCGACGCGGCCGCGCACGGAGACGCCGGCCTCGTGCACCGTATTGGGATCGCCTGAAATCAGCGGGTGCCACCAGTAGAGATCGCGGCCTTGCGCGACCAGCCTGTAGCCGCAGCTCGGCGGCAGCCAGGACAAAGTGCGGACCTTTTCCGGCGTCATGACAACGCAGTCCGGCACGAAGTCGAAGCGATTCGCGTAGTCCTTGCAGCCCGCCGTGCAGGAATCGAGCATCTTGCAGCTGACATCGGTGAAATAGATCTCGCCGGTATCCTCGTCTTCGAGCTTGTTCAGGCAGCAGCGGCCGCAGCCGTCGCACAGGCTCTCCCATTCGGCCGTCGACATCTCCTCCATCTTCTTGGTTTTCCAGAAGAATCCATCCTGGTCCGAAGGTGGTTTGCGTGCTGCGGTCATGCGCCTGATACTAATCCAAAGAGCTAGGGCGAGCGCCATCTAGGGCGCGCGGCTGTGAGACTGCAAGGAACACCCTTGCGGGGCCCGTATTGAACCGGGGTTCAATTAGGCCTGTTGTTCAAAATTGCGAGCCTGACCATTGGTTTATAGGCCCCGCTCGGCTAGAAGAACAGCAAGTCCCCTTTGGTGCGCGAAACCGGGCGCCTTGGGTTTGCCGCAACAATCCCGCAAGACGTCTCGATGCCGCCCCGGCCGGGTGCTTGAACGCTTTCGAACCGAGCCTCAAGGGTTCTAGGTGGTCCAGAACACACCATCCAACTGGAAGAGTCGTATCAGGAACTTCTTCCTGGACCTCGATGCACGCATCGACTCCTCGCTGTTCTCCTCGGCGAAGGGCATCCGCGAGCTCTACGAGCGCTACTCGACCTTCATGGACCGCTTCTATGTCGGGCGGTGGAAGCGCTGGTTGTTCATCGAGCCGCTGTCGGAAGCCGCAACCATCGGCCTCGGTGGCATGGTGCTGATGCTGATCCTCGCCATCCCTGCCTTCCGCGAGACCGCAGACGAGGACTGGCTGAAGAAGTCCGATCTCGCGGTGACGTTCCTCGACCGCTACGGCAACCCGATCGGCAGCCGGGGCATCAAGCACAACGATTCGATCCCGCTGGAAGATTTTCCTGACGTCCTGATCAAGGCGACGCTGGCGACCGAAGACCGCCGCTTCTACGAGCATTTCGGCATCGACATCGCCGGCACCGCGCGCGCGCTCGTTACCAACGCGCAAGCCGGCGGCGTCCGCCAGGGCGGCTCCTCGATCACCCAGCAGCTCGCCAAGAACCTGTTCCTGAGCAACGAACGCACCATCGAGCGCAAGATCAACGAGGCCTTCCTCGCGGTCTGGCTGGAATGGCGCCTGACCAAGAACGAGATCCTCAAGCTCTATCTCGACCGCGCCTATATGGGCGGCGGCACGTTCGGCGTCGACGGCGCTGCGCATTTCTACTTCAACAAGTCGGCGCGCGACGTGACGCTTGCCGAGGCGGCGATGCTCGCCGGCCTGTTCAAGGCGCCGACGAAATACGCGCCCCACATCAACCTGCCCGCCGCGCGCGCCCGCGCCAACGTCGTGCTCGACAACCTCGTCGATGCCGGCTTCATGACCGAGGGCCAGGTGTTCGGTGCCCGCCGCAACCCCGCCTTCGCCGTCGACCGCCGCGACGAGGCTTCGCCGAACTATTATCTCGACTACGCCTTCGACGAGATGCGCAAGCTGGTCGACACCTTCCCGAAATCCTACACCGAGCGCGTCTTCGTCGTCCGCCTCGCCATCGACACCAACGTGCAGAAGGCGGCGGAAGACGCGATCGAGAACCAGCTGCGCCAGTTCGGCCGCGATTACCACGCAACGCAGGCCGCGACCGTCGTCGCCGATCTCGACGGCGGCATCCGCGCCATGGTCGGCGGCCGCGATTACGGCGCGAGCCAGTTCAACCGCGCCACCGACGCCTATCGCCAGCCGGGCTCGTCGTTCAAGCCTTACGTCTACACCACCGCGCTCCTGAACGGCTTCACGCCGAACTCGGTCGTGGTCGACGGTCCTGTTTGCATCGGCAATTGGTGTCCGCAGAACTATGGCCATTCCTATTCCGGCGCGGTGACGCTGACGCAGGCGATCACCCGCTCGATCAACGTCGTGCCGGTGAAGCTGTCGATCGCGATCGGCCAGAAGGAGCAGCCGAAGGCGCCGAACCCGGCCAAGATCGGCCGCGCCAAGATCGTCGAGGTGGCGCGCCGCTTCGGCATCAAGGCGCCCCTGCCCGACACGCCGTCGCTGCCGATCGGCTCGGACGAAGTCACCGTGGTCGAGCACGCGGTGGCCTATGCGACCTTCCCGAACCGGGGCAAGTCGGTGACGCCGCATTCGGTGCTGGAAGTGCGCACCGGCGCGGGCGATCTCGTCTGGCGCTGGGACCGCGACGGCCCGAAGCCGAGGCAGGCCATTCCCGCCAATATCGCCGCCGACATGGCCGGCATGATGAGCCATGTTGTCAGCGAAGGCACCGCGCGCCGCGCCGCGCTCGACGGCATTCCGACCGCCGGCAAGACCGGCACGACGAATGCGTATCGCGACGCCTGGTTCGTCGGCTACACCGGCAATTTCACCTGCGCAGTCTGGTACGGCAACGACGACTACTCGCCGACCAACCGCATGACCGGCGGCTCGCTGCCGGCGCAGACCTGGCACGACATCATGGTCGCCGCGCATCAGGGCGTCGAGGTCAGGGAGATCCCCGGCATCGGCATGGGCCAGAAGCTGCCGCCGCAGCAGATTGCGAACGCGCAGGCCAATGCAGGACCGAAGGTGCTGGAGACCAAGCCCGGTCCGCCGCCGGTGCTGACCAAGCGCGGCGCCGACATCCTGGTGCGCGTCGAGAAGCTGCTCGACGACGCGGCCAAGACCGCGACCAAATCGACCGACAACAACGGCCAGCCGGCCAAGCCGGCATCGTCGACGAGCGCGCTTGCCTTCCCGCAGAATTATGCGGCGGAGGAGAACGCGGGCGCATCCACCCCGCGCAAGAACTGATCTGATCCCGTGCGGCTGCTCCTGATCACATTGACGGCCCTTCTGCTCGCGACCGTGGTCGGCTTGGGTGCGACCTGGATGACGACGACGCGCGGCACCGAGATCGGCGCGCTGACCATCGGCGCCTGGACCGCGCGTCCGCGCACCGGCACCGCCGACGTCGATCCCTATTCGCGCGCCACCATCGTGCGCAACGGCGAGCTGCCGATCGGCACCGGCGACGGCGTCGCCTTCACCGCAACGACCGACGACAAGAAGAAGGCGCTCGACGGCCGCTGCGACGTGGTCGTGTCGGGCGTGACCCCGCCGGCGCGGTTCTGGACGCTGACGCTGTACGATCGCAAGGGCCATCTCGTCGCCAACTCGCTTGCCCGCTACGGCTTCACCAGCCAGGAGATCGTGCGTGCCTCCGACGGCTCATTCGAGATCCACATCGCCGCGCGCTCGCGCGCCGGCAACTGGCTGCCGACCGGCGGCATCGAGCGCTACGCGCTGATGTTCCGCCTCTACGACACGCCGGTCGGGGTTGCGACGCGCACCCAGCGCGATGCGCCGATGCCCAGCATCTCCACGGTGGGCTGCTCATGATCCGCCTCGCGTTCACCATTGTTGCCGGCGTGGTGCTGGGCCTCGTGGTCCATCTCGTCAGCGTGCTGGCGCTGCCGCGGATCGCGACGCAGGACGCCTATTCGCGCCTGACGCCGATGACCAAGCTCAACGGCGTGACCCAGCTGCCGCTGGCCGATCCGCAGACCTCGCCGATGCCGTTCATGGACCCGGCCTTCGCGCTCGCGATCTGCCGCTATGATCTTTCGGGCGGGCCGATCAAGCTCACCGTGCCGGTGAGCCAGGCCTACACGTCGGTGTCGTTCTACACCCGCAACGAGATCGCCTATTACGCCATCAACGACCGCTCGGCCGGCAAGAAGGTGATCGAGCTCGATTTGATGACGCAGGCGCAGCACGATGCATTGCCTGAGGACGAAGAGATCACCGCGGCCGACCGCCTGATCATCGACTCTCCCAGCACGACAGGCCTGATCCTGATGAAGGCGCTGGCCGCCGAGCCCGGCCTGATGCCGCAGGCGCAAGCGACGTTGCAAGCAGCGACCTGTGCGCCGCAGACCGAGGCGCCGACCAAGGCAGAGACGCCGCGCGGTCGGCGCTGACGCGCGGGCGTTGAGACGCCCTCGAAGCCAGACTTTCGAAAACAACCCCATGCACAGTAGCGGGACATTGAAGCGACTGGCAATTTCGACCTCGCGCCGAAGCGGGCGTGTGCAGGGTCGAGGCATCGCCCTGCCCGCCGCATTTTTCCGCTTTGACACGTCGGGCAAAACACTGGCAGAATGGCATCATCGAAATTCGTAGCACCCGCGCGGAGCAATCCGCTGCGGGTTTTTTCGTGTCTGAGCACACAGTGAGTTCTGCGTCGCCTGTCCTCGCGTTCATGAATAGGAGTGCCCTCTCTCGCGCTGCGGCAATTCGCCCTGCGGAAAGACTTGGCTGTCGGGTCGATATCGTGAGATATCCCCTCCCAGGGGATAGGATCATTCATGACACAGCACATCCACGAGAGCCATCCTGACATCGTCAAGCGGCTGAAGCGCGCCGAGGGACATTTACGGCGGGTCATCGGTATGTTCGACGACGGACGGTCCTGCCTGGACCTCGCCCAACAGCTCCACGCCGTCGAGAAGGCGATCTCTGAGGCCAAGAAGGCCCTCATTCACGATCACGTTGACCATTGCCTGGATGCGGCCGCCAACGGCGGCTCGGGCAAGTCGACCAAGAACGTCCTCGCCGAGTTCAAGGCGATCTCCCGATACCTTTAGGCGGAGCTTTCGATGTTTTCGGCCAATCGTTCGGCCGCCGCGATCCTGTCGGTCCTGCTCGCGGCGACCGATCTCACTTCGCAGGCGTTTGCACAGCCCGCGAAAGCGGATATTGGCAAGCCGGCCATGATCGCGATGGACGACGAGCGCATCAAGCTCGCCGAGATCGAGCTGCGCCCGGCCGGTCCTGCTCCGATCTCAAGGCGACTGACCGTACCCGGCACTATCGTTCCTGACTCAGGACGGGTCGCCCACGTCTCGGTCAAGCTTTCGGGCACGGTGGCCGAACTGCGCAAGAACATCGGAGACGATGTCGTCAAGGACGAGATTCTGGCCGTTCTCGAAAGCCGCGAAGTGGCCGACGCCAAGAGTGAATACCTCTCGGCGAAACTGTCCAATGAATTGCAACAGGACCTGACTGCCCGCGACAAGTCACTGTGGGAGGGCCGCGCGGTTCCCGAGCAGCAATATATCAAATCGCGCAATGCTGCGGCGCAGACCGAAATGCGCTTCGGTATCGCCCGCCAGAAGCTGATGGCCCTTGGGGTCACGGATAACGAGATCGCGAGCTTGCCGCGGGCCCCCGATGGCACATTGCGCAGTCAGAACATCCGGGCTCCGATCTCGGGGCGTGTCGCCGAACGCAAGGTCGAAGCAGGAACCGCCGTGGGGCGCGATAGTCTCGAAACGGAACTGTTCGTCCTCGTCGACCTGAGCCGCGTCTGGGTCGAACTGGCGGTCTCAACGACCGATCTACCGCTGGTGAAGGAAGGCCAGTCGGTCGACATCGCGCTGCGGGGCACGACGGAACCCGGCTCCGGCAAGATCGTGTTCGTCAGCCCCCTCCTCGACAAGGAAACGCGCGCAGCCCGCGTCGTGGTTTCGCTCGGAAATACCGACGGCCTCTGGCGGCCGGGCTCGTTCGTCACCGCGGGCATCGCGGTCGAACGTCGCGACGTGCCGGTCGCCGTGCTGTTCTCTGCCGTTCAGACGGTGGATGGCCGCAAGGCAGTCTTTGTCCGCACCAAGGAAGGTTTCGAGAAGCGCGACGTCACGCTGGGGCGGCGCGACGGACCCATGGTCGAGATCGTCTCGGGGCTTTCCGCCGGCGAAACGGTCGCCAGTTCGAACACCTTCTCCCTCAAAGCCGAGCTCTCCAAACCCGGCGACGAGGACTGAGCGATGATCGAACGGATCGTCGAATTCTCAGTGCGGCGGCGTTGGCTGGTCCTGCTCGCGACCCTTGTTTTGGCTGCGACCGGATTCTGGTCATTGACGCATCTTCCGATCGATGCTGTGCCCGATGTCACCAATGTTCAGGTCCAGATCAACGCGGCCGCGCCGGCACTAACGCCAGTCGAAATCGAGAAACAGGTGACGGTCGCGCTCGAGACGGCGCTCGCGGGCATGCCTGGTTTGGAGGCGACGCGGTCCTTCTCGCGCAACGGCTTTGCGCAGATCACGGCCGTGTTCGCGGATCGCACCAACATCTATTTTGCACGGCAGCTCGTGGCGGAACGTCTGAACGAAGCCAAGGACAGCCTGCCTCCGGGCGTCGATGTCCGGATGGGACCGGTCTCGACCGGCCTCGGCGAAATCTACTGGTGGGCCGTCGAGTACAAGAAGCCTGGTGCTTCCGCACCGGTCCGGGACGGACAGCCGGGGTGGCAGAGCGACGGCAGCTATCTCACGCCGGAGGGCGAGCGGCTGACCGACGATTTCCAGCGTACCGTTTACCTGCGCACCGTGCAGGACTGGATCGTTCGGCCGCAGATGAAGACTGTTCCCGGCGTCGCCGGGGCAGACGCCATCGGCGGCTTCGTCAAGCAGTTCCAGGTACAGCCGGATCCGGCAAGGCTGGTCGGCTACGGTCTCTCTTTCAAGCAGGTCGTGGACGCCATCGAAGCGAACAACAGCAGTCGCGGGGCGAACTACATCGAGCAGAACGGCGAAGGCCTTGTCGTTCGGGCCGCCGGCCGCGTCGAAAACCTCGAGGACATCGAGCAGATCGTCGTGACGACGCGCGGCGGCGTCCCAGTGCGGATCAGAGATCTCGCAGATGTCTCGATCGGAAAGGAATTGCGCACCGGCAGCGCCAGCGTCAACGGCCGCGAGGTCGTGCTCGGCACCGCCTTGATGCTGATCGGCGGCAACAGCCGCACCGTGGCTGCCGCTGCTGATGCCAAGATCAAGGACATCAGCAAGACGCTGCCACCGGGCATCTATGCCCGCACTGTCCTCAACCGGACGCAGCTCGTCGATGCCACGATCCATACCGTCGCCAAGAATCTCGCCGAGGGCGCGCTGCTGGTGATCGCCGTGCTGTTCCTGATGCTCGGCAACTTTCGCGCTGCCCTCGTCACCGCCTTCGTCATTCCCATCACAATGCTCATCACCGCGACGGGGATGCTGGAGGGGCGCATCAGCGCCAATCTGATGAGCCTCGGTGCACTCGATTTCGGCCTGATCGTCGATGGCGCCGTCATCATCGCCGAGAACAGCCTGCGCCATCTTGCAGAACGCCAGAGGGAGCTTGGCCGGGCGCTATCCCTGGACGAGCGTCTCGACACAGTGAAGGTCTCGACCTCAGAGATGATCCGCCCGTCAGTCTACGGCCAGATCATCATCATCCTGGTCTACACGCCGCTGCTCGCTTTCACGGGCGTCGAAGGCAAGACTTTCGAGCCCATGGCCCTGACGGTGATGATCGCGCTGGCGGTGGCCTTCGTCGTGTCGCTGACATTCGTTCCGGCCGCCGTGGCCATCGCAATCACCGGAAAGGTCAACGAGCACGAAAACATCCTCGTCCGGACGCTGAAGCGCTGGTACGCGCCGCTGCTCTCGGGTGCCATGGCGAGGCCGCTGCCCGTGGTCGCTGTCGCCACCCTCTTGTTTGTCGGTTCCGTGCTCCTGTTCATGCGGCTCGGTCAGGAATTCACGCCGACGCTGGACGAGAAGAACATCGTCATGGAAGTGAAGCGCGTGCCGAGCACCGCACTGGCACAGTCGCAGGCGATGCAACTTCTCATCGAGCGCCAGATCAGCGGCTTGCCCGAGGTGGCCTTCGTGTTCTCGCGCACCGGTACCCCCGATCTCGCCGCCGATCCGATGCCGCCGAACGCGTCCGACACCTACATCATCGTCAAGTCGCAGGACGAATGGCCCGATCCCTCCGTGACGAAGGAGGACCTCATCAAGAAGATCGAGGCGGAGGCTGGAAAGCTGCCCGGCAACAAGCTGGGATTCTCGCAGCCCATCGAGATGCGATTCAATGAGCTGATTGCCGGCGTCCGCGAGGATCTGGCAGTCAAGGTGTTCGGCGACGATTTCGTCCAGATGCAGCAGACCGCGGGCCAGATCGCCGACGTCATCCGCAAGATCGACGGCGCCGAGAACGTGAAGGTCGAGGAGACCTCGGGACTGCCGTTCCTGGAGATCAAGATCGACAAGGCGGAGATCGCGCGGCGCGGCCTCAGTCTCGCGGCCGTGCAGAACCTGATGCAGACCGCCATCGGCGGCACGGATGCCGGCCTGGTCTTCGAGGGCGACCGCCGCTTCAAGATCGTGGTGCGCCTCGCCGATCCCCTGCGGAACGACATTCCGACCCTGGAAGAGCTGCCAATTCCCCTTCCCCGCGCCAATCCTGACGCGCCGGCTGCCTCAATCCCGCTGCGGACGATCGCCTCGTTCGAGCAGACCACCGGCTACAACCAGATCAGCCGCGAGAACGGCAAGCGCCGCGTCGTCACCACCACCGAGGTCCGCGGCCGTGACATCGGCTCGCTGGCATCCGAAGCCCAGGCGAAAGTCGCCGAGCAGGTCAAGCTGCCGCCCGGCAGCTATCTCACCTGGGGCGGCCAGTTCGAGAATTTTGCCGTCGCCCGGCAGCGGCTGGTGCTGGTGGTGC
Source organism: Bradyrhizobium sp. CCBAU 45384 (assembly GCF_028128665.1). Taxonomy (NCBI): domain Bacteria; kingdom Pseudomonadati; phylum Pseudomonadota; class Alphaproteobacteria; order Hyphomicrobiales; family Nitrobacteraceae; genus Bradyrhizobium; species Bradyrhizobium sp. CCBAU 45384. Next base: position 394,762 of record NZ_LBIZ01000117.1, read on the forward strand.
CTGCGGTGTTCGCCTTGATCTACCTGTTGCTGTCCGGAGCGCTCGGCTCGGTGCGCGACGCGCTTCTCGTGTTCAGCGCCGTGCCGCTCGCGCTCACCGGCGGAATAGCGGCTCTGTGGCTACGCGGCATGCCGTTCTCGATCTCGGCGGCCGTCGGCTTCATTGCCCTGTCGGGCGTTGCCGTCCTCAACGGGCTCGTGATGCTGACGCAAATCCGCAAGCTGATCGCCGACGGTATGGAGCCGAAGAGAGCGATCGATGAGGGTGCGTTGACGCGCTTCCGCCCGGTCGCGATGACCGCGCTCGTTGCCTCGCTCGGTTTTGTCCCGATGGCGCTTGCGACCGGCACAGGCGCCGAGGTTCAGAAACCATTGGCGACAGTCGTGATCGGCGGGCTCCTCACCGCGACGCTGCTCACACTTGTCGTGCTGCCGGCGCTGTACGCGCGGTTTGCCGTGCCACGCACGCCAACCGCACGCAGCAGTGCGCCGCCGGCCCTCGTCCACGACCACGCCGCCGAGTAGTGGCCATGCTGTCTGTTCTCGCCGGCCGGCTGGGATCGAAGGCGGGCCGCGGGCCCACGGTGTTCGTGCTGACCGCAGTGTCGCTGGCCGGCACTGTCCTGGCCGGCCGGCTCCGGCCTGCGGCCGATATGGTCAGCCACGCACATCCCGATCTCGCCACCGATCATCCGCATCTGACCGGCAGCGACGGCAGGCACGCCCATTCCTACGTCATCGACGACCTTCATCCAAAGTGGCCGTGCTCTCTTGTTCCTCGGCCCGGCATGATGGCATCATCGAGAGATCGTCACACACCCGCGCGGAGCAATCCGCTGCGGGTTTTTTCATGTCGGAGCGATCGATGGATTGCTATCATGTTGCTGATCAAGAGGACCAAGCGGGCCACATCGCATTGGTACGTTCGTGACCTGCTGCCCCTGATGGGCGCCACGCTCAAGGCAGATCGCGTCGTGGAAGATCGCAATCGTCTCACTGCTGGAGGTGTGACGTCCGGGATCGATTTTGGGCTGGCGCTCGCAGCCCGCCTCGCTGACGAGGACACGGCCAAACGGATACAGCTTCTGATCGAATACGACCCCAAGCCGCCTTTCGCCCTGGTAGCCCCGAGGAAGCTGGCCCGGCGCTGGCGCACGAGATACTTCAGCGCCGTGCACCTCTTGTCGCATCGGCTCGAAAAGAGGCCGAGATAGCCAAAGAGAGGCTGGGTATCTAGTGCCTCAGACACATAGGAACGGGATCAATTCGAAAGGGGGCGATGAAACACCCGCGCTCACGATGGCTGCTTTTCCCGGCGAGCCATTCGCGCCCACAGCAGCGCCAATGGTCCGAGCAGAATTCCAGCCGCAAGAACGATGAAAACCAGCAGCCAGCCACGCGCACTCTGCGGGCCGCCTGCGGCGTCGAGCGCGACGCCCGTCCCCCAGGCACCGAGGGCAGAGAGTCCGAAGCCGACGGTGGAATGCAGGGCCAGCGTGGCGCCACGATGCTCGGATACGGCCGCAGCGGACATGCCGGCCGTCAACGCGCCGGAATCCGCCGGGACCGTCAGGCCATAGATCATCAGCAACAACGCAACCACCCACGCCGGCGCGGACGCGTTGAAACCGATGATGATCGCGACGCAGGCCGACGCAAGCATCACGATCGTGATGGCGCGATGTCGTCCGAATTTCAATGCGGCCTCGTTGCCGAGGATGCTGGCCGGCATCGAGATCACAGCAAAGCAAAAGCTCATCAGCACGGGCGTCAACCACGAGGGTGCGCTTTGACGCGCAACGACGAAGGTCCAGAAGCCAACCAGCCAGGTGCGGATGCCGTAGAGCTCGAAACAATGCGCGCCGTAGCCGAAGATGTAACCGAGCGCCTCGCGGTTGGCGAAGACGGGCACGAAGTTGAGCAATCGCCCTGCCTTCGGGGCGGGTTGCTGCTCCCGCAGCAAGAAAAGGCACGCCACGACCATCGCGACGGGACCGAGCCCGGTCACCACAAAGGCGGTCCGCCATCCCCAGCGATCGGCGATCAGCTGCGCCGCCAGGAACGACAGGCCGACGCCGACCGAAAAGCTCGACGTGTACAACGTGACGGCCCGCGAGGTGTCGCCGGCTGGCAGCCGGTCCGTCAACGCCTTCAAACCGGGCATGTAGGCGCCAGCAAATCCGAGTCCTGCGAGGGACCAGATCGCCGCGCCCGACCAGAATCCTTGTGCGAAGATGCCAAAGGCCACGGTCGCAAGTCCGCTGGCGATCGAGCCCCAGAGCAGCACGAGCCGCGCATCGATGCGGTCGGTCAACGTTGTCAGCAGGGGCACCGCGAGCATGTAGCCGAAGGCATAACCACTCGCCATCAATCCACCTTCGGCGGCGGAGAGTCCCCACGCCGGCATCAGATGCTGCGCCAGATTCGCGGACAACGTGACGTGCGGCAGCAAATTGCCGACCTGGCCGATGCACATGACCGCGATCAGAGACCGACCGCTCAGACTATGAATAGCTTCCCCCTCTTGCGACCAAGACGACGGCGTCCCAACCGGCATGGCTCATGCGCAACCACAACCGGATGCGCCGGCCTTCTTTGCCGTTTCATCGGCGGCACAGCAGGCCGACGCCTCTTGCTTCGCCGGCCCGCCGCAGCATCCCGCGGCACTCGTCGTCTCGACGCCGCCGCGGGTGCAGACACCGGTTTCCGGCAGCACAAGCTCGACTCTCGCCGCGGCCCTCTTGTCGCCGGCGATGTCGGCCGCAATCGAGCGCACCTGCTCGTAGCCGGTCATCATCAGGAAGGTCGGCGCGCGGCCATACGACTTCATGCCGGCAAGGTAGAAGCCCGGCTCATCATGGGAGAGCTCGCGCGCACCATGCGGGCGCACGGTGCCGCAGCTGTGCTCGTTGGGATCGATGAGCGGCGCCAGTGCGACCGGCGCCTCGATGGCCGGATCGAGCCGCAGGCGCAGCTCGGACAGAAACGAAAAGTCGGGACGGAAGCCGGTCGATACGATCAGCTCGTCCACGACCATGCTTCGCGCAGCGCAGCCGGCGCCGGCCGAGACCTTCAGGCGGCCCTCGGACTCCGTAAGATGCGTGACGCCGAACTCGGTCTCGACCCTGATCTTTCCTGACGTCACGAGCGCGGCAAAGGCATTGCCAAGCTCACCGCGCGCGGCAAGCTTGTCGTCGCGACCGCCGCCGAAGGCCTTTGCCGGGTCAGCGCCGCGCAACAGCCAGACAGGCTGCGTTTCCGGCACCTCCTCGGCGAGTCGAGCAAGATCGATCAGCGTGCCGACCGCGGAGTGGCCGGCGCCGAGCACAGCAACTTTCTTTCCGGCATATCTGGAACGATTGAGACCTCGCACGTCGGGCATGCCATAGGCAACACGGCTGGCGCACTCCGCCTCGCCGATCGCCGGCAGGCCGTTGCTGCCGGCCGGATTGGGAGAGAACCATGTGCCTGACGTATCGATCACGGCATCAGCGCGCAGAACCTCCGGCCCCTTGCCGTTCTGGTAGCGGATTTCGAAAGGCGCCTGCTCCCTGCCCTTCGTCTTCGCCTTGTCGAAGCCGACGCGGCTGACGGCCGAGACCTGGCTCGAGGTGCGGATCACCTCGCGCAATGGCGTCCGCGTGACGAGCGGCTTGAGATATCCCTCAAGCAGTTCGCCGCCGGTCGGATAAGCCTGGGGGTCAGGCGAATTCCAGCCCGTCGGCGCGAGCAGACGCGCTGCGGCCTTGTCGACATTGTATTCCCAAGGCGAAAACAGCTGGACGTGCTGCCACTGGCGGATGGCATGTCCCGCCTCCGGCCCGGCTTCCAAAACGATCGGCGACATGCCGCGCTCCAGCACGTGCGCGGCCGCCGCGAGGCCGACAGGCCCGGCCCCGATGATCGCAATCGTCTTCGCTTCGCTCATTTCGTTAGTCCCATCATTCTAGAATTATCGAACAACCGAGCAAAAAAAATCAGGCCGCCGATTGAGAGCCTCCGCATCCGATTTCGTCCGCACAGCACTCCGCCGCCAGGAAATCCACCAGCCCGCGCATCGCGTCGAAGTTCGCGTGACAAACGAGGGTCGTGGATTCCCTGATCTGGCTGACGAGCCCGACCGCAACCAGAGACTTGATGTGGTGGGACAGCGTCGATGCCGGGATCTTCAGCCTGTCCTGCAAGCGGCCGACAGGCATGCCGGAGTGTCCTGCCCGAACCAGGGCACGATAAATCTGCAGCCGGGTCCGATTACCCAAAGCTTCCAAGCGCGCCGCTGCATCGTCGATCTTCATGACGACCATAGTGCGCCCGTCCAGACTAGCTGTCAACGGTATTTCTAGAATATCGGAAATATAAATTCGAACCGCGCCCTGAGATTTTCGGAATTGTCGGTCCCGAAGGCTGATGCCAGCTTTTGGGCCCGTCTAAAGCGCGATGAGAATAGGATGAATCGTCATCGCGCTTTAGGTATTGTTTGAGCATGATCTTTTCGGAAAACTGCTGCGCGCTTTTCCGGATCATGCTTTAGCCTGACCTGCTTCTGGCCCTTTGACCCAACACGACTTGAGCGCTTGGCGTATTCTTACCCAAATGAGTAAGCTGAGCGCTTCTCCGCTGCCCTCGCCGCCGTCGAAAGTCCTTTGAAACAACACGACTTGTGCTAGTTTACCGGTATCACCGGCCAAGGCTTTGCCATAGGCGTCGGTGGCTGAGAGACCGAGCGTGCTCCCGCCTGCTTCTGCAACGGGGAGCGCTGCCAATGCCGCACCAAAAGCTCATTGAACGTTTGCTTGCAGTCAGCAGGCTGTCGAATGGCGAGCAGAAAGCGCTGGTCGGTTTGCCGTACGCCGTGCGCAATCTGGCCGACGGAGACATTGTCGTGCATCAGGGTGATCGCGCCTCCTGCTGCACCGTATTGATGACCGGCTTCCTGTCGCTGCAACGGGTCATTTCAGACCGAAATCAGATATCGGCTTTTTACGTGCCCGGCGATATCCCGGATCTTCACGGTTTGCATGTACCGACCATGGATCACGATCTGTGCAGCACGGGCCCCTCGACGATCGCCACCGTCAGCCACGTTGCGCTGAGGCAGGTCTTACGGGATTTCCCTGCACTCGCTTACGCTCTCTGGGGAGAGACCGTTATCCAAGCGGCAATTTATCGAAACTGGGTGGAGAACCTCGGAGCACGCGCTGCCCTTCCGCGCGTTGCCCATTTACTCTGCGAACTTGCGACGCGACTGCAGCAGGTCGGCTTGGCAATCGGTGGCAGAATGAACTTGCCATTCACACAAGCTGACTTTGCCGATGCTTGCGGCCTTTCGACCGTGCACGTCAATCGCACAATCCAGGAACTGCGACGTCGGCGCTTGATCGACTGGCAAAGCCAAACGCTGGAATTGCTGGAGCGTGCAGAGCTGGAATCCATTGCGGAGTTCAATCAAGACTATTTGCTTGGAAGATCGAAGCTCGCCCCGGACAGAAGCGCGCTGAGATTGGGTTGAATCGTCATCGCGCTTTAGCTCTTTGTTTGAGCATGATCTCCGCGCAAACGCGTTCCGCGTTTGTCGCGAGGGAAAACCGCTTCGCACTTTTCCGGATCATGCTCTAGCGACGAAGACGGCCCTGTCCGACCGGATTGGTGCACAGCAACGTATTGCCGTTGTGTTATGCTTGGATCGCCAGCCGGATCGCCCCGCGCTGCGAGATTGATATTTTTTGCAGATCGGCACCGTCAGGAGCTGTCGATGACATCCATTGACGAACGGCTTCTCGAAAGCAAGATGACCCAGATCGAGCAGGCCAGGGCCTGGAGCCCCCGGGTCATTTCCAAGTTTGAAACCCTGATCCGTAGCGGCGACGAGGTCAGCATCTTCCGCGCCAACCCCTTGGCGTTCGCTCGAGATCGCGGTGTGGCTGAGCCGGAAGCGATCGACCTGTTCCTCCACGCCGCTCGCGCCGGACTGGTCGACCTGCATTGGGACATCCTGTGCCCCCATTCCGGCCTGGTACTGGAAAGCTTCGGCAAGCTGCGAGCACTCCGGAGTCATTTCGTCTGCGGGCTGTGCGATATCGACGGTCAGACCGACCTCGACGACTTCATCCAAGCTTCTTTCTGCGTCTCGCCGCAAGTACGGCGCCTCGCATTGCACGACGTTGACAACCTCTCGATCGAAGACCTGCATTGGAAGCTGAAATTTGCTGACAGCGGGCGGCTGCCCGGCGGACAAACCCGATTTGTTGATGTTCTGCGCACTCTCGTGCGCGGCATGACATATCTGCCACCAGGCGTGACCACGACCCTGCAGACCGAGATTAACCCCGGCGCCCTCTCAGGCGTTAACGTCCAGACGCAGGCCGGCTTTGCACTTCCAGTCGCGGACTCCTCGGCACCCCCGCCCAGCACTCCGACAGTCATTCGCATCACCTACGATGGGCAACGCTTCACATCCGCTGTTTCGGCTGTGCCGTCGGGACGTGCCGTCTTCGAGATCAGCAATACGGGCACGAAGCGCGGCTCGGTGCTCTTGGTTAACTGGCCACCTGAGATCGTAGCTATGCCAGAGAAGCCGACACTCGAGTTTGACCCCTACGTGTCTGGCGGCATGCTGCTGACGCGGCAGACTTTCCGCAAGCTCTTCCGCTCCGAGCGGGTGGACGAGGAGGAAGGCCTCGGCGTCCGGCAGGTGACCCTCCTGTTCACCGACCTGAAGGGCTCGACCGCTCTTTACGAGCATCTCGGAGATCTCAACGCCTATGCGCTGGTCAGGGAACATTTCGCTCTGCTCGACGCAATCGCCCAACGGCATGCTGGTGCTATCGTGAAGACCATCGGAGATGCCGTCATGGCTGCGTTCTCCCGGCCGGCAGACGCAGTCGCAGCCGCGCTCCAAATGTTGCAAGGAATCGGCCAGTTCAACTTCGAGCGAGACCAGCCCGCCATTGTCCTCAAAATGGGCGCACATTGCGGGCCCTCAATCGCGGTGACCCTCAATGAAAATCTCGACTATTTCGGCCAAACGGTAAATATAGCGGCGCGGGTGCAGTCGTTCGCGGATGCCGGTGAAATCTGTCTGACGGAAGCGCTCTACACGGCGCCTGGTGTTCGCCAGTTGCTGACGGGACACGACGTCGAGGAATTCGATGCGCCATTGCGCGGCGTGGAAGGTAACGCACGAGTCTATCGCATCACCGGTCGATCGTAGCCAATCGCTCGGGTCAAATTTGAGGTCTCCTCGAGGGCTGCATGAGCGTTGCACGCACCGCCATGGTGCGGCATCCGGGTTCAGACCTTCGTTGCGGCCGGGCGATCGTTAAGTGAGACCGCGGAGGAACAACTTGATATTTGTTAGGTTGACCCAGCGCCATCGCAGTGGGGCGCGCAATGCCAGAAGACGATTTATCCAACAAGGCAGAGCGGGCCCTCGTGGCGATTGCACTGAGCACCGCGATGCTCATCATGTGCCTCGCATCCCTGCTATACAGATAGGGCACGCATTCGGGGATGGATGACCTCCGGACAGCGCGGCTCGCACCGCGTCATCCTACCGCTCCTCGGTCGGATGAACCCATTTGTACGGCGTGATGCTCCGCGCTTCCGTCAGCTTGATCATGTGGACGGGCGGCGCGGACCGGCCCTTGCGACATGAGCGGCACTTCAGCGAGGCCTCCAGCTTCCAGATCGGCGTATCGCGGGGACGGCGGATCGCATCGAGCGGCAGGCTCGCGCGCGACTTGCACCTGATGCACTCGACCTCGAGCCAGCCCATGCCGCCATTGAGGCACTGCCCGATGGTCGGCGAGGGCTGCGCGGGACCGCCGTAACCTTCCATGCGCACCGACCAGGCTTCGGCCTCGGCACGATCGGCCTCGCGCACCGCCTTCTTCGCTTGCTCCCGCGCATGCTTGGCGGAAATCTCCGCCCCCATGATGCGGCCGCTCCAGATGACCTCACGTGATTTGGTGCTCATGCCGCGATCAAAGCAACGTGACCGCGCGTTGGCAAATTATCGATGGCTGGTAGGTCGGATCCGCAAACCGCCACTGCGTATCGTGGCTGTGGACAACTGGCGCAGTGGTGACATCGCCGTGACCGGAGGATCGGTCTATTCGGCCGCCTCCGCGGCCTGCACGGGACGATCATCATGAAGAGCCGGTCGCTCCCCCGGAGGAAGCCCCCGCCCCTTCACCAGGCCGAAGATGGCGGGGATCACAACGAGCGTCAGCACCGTCGACGACATCATGCCGCCGATCATCGGCACCGCTATGCGTTGCATGATTTCCGATCCGGCCCCGCTGCTCCACATGATCGGCAGCAGACCGGCGGTGATGGCGACCACCGTCATCATCTTGGGCCGCACCCGTTCGACTGCGCCCACCATGATGGCATTGTGGAGATCGTGGCGTGTCAGCGGCCTTCCCTCGCTGCTGCACGCGGCTTTCACCTCTTCCAGCGCATGATCGAGATAGATCAGCATCACGACGCCCGTCTCGGCGGCAACGCCGGCGAGCGCGATGAAACCGACCGCGACGGCGACTGACAAATTGAAGCCGAGCCACCACATCATCCAGATGCCGCCGACCAGCGCGAACGGCAGCGACAGCATCACGATCAGGGTCTCGGTCATGGCGCGAAAATTCAGGTAGAGCAGCAGGAAGATGATCGTCAGCGTCACCGGCACCACTATTCTGAGCCGGGCGGCGGCGCGCTGGAGATATTCATACTGCCCGCTCCAGACCACGTAATAGCCCGCGGGAAACTGGATGCTTTCCGTCACGGCGCGCTGCGCGTCAGCGACGTAGCTGCCGATGTCGCGATCCCTGATGTCGACATAGATGTAAGTCGCAAGCTGGCCGTTCTCAGTGCGGATCGACGTCGGACCGCGCGCGGGCTCGACCTTGGCCACCTCGCCGAGCGGCACGGCACCTCCGAACGGCATCGGCACCAGGACATCGCTGGCGATGGCCTTGGGATTGTCGCGCAAGTCGCGCGGATAGCGCATGTTAACCGTGAAGCGCTGGCGGCCCTCCACTGTCGTCGTGACCGTCTGGCCACCGAGCGCGGCCGCGATGGTGTCCTGGACGTCCTGGATCAGGAGGCCATAGCGGGCAAGCGCCTCGCGATCGGGGACGATCTCGAGATAATAGCCGCCGATGCCGCGCTCGGCGTAAGCGGACGACGTCCCTGATACGGTCTTGATGACGCGTTCGATCTGCTTTGCCAGCCTGTCGATCTCGATGAGGTCCGTACCCATCACCTTGACGCCGACAGGCGTGCGGATGCCGGTGGAGAGCATGTCGATGCGCGCCTTGATCGGCATGGTCCAGGCGTTGGAGACGCCGGGAAACTGCAGGGCCTTGTCCATCTCGGCGATCAGGCTGTCGACGGTGACGCCGGCGCGCCACTGCTGCTTCGGCTTCAGATTGACGACGGTCTCGAACATCTCGGTCGGCGCCGGGTCGGTCGCAGTCGCAGCGCGTCCCGCTTTGCCGTAGACCGAAGCGACCTCGGGAAACGATTTGATGATGCGATCCTGCATCTGCATCAGCTCGGCCGCCTTGGTGACGGAGATGCCGGGCAGCGTCGTCGGCATGTAGAGCAGCGTGCCCTCGTTCAGAACAGGCATGAACTCGGTGCCGAGCTGGCGCGCCGGCCATATCGTGACGGCGAGAACGGCGACGGAAGCCAGGATCACCAGCGTCTTGGCGTGCAGCACGCCTTTGATGACGGGGCGATAGATCCAGATCAGAACGCGGTTGATGATGTTCCTGCTCTCCGGGACAATCCGGCCGCGGACGAAGATCACCATCAGCGCCGGCACCAATGTCACCGACAGAAGCGCTGCTGCCGCCATCGAAAAGGTCTTCGTGAACGCCAGCGGGCTGAACAGCCGCCCCTCCTGCGACTCCAGCGTGAAGATCGGCATGAACGACACCGTGATGATCAGCAGGCTGAAGAACAGCGCCGGCCCGACCTCGGATGCGGCGTCGATCAGGACCTGGATGCGCCGCTGATCGGGCCTGGCACGTTCGAGATGCTTGTGGGCGTTCTCGATCATGACGATGGCGGCATCCACCATCGCGCCGATCGCGATCGCGATGCCACCCAAGCTCATGATGTTGGAGCCGAGTCCGAGCAGCTTCATGGCGCCGAAGGCCATCAGCACGCCCACCGGCAGCATCAGGATCGCGACCAGGGCGCTGCGGACATGCAACAGGAACACGATGCAGACCAGGGCGACGACGACGCTCTCCTCGAACAAGGTATGCTTGAGCGTATCGATCGCCGCATAGATCAGATTGGACCGATCGTAGACCGGCACGATCTCGACCGATTTCGGCAGGCTGCTCGCGATCTCCTCGAAGCGCTTCTTGACGTTCTCGATGACATCGAGGGCGTTGACGCCGAACCGCTGCAGCACGATGCCGCTGGCGACCTCGCCCTCGCCGTTCAGCTCGGCGATGCCTCGCCGCTCGTCAGGGCCAAGCTCGACAGCGGCGACGTCCCGCAACAGCACCGGCGTGCCGTTGCTGGTCTTCAGGACGATATTGCCGAGATCGTTGACGCTCTTGATATAGCCTCTGCCGCGGATGACATACTCGAACTCGGAAAGCTCGACGGTCCGGCCGCCGACATCGGCATTGCTGGCACGGATCGCCTCACGGATCTTTGCCATGCTGATGCCACGGTCGCGCATCCGCTGCGGGTCGAGCACCACGTTGTACTGCTTGACGAAGCCGCCGATGCTGGCGACCTCGGCAACGCCTTCGGCCTTGGCCAGCGCAAACTTCAAATTCCAGTCCTGGATCGTGCGCGTATCCGCAAGGTTCAGCTCCTTGGACATCACCGCATATTGGTAGACCCAGCCGACGCCGGTCGCGTCGGGTCCGATGGTCGGGGTGACGCCGGCCGGAAGCCTGGACGACGCGCCGTTGAGGAATTCCATCACGCGCGAGCGCGCCCAGTAGATGTCGGTGCCATCCTCGAAGATCACGTAGACAAACGACACGCCGAAGAAGGAGAAGCCGCGGACCACCTTCGATTTCGGCACGGTCAGCATCGCCGTCGTCAGCGGATAGGTGACCTGGTCCTCGATCACCTGCGGCGCCTGACCGGGATATTCGGTGTAGACGATAACCTGCGTATCGGAGAGATCGGGGATCGCATCAAGCGGAAGATGGACCAGCGCATAGAATCCGGCAGCGGCCGCGAAACCGGTGCCGAACAAGACGAGCAGCAGGCTGCGCGCCGACCAGGCGATGATGCGGGCGATCATTTGCGATCTCCCATCGCGCCGGCATCAAAGCCCTTCAGCGCCGCCTTCAGATTGCTTTCCGCATCGATCAGGAAGGTGGCGGAGGTGACCACCGCCTCGCCATCCGCAAGCCCTTCCCGCACTTCGATATAGCCGCCACCGCGACGGCCGAGCTTGACCGGCCGCGGCTCGAAGCGCCCCTCCCCCTTGTCGACGAGAACGGCTTGCCGGCTGCCGGCGTCGAGCACCGAACTGTCGGGCACCGCCAGGACGGGCGCGGCGTCCGCCGTGTCGATGTCGGCATCGACATACATGTCCGGCAGCAGCACGGCATCGGGATTGGCGAGTTCGACCCTAATGCGAACGGTGCGGGTATCGCGATTGACCTGCGGATAGACGATCGCGATCTTGCCGGCGAACGTCCGGCCGGGAAAGCTGCGCGCCCGGACGGCCACCGACTGCCCGACCGCGACGGCGCCAAGATCGCGTTCGGCGATGTCAATCAGCGCCCAGACGACCGAGGTGTCCGCGATGCGGAACAGCACATCGCCGGGATTGGCGCGCATGCCTTCGATGACGTTGCGTTCCAGCACGATCCCGTCGCGCGGCGCCGACCAGCTGATGGTGACCGGCGCTGTCCGCGTCCTCTCCATCTCCGCGATAACAGGCTCCGGCACATCGAGATTGACCAGCCGCTGGCGCGAACCGCGGCCATACATCTCGACACCGCCGACCACCTTGGAGGTGATCGTCGCAAGATATTCCGCAGCAGCCGACGCGACGGCCGAGCTGTAGATGTCCATCAGCGGCTGGCCGGCCTTGACGCGGGTACCTGTGGTGACGTCGGCGACCTTCTGCACAAAGCTCTCGGCGCGCATCGCGACGACCGAGACGCGGCGCTCATCGAGCTGGATCGTGCCGGGCGCCTTCACGGCGACGCGAATCGCGCGCCGTTCGACCGGCTCGGACTTGACGCCCGTGCGCTGGATCCTGCCCGGCGACAGTTTTACGGCGCCGTCGTCGGTGTCGTCGCCTTCGTAGACGGGGATGTAGTCCATCCCCATCGAATCCTTCTTCGGCATCGGCGAGGTGTCGGGCAGGCCCATGGGATTGCGGTAGTAGAGGATTTTCCGCGAGGACGGCGCCTGCTGCGGCGGCTTCGCCTGCGATGCGGCCGCACGATCGTCGTCGTAGACCGGCAGATAGTCCCGCCCCCGGTCATCCTTGTTTGGACCCGATGACCAGAGTGGCGCGCCGCTGGGATCGCGATAATAGAGCGGCGTTCGGTCCGCGGCCGATGCGCTCGGGGCGAACTCCCCGTTCGAATAGCTGTCAGCGATCAAGGCAAGGCCAGACCCCAGCGCAACGGCCGTCAGAAGACGCAGCGTTTTCATGGCGTGTCTTTCGCGCACCCGGGAGCGCGCGTCCGTGTGAATGGAGAGGGACTATCGGGCGCCGACTCGCAGCGCCCGATGGTTCACTTGGTCGCCGTGACGATCACCTTGCCGGTGACGGTCTCAGCTTCGCCCTGCACCTTCGCGGACAACGTCATCTGGTAGCGGCCCGGCATCGGCAGGTCCGTCCTGAAGGCGTATACGCCCGGCTCCTTCGACGGCAGCGGCGCAACCGCCGATTCCATCTCGGCCATGCCGTCGGGCGCCATATCGACGCGAGTCTTGAAGATCACCGCGTCCGGCACCGGCTTGCCTGATAGCTTGTTGGTCAGGCGAACGGCGAGCGTGACGTCATCGCCCTTCTTCATCTCCGCCTTGATGGGCTCGAACGTGTAGTCGCCCGCGCCCGCCATCGCGGCGGAAGCGGCAAGCGAAACGATGGCGGCAAGAGCCGCCGTCTTGAATTTGGAAAGCATCTTTCTGTCCTCATGAATTGATCTTCCGCCGTGGCGCAGGGCGCGCGCACGTCAGTCGTCGTCGCGAGCAGCGGTCATCGCTTGCCGCTCACGTCTCAGGCTTTGCGGGATCAGATTCGAGGAGGTCGGAAGGGAGGACTGCCGCCACGGTAAGAGGCGACCTGATCCTCAGGAAGGACCATCTTGCCGGCGACGGCAGCGAGATATGCAAAGGCGACCGGCCTGATGTCAGCGAGCATGATGATCCCGCCGACGCAGCAGAAGCCCATACCGCATTTGGCGCCGCCGGTATGAGAGCCCGTTCCCTTCATGTCGGGACAGCAATCGTCCATCGACATGTCGGCATCGCCGCTCATGTGCATGCTCGTCTGCATGTCGTCCGACGACATCGCGATGCTAGACGCGGACGCGCCAACCGGCAGCATCGCCAAGGATATGGCGATGACGAAGGCCAGTAGGGTACGGACAAACTGCATCGAAAACGACGTGCCTCTCGGGCCGGGACCACGGCCTCAGTACCATATCCGGGCCGGGAAACCAGTCATTGATTATGATCAAGGGCTCGTGACCGAGGCAGAGATCGCCGTGCACCGCTTTCCGCTCATACGAAACCGCCCCTGACACGGGTCAAGGGCGGTTTCAAAACAAGAGGGATCAGTGGCCGGTGCCCGGCTTGGTGGTTTTCGGCGGCTTGCCGTCTTCCATCCGACCTTCGTTGCGAAGATCACGGCCCTCCTGGGCCTTGCGCTGGCTGTTCGGATCCTTGCCGTGCTCGTTCATCTCTTCCTTGATGTAGCCGGCGCCTTCCTTGATCTTGCCTTCAACGCTCACGACGTTCTCCTTCGATATCGGAGTTAACGCGTGGGCGAAGCTGGCGTTCCGGCGCTGCAGATCCTGTGACCTGGGAACGCAAGGGCCTATCCTGCGTTACGGACCAAATGAGCCAGGTCCGACGAAGAATACGGCAGGAGAAGACGTTGAGCGAAAGGCTCGCGGAGGCTGCGCGCGAAGCCCGCGCGCAGGCGCAGCTGCTGCCGGATGGACAATTGCGAGATGTTCTCCTGGAAAAGGCGCGCCAGTACGAAGCGCAAATACCGCTCAATGCATTTCTGGGACAGCGATGATCAATCCGGACTGCCGTGCTCATGGCCGGTCTCATCGCCGATAAGAATCAGCGTCCGACGCCCCCGACCAGCCGCGGCTGGCGGCTTGCGCGCGCCTTCTCATTCATCACGGCGCGCAGCCATTCGCGAAAGCTGACGACCTCCGGGCAATCTGCGGTGCCCTCGGGGGCGATCAGCCAGTCGCCAAGCCCTGTCCCCTCGGTGACCCTGTCACAGCGGTAACCAGGATGATGGCCAAGGCTGCGGGCGATCAGGAGATCGACCTTGCCCTCGACCAACTCATGCAGGCCGGCGGGCTGGAGCACGCGCAAGCCGATCTCCGCATGCGCACTCCGAAATGCCGCGAGATCAAGACGGCGCAGATCAAGGCTGGCGTGGACGCCCAGCTGCAATAGCACCGCACCTTCGGGCTTCAATTGCGAGGTCGCCTCCGCGATGTGGCGAAAACCTGCGGACACGCCGGGCAGATAGGCCTGACCTGCCGCGGTCAAAACGAGTTGCTTATGCAGCCGCTCGAACAGCTGCACGCCGAGGCGCGCCTCCAACGCCTTCACCTGCTGCCCAACGGCGGCGGGCGTCACGTGCAGCTCGTGCGCAGCCAGCTTGAAGCTGAGATGCCGCGCGGCGGCTTCAAAAGCACGGAGCGCGTTGAGTGGCGGAAGGGCATAGGTCATCGCGGTGCAAGTTTGACACCGATGGGCGGTCGTCTTGCAATAGATTTTCTTGCGCTGAACTGCAGGAATGATGCTTTGCGCAGCAGTGATGTCGCCGGATACGGTCGGTCCGCAACATCAGGAGATCCCCCTTGGCCGAGATCCATCCCTTCTACGAACAACATCGCGGCGCAATGGAATCCGCCATGCGCCAGCGCCTCGACCTGGCCGGGCCGATGCTGCACGAGCGCACGCATTTGTCCGACGTCGACGCCGTCAGGCAGGAGGTGATGGACGAGTTCGCCATCGTGCTCACGCAGATGCCCTATGTCGGCGGCGCAGCCAGCCGCATGAGCGATTTTTTCATCCGCCTCACCGGCTTCATGGCCATCAGCCGCGTGCTGCGGCGGCACGGTGTGCCGGTGCCCGTGATCGGCGAGATCGAGCGGCAGACCTACAAGGCGCAGTTGCTCACTGAGCCGGAGGCGGAACGCCTCGCCGCGGGAGATCAGTTCATGTCGCCGGAGAACCAGGCCTTGCTGCGCGGGCAGGCGGCGAAGAGCACGAGCGAGAGCCATCAGGCCGCATTTCCGGAGGATTTTGTCTACGATTTCGTCGAGCCCGCGCCGGGTGACAAATTTGAATTCGGAATCAACTACCGGGCCTGCGGCTTCTGCAAATTCGCCGGCCGCCACGGCGACGAGGAGATCCTGCCGAATATTTGCGGGCTCGATTTCGACGCCTATGCCACGCGCGGCATCCGTCTGGAACGGACGCAAACACTCGCCGGCGGCGCGAGCCACTGCAATTTCCGCTTCTCGCGATTGCAACATGACTGATGACGTCGCACGGGACCCGCGTCGCGCGTTCGTGAGCCGCGCCAAAGCGCGATGAAATGAGGATTTGATTGCCGCAACGACGGAGGTGGGCTCCCGCTCGCCGGAGAGAGTCGGGGAGAGGGTTTTTCCGCAACGGGACAATCCCCAGGAGGGGAAAGCCCTCACCCGGCGCTTCGCGCCGACCTCTCCCGCAAGCTGCAGAGGTGAACAAGCCGGCGCAATCGATTCAATCTCCATTCCGCTTTAATGCGCGCCGCAGCGCCGGCGCGCAAAGCCCCGCAACCAGTCCAGCCGCCGGCGCAACCAGCAATAACTATCCGAGCAAGCCCTTCAGGCCGGCATAGATCGAGCCCACCGCGGTCGCGGCGACGCCGGCCAGCGGGCCGATGGTCTGCATCAGGTCCTGAATCAGGCGGGCGCGGCGGCGGAGCTGTTCCTCGCCGACATGCTGCCCGAGCAGGCGCGCCATCTTGAAGGCGAACGCATTGGGCTTGCCGCCCTGGCCCAGGACGCGCGGCAAGACCTGAAAGATCACGACCCCCAATATGTTTCCGGACACGAAGGCGAGCAGGATGCTCGCGCCGTATTCGAACACTTCGCGCCACTCGACCCACACCGTCGGCAGGATCGGAACGTCGTCGTGAAATCCGGTCACCGTCAGCATCGCCTGGATGCTGACGCTGGCGAGCAGCAGCGCCAGCACGAACGCCCCCCATGTCGAGACCCGATGCAGGGGATAGGCTGCGAACCCGAACAGCAGCGGGATGACGATCGAGGCGATGCGGAGCGGAATTGGCGACAGATTGAAGGTGATGGTGATTAGAACATGCGCGAGCGTGAGCAGGACGGACGGAATGACGACGTAGAGAACGGCATGCGTCCCGTAATAGCGCAGCGGATTCTTGTAGCGCTCGAGCCGGACATTGACGCGATCGAGATCGCGCCTCAGCCTGTCCAGCTCGGCAACGATGTCGTCGATCTCCAGCAGCGTCGGCCGCACCACGCGCAGATCACGCGAGCAGTGCTTGCACGCGATGGCCTCGTCCTTGATCGTCTCGGCGCAGAATGGACACTCCATCGTCAGCGCGACGTCCTGCGCCGCATGATGGTCTCGATCTCTTCTCTGGCGCGCGCCAGCTCATCGCGCAGCTGGTCGCGCTTGCGCAGGAGATCGTCGCGCTCGGCAATCAGTGTCGCCGGCACGGCGATGTCGCGCGAACAGGACGCACAGACCAGCGCGCGATCGGCATTCTCGGCCTGGCAGTAGGGACACATCACTTGGGTGCGACCTTGAGGGTGAAGATGGCCGTGCCGGGCCGCCCGTCACTGTCCTTGATGTCGACCCGCATGGTGTAATCGCCGGGCGGCAATTCCGCGTCCAGCATGTTGATGCCGTCGGCCCGGACGAACGGCTTGATGCGGGGCGTCAGATCGACGTTCGGCGTGCGGAGGAAGATCACCTTGACCGATTCCGGATCGATCTTGGCCCCGCCGAACGACTCGAATTTCAGTTGCAGCTTCAAGGGAGAGGCGACGGACTCTCCGGGCGAGACGACCTCCACCTTGGGACCGCGCAGGATGCCGCGCCGGTCAGCCGCGACCGCGCCCTTCGGTGGCGGCAGTTTTGCTTCTTCTTCCGTGATCAGTTGTGTCGCCCGCGAGGTTCCTGAAAACAACAAACCAGCGGCAACAAGCCCAAGCCAGATATCCCGCGTCATTGTCCTTCCAACCTTCCCCACGTCAATCATCGCACGCCGCCATCACCGATGATCGTATACGGCGCCCAGAACAGCGGGTGCGCGTAGGCGAACTCGGTCTTGCCCTCGCCGTTCAGGTAACCGGGACCATCGACCAGAGCCATCATTGCCTGCCGCAGCGCTTCGCTCCGCGACAATTTTGCATCGTCGGCCTGCCGCTTGAACAGATCGGTCACGAGCTGGCGGGCCGATTGCGAATGCACCGACCAGTTGGTGACCAGCAGCGCGCGCGTTCCCGCATAGAAGAACGCGCGGCCAAGGCCGGAGGCCGCCTCGGCACCGGCGCCTGCCCCGGCGCCGGTATTGCAGGCGGACAGGATCACCCAGTCGGCGTCGAGCTTCAGGCCCAGGATCTCCTCCATGGTGAGGAGGCCGTCTCCGCCCTCGCCCGTCACCGCCGGCGACGACAATGCGAGAGCGGGCTGCGTCAGGCCGTTGAGCTCGCCCGGCACGAGACCGTGGGTGGCGAACGCCAGAATCCTGAAGCCGGAGAGATTCATCGTCTTCACCGCGCTCTCGGTCGCATTCTTGCCGAGGAACAGCACCTTGGAGGGATCCGCCTGCAAGGCCAGCGCGATCGATTTGAGCTCGTCGGCCGTATCAGGGAGACGAGGCAAGAGCCCGAGCTCGGCGCTGTCGACGCCTTCGAGCTTCGGGCTGCTGCGACGCTTCAGCGGCATGCCGCGGGTGACATTGCCGCCGACATCGGCGACCTGCACCTTGCCGTCGGCGCTTTCTGCCTCGGCCTGCTGATCCTTGTTGAAATAGGGATCGCCGAATGCCACGAGATCGCCGCGGCCGGGCTTGCCGGGCGGCAGCTGCCGCAGCGTGCGCAGCGCCGCGGCCGATGGCACGGTCGAGACGGCATGGGTCCGCGCCAGCCACGGCACGTTGCGATAGCCGACGAACAGCGGATCCTCCTCCACAGCCACCTCTGCGGGTGCGGTCGGCAGCAGCGACAGCGGCAGCAGGCCGAGCGCGCCGTTGGTCACCACAATCAGGTTCTTGGCGGGCTTCCATCCGCTCTCGACCGGCTTGAGCAACAGCTCGTAGAGCTCATAACCGAGCTTCAGGTCGAATGGCGGAATGTCCGAGATCATCGCCGCCTGCGGCTCCAGCGCCTCGCGCAGCTTGCGGACCTTGGTCTCGATGTCGCCGCCCCTGGCATTGACGGCGGCAAAGGCCACCGGGCCCGATTTCGGCACGGCCCAGACGAAGCTGCCGTTCTGGCCGAAATAGAACGACAACATCGCTTCGTTGTCGGCGAGCGTGGCGCGGATCTCGGCAACGCTCGGCGGCTTCGGCGAAACCAGATCGGCATAAACAGGGAATTTCTGCTTGATCTCCTGGCGCGCCTTGTCGCGTTCACCGCGCAAGGCCGCGATCGACGCCTGGATCTGCTGCGCCCCCTTCTCGTCGCGCTCCGCCGAGGGAATGGCGAGGACGTTGTTGAGCGTGCCGAGCTGGGCGTTGACCTGTTTTGTCAGATCCTGCTCCTTGCGCACGAGCTCGGCCAGCGCGGGATCCTTGGCGGCGGCACGCGCGCTTGAGGCCGCGAGCGCCTGCTGCACGGAGCGGCCACGGATGGCATCGGCAAGACTGAACGTCTCCTCGCCCACGGCGCCGCTGGTGCCCTCGGCCCGCGCGAGCAGCAGCAGGTAGCTCTCGACGATGGTCTGCAGCCGCTGGCTGCGCGCGGCCACCACGGTCGTGTTCTCGTCGTCGGCGTTCTCGTTCGCATTTGCCATCATGATCGGAATGGCGGCCTTGAACTCCCTGATGGCGTCGGTATCGCGCCGTGCGCGCATCAGGCCGATCGCCAGGGTGCCGCGCGCCGACGCCGCATCGAAATGGTTCTCGCCGACCCGCCCGACCTGCTTCTTGACCAGTTGCTCGGCGGCGGCGATGCCGGCGTCGAGCTGGCCGGAATTGTAGAGCGCCAGAATGCGCGCCGGATTGAGCTCGATGACCTGGCGGCGCTGCGGATCCCAATTGGCGACCGCCTTGTCGATCCGCGCAAACAGGTCGCTGGCTTCGGCATTGTTGCGCCGCAGGTTGAGAATGCCGGCGAGCTGCGACAGCAGCTGCACGGTCGATTGCGAGTCTTCCGGCACGCCGACCGTCTTGTTGATCTCCAGCGCGACGCGGCCGAGCTGCTCCGCTTCCTCGTAACGGCCCTCGTCGACCAGGATGCCGGCCAATCCCATCACATAACGCGGCGTCACCGGATTGTACTTGCCGGTGTCCTTCAGGCGCGACAACAGCGCCCGGCGCGCGTCGACCTCGGCTTCGGCGAGCCTGCCCTGCCGCGCCTTCATGCGCGCCTGGCTCAGAACCAGATAGTCGATGGTCTGCAAGACGACGGTTTCAGCGGGAGGATTGTCCGACTCCATCACGGCCTTCATGCCGGCGCGCTTGCGCTGCTCGGCCAGACGATAGGAGGCTTCGGCTTCCTTGAACTGCCCGCGCGCCTCGAAGATCATGGCGCGGGTGCTCTCGATTTCTCCCTCCCAATTCTGCCCCATCTTCGCATAGGAGGCGCGCCATGCGGGGAGGCCGCTGGTGCGAGCCTCCTGGATCCCGGCCAGGCTGCGGCGCAGATAGGCTTCGGCCTGCGGGATGTCGCCCATTTGAATGAGAATGCCTGCGATCGAGCGATTGGCGTTGAATAGATACCCCTTCGCGCCCGGCGCGGTGGCGACCTCGCGCAACTGCCTCTGCATGATCTCGTGTGCACGCTTGGGATCGCCGGCGTTCGAATATTGCAGGGCGGCAAGCTGTGTCAGCCGACCCATCATGTTTGCGCTGATGGCGCCGCGTCCGACCTCGATGGCCTTGTTGGCGTCAGCGATGGCTTCGGCAAGCCGTCCGAGCTGGGCGCGCGCATTGGCGCGATCGAAATAGAACTGGGCGAGATCCTCGCGGGACTCCTTGCCCGTGGGCGTCGAATCCGCGTCCGCTTTCAGCTCCGCAATCAGCTTCTCGTTCGGCTTTTCGCTGTCGAGGATCGCGGTGATGTCGGAGATGGTGCGCGGCGGCGCGATGAAATCCTTGGGCAGCGCAGTCCCCGGCGCCAGCTTGGGCGCCTCTTCCTTCGGTACCTCGACCGCGACATTGGCGCGGCCGTTGGCGGCATTGAGCGCCGCCATCACGCAGGCTTTGACCTGCGGCGAGGCCTTGGCGCGGCATGCTTCCCGATCGGCACCGCCGCCCGCATGCATGCAGGCCTGCACGATCGGCTTGCCGACGGTCATCCTGCAATTCTCGATTGCCGCCTCCTTGGTCAGCGCGGCAGCCGTCCCGGTCGATCCCAGCAGGAGGGCAAGGACCAGAAGTTTTCGCGAAGGCGTGGAATTTCGACGGGTGTCACGCAGCGTCCCGGAACTGTTGCTCATCCCAAAAGACCTTCGTGCAAAATGACTTAGATAACAGCCCAATCCTATCGATATGGCTTGGGAGAACAAGCGCCAATCAGGGCTGTTCGACCATATGCTGAACGGCAAGGGCTGCGGCGGGTACAGGTTCCTGGGGCGCCCGTGCAGGCGGACCGCGGGTTATCGGGCTGGTTGCTGCTGCGGGTCTCGCAAAGCGAAGCGGACGTGCCAGAATGGACGGCAGCGGCCTGGGATACCGAAGCTGTCTACCGCAGGGCAACAATCGCCCCCAACACCTTGTTCTCGAATGTGCTTCATGAAGGCGGGCTGCCGTGGTGCTTGACTGCCTCCCTGTCAGCTTCCAACGATTCGATGGCACATCGGATCATGACCAAGCTGAGTGCTTCCATTCCCGGCGATATCAGGCGACGGAGCTGTTCAGTTTCAATCTCGATCTGATCGCACCTACTGCACACGTGCATCCCGCAGCTTGGAGGCGGGAGCAATCGCTCTCAGTCACCGATAATAGCCCGGGGTCCGAAAAGGTGATGACCCTCAAAGCCGCCTCTTCGACAACGTTCCCAAACGCAATCAAAAAATTGCTCTCGTCAGCCGCGGTATCGCTGCAGGAGCGTCACCGCAAACAAAAACGCCGCCCGCTTAAATAGAGCGCAGGCGGCGGGTTACCAGCCCCGGGAGGGTGAGAGTAAAATCCCGATGAAGGTTGGTCTCGACGTCACGTACAAAAGTTCATCGCGTCGGGCAAAGCCGCTGCGAACCGAGCGTGCTTATTGGCGCTGCCGATCTCTGAGCAATTGGCCGATCGCGCGTTGAGCTGCGGTGATGGCCTC
Organism: Bradyrhizobium sp. CCBAU 45384; assembly: GCF_028128665.1. Taxonomy (NCBI): domain Bacteria; kingdom Pseudomonadati; phylum Pseudomonadota; class Alphaproteobacteria; order Hyphomicrobiales; family Nitrobacteraceae; genus Bradyrhizobium; species Bradyrhizobium sp. CCBAU 45384. Next base: position 416,489 of record NZ_LBIZ01000117.1, read on the forward strand.
CGCTCGGTCGAAGGCGATTCCGGTTTTGGGGGACCGACCATCTCGCTCAAACGACCATTTCCAGCCTGACGGATTGATCGTCTGGACGACCGTGTATTCAATGCCCTGATGTTTCATGCGCTATCATAGCTCCCGCGAGCGGCGAACCTCAGCAACCGCGGCATATGTTCTTCAGCTTTGCGGCGGTTCGGGCCTCTTCCACAAGGAAGGGGTCTTTGTATCCCGACGACGCGGCGATACCGTTTTCGGCAGGTTTCGTGATCTTTGGTGGAAACGCCGCATCGTAACAGGAGAGTCGCGCACTGGTGCTCTCGATCGCACGGCAATTCGGTTCCGCAGCGGAAGCCGCTAACGCGGATTCGCCCGAAGCCGATACAAGCAAGAGGGCCGCTAGCCAGGTGGCTGGTCGAACTTTCTTCACGCCGAAGTCCTATCGCTATTTGCTCTTGCTGGCCCAGGACGGATGCTCGCCGGTCCAGGCCGGAAGAGCATCCCACTCGGACCAACGCATCCGGCGTTCTTCGCCTCCGACCCGCACGAAAACAAAGGGCGCATCCTCTCGGCCCGTTTTCGAGCCGACAAAGATTGCCGGAACCCCGTAGGCATCCCTGATGATCGCGGTGTTTGCCATTGTCGGCTCCCGTCTGGCTGGAACTGGCCCCGGCGCCCCGGTCTGCTGTTTCGACGTGTGCTGATTGAACGGACTTGCCACTATAGATTGGCCGCGACGGCAATCAGCAATACGAGAAAGATCGGCACCAACAACGGTGGTACAAGCCACTCACGAATGTCGAACTTGTCGGGATTTGACATCTCTCCGCCTCCTCTTGGGCTCAGGCGGGAGCGCAACGCTCTCAGTCACCGATAACAGCCACGAAGCGCGCGGTGATGCCAGTTGTCTAGCAGTCTTCTCGCCAACTAGCGAGATCAATCTCAAACAATCGGCGCCGCGGGGCGAGCGCCTTACGCAAGCTCATCAGTCCACACCTTGAAGCTGACGAGCGTGCTGGGTCCGAAAGTCTGGGTAATCGGAACATCTGCCGCATCGCGGCCGTGAGCGATCAGCACGCGACCAATTCGCGGAGTGTTGTTGCGCGGATCGAAAGTATACCAGCGACCGCCAAGATAAGCTTCGAACCAGCCTGCGAAGTCCCCGGGGGCGTGGGGCGGCGGGATGCCGATGTCGCCGAGATAGCCGGTGCAATAGCGCGCCGGAATGTTCATGCATCGGCAGAATGCAACAGCAAGATGGGCATAGTCGCGGCAGACGCCTTTGCCCTCGTTGAATGCTTCCCATGCCGTCTTTGTGGCGCGCGCGTGCTCGTAGCCGAACGCGACGTGATTATGCACGAAATTGCAGATCGCCTGGACCCGTGGCCAGCCCGGCGGGGCTTTCTCGAACAGCTTCCATGCGATGTCGGAAAGACGATCGGTTTCGCAATAGCGGCTGCCAAGCAGATAAACGATGGTATCAGGTGGCAGATCCTCAACCCGATATTGCGTGGCGGAAGGCGCGATCACGTCAGGCAACCCGCTGTCGCGCAATGTCCCGTTGGCCGAAAGACGCATGCGGCCGGCAGGCGCGACGAGCCGACTGCACCAGTTTCCGAAGCCGTCGCGATAGGGCGTGATCGGTACGGAAGGCTCGGTGATGAGGTAATCCGGCACAATGACGTCGGATGCCCGGGTAAAATGCGTGCCGACCACAGCAATCAACGGTGTGACCTGCTCGAAGTCGTAGATCATTTCGAAGCCAACACCGATTTTCATGCTTGGGGCCTGACTCCGACTGCACTGGCTCGAATTGCCGTGCCGATGTTGTGTGCTGGCAACGGCGGCTGCCGATCCGCTATTTCAAAGTAGCGGCTTCCTTGATGACGGCCGAAATCGAGCTGCCAGACTTGCGAACGACGCTGGTCAACTGTTCATTCGACACCTTGAGCCGCTTGCGACAAGCTCGAATGCTTGTGCAGGACCCTGACCTGCACCTTATCTCTTAAATCCAGCGAGTTGCAGAAAAAGATCGGCTTGTGTCCGTTCATGCGTTTCTTTGGCGATGAGGGGATCGGCAGGATCGCGACCAGCGGGCGTCACGCCACCCCGGCCGCGATGGTGACCGCGATCCGCGCTCAGCCCTTCGAGACGACCGCGCGGCCGTAAGGCGGCTGCGAGATGACAGGCGGATTGGCGGTTTGCGCGGCGAGTTCGCCGATCAGGCGGTCGGCGTCGGCGGCCATGCCGTCCGGCGCCTGGATCACCAGCCGCTCCAGCGCCCAGCGATAGGACGAGACGCGCTGCTCGAGGCTTTGCTGCACCCACTGGACGATCAGCGAGTTCTCCTGCATGCGCGCGACGGCGTCCGCCTTTTCCTGTGGCGACAGCGCGGAGACCCGCGCCATGCTGGCGTCCCGCTTTCTGTCGAGATCGATGACGCGGATCGCGCAGGCAAAGAACGGCTCGAAGCGGGTGATGTCGTTGCGCACGTCCTCGATCAGCTGCGCATAGCGCGAGGCGTGCGAGCGATGCGGCTCGTCGATCAGCGTACGGCCGTACATGGTGCGGTCGAACACGACCTTCTGGCGCCACGGTGCCGGCAGGGCCTTGTAATCGCCGAACACGCTTTTCCAGGCCGGCCGGGACAGCGGCGGCTCGATCATGGGATAGGCGAGGTCGCGAAGCTGGCGCTCCTCGTCGGTCAACTGGAATTGGGAGGACTTCAGTCCGAGGCTCCCGGTGGCCTCAAGGCCGAGCCAGCCGTGCATATCGTCGCTGCGCATGTCGGCGCGGGTGCGGCCGAAATCACCGCCGCTGCAGCCAGCGAGCGCGGTGCCCAGGGCTGCGAACAGAATGGCCGATCGAATGGTGCGGATCTGATGGATGGAGCCCGGCATTGCAAAAGCCGCAATTCAGCGGCGACGGCGGCGGCGCCCCGGCGCGGTGCCCTGCTCCGGTCCACGGTCGCCGCTGGTTTCGTCGCTGTCGCGCTCGATGCGGATGACGGGAAGGATCAGGATCGTTCCCATGTCCGCGCGCGGTGTGACGTCCCCCGACGAGCCCACCCGGCGACCGGCCGGAAATTCGATGATGGTCCCCATGTCAGCTCTCTCAACTGCCGCGCGGCCGAACGCGCCCCAGCAACATGGGGGTCATTAGGATCAGTTTATGGTTAACGGGGTGTAAACACGGCTCTCGGACCGTAACCGCACGGACCGTTGCCTCGCCGCCGTCCCGCAGCGAGACGAGATAGCTTGAATTGAGCGGGTTTGCTTCACATTTCGTTTTCCTTAAGCAACCTTTAAAGGAACCCTTGATAGGCTGAGACGACAGTTCTTCCGAAGTTGCGTACGCCTCCATGACCAAGTCGCTGTTTCCCGGATTCGACGGGCTGATGACACTCTCCCGCCGCGAGGGCGTCGATGTTCGCCCCACCCTGTTGCGCGTGTTGACCGATCTCTATGTCCAGGCCAGCACCCACACCGAGGACGAGCAGCGTCAATTCATCGAGCTTGCGACGCGGCTGATCGATCAGGTCGACGACGCGACGCGCGCGGCCGTCAAGGCGAAGCTTGCGATCTATCCGCACACGCCCGTGCCCGTGCTGCAAAAGCTCGGCCTGGTCGCGGCGCAGGAAGGCCGCCGCGTGCCGCTCGCGCGCACAATCCCGGAAGCTACGCTTGCCCCCTCGCCCGCCCGCGCGCCGACGGACACGGAGGCGCACATGGCCGCCAACATGGCGATGCAGCCGAAGGAAGCGGCCGAGATCCACGACACGTTCTTCAGCGCCGATGCGAGCCAGCGCGCGCTGATGCTGCAAAACCTGGCGCAGACGCCGCTGAAGGCCGCGCCGCGGATTCCGACCGTGCATGCCAAGCGCGCGATCCAGGTCCTGGAGATGGCGGCTATCGCGGGCGATGTCGACAGCTTCACCTACGAGCTCGGCGACACGCTGATCCTGCCCTCGCGCGTCGCAACGCAGATCGTCGAGGACGCCGGCGGCGAGGCGCTCGCGGTTGCCGCGCGCGCGCTCGACATGCCGAGCCCGAACTTCCAGCGCATCCTGCTGTTCTTCAAGCCCGCGATCGGCACCTCCGTGAACGAGGTCTATCGGCTATCGCGGCTCTATGACCGCATCAGCGACCGCTCGGCGCTGGTGATGCTCGCCGCCTGGCGCGGCTCGACGCTCGCCGTCACGCGCACGAAATATCAGCCGTCGCTGCATGACAGCGACCGGCAGCGCGCACGCGGCGCGTCCAGCCCGTCGCGGCCGAGCGTGCAGCCGGGATCGAGCCCGGCGGTGCGCACGGGCTCAGGCGGGGCGTCGGAGCGATAACGCCTGCCTCTTCAGGCACCGACGTTTGGTAACGTACCGCGCTCTAACCACGTCATTGCGAGGAGCTCTTGCGACGAAGCAATCCAGAATTCCTCCGCGGAAAGATTCTGGATTGCCTCGCTGCGCTCGCGATGACGGTGAGGATGGATCAGGTCTTCGCCAGATCAAGAAAGTGCCGCCCGGCGCGGTCTTCGGTCTCGACGATCCAGGCATCCGGATCGAAGCGGAGCTCCTTGGTCAGGCGTTCTTCGACGGCAGACTCAGGCACAGGCTGTGGCGCAATCGGCACGAAGAAGCGATCGACCGGGCGGCCGTCGTCATAAGAGGTCTGCGGAGCCGGCACGTAAAGCATCGCGTTGCCGTCCAGCAGCGACACCTTGACGAACACCGCGCCCGCCTCCTCGGCGCCGCGATGGCGCACCGCGCCGAACACGCCCTCGGTCTGGCACCGGCGCAAGTAAGCTGAGACCCAGATATTCGATTTCAAACGCATGGACGCACGATAGGCGAGTGCCGCGCGCGGCACCAGCCTTCAAACTTCGCGAAACGCTGACGATTATTCGACGGGATGACCGATCGCGGCGGCGAGCTCGCGCAGCAGGCGGTCCGACACCTGGCCGGTGACGGGCATCTTGTGCTGGCGCTCGAAGGTCTGGATCGCCGACTGGGTCTCGCCGCTCATCGTGCCGGTGATCTTCAAATTGCCATAGCCGTATTCGGACAGCGCGCGCTGCACGCCGGCGAGGCGACGCGCCGCCGGGCTCTGCTGCGGGATCGGCGCCGGCGGCCGCGCGACGGCAACCGAGGACGGGGCCGGCGTCGGTGCCGTGGCCTTGATCACCAGATTGGTCATGGGATCGCCCGAGCGCGGCGTCGAGGCGGTCGTCTCGGCGGGTTTCTCCGGCGCCTTCTCGGCAGGCTTCTCGGCCGGTTTGGGCTCGACGCGAAACTCGGTCGCCTTCGGCTCGAGCGGCGAGGTATCGGCGCCGACGGGGCGCGGCCGCGGCATGGGGCTCGAGAGCGACGCCGGCGACGGCGCAGGAAGATTGATCACGGTGCCGAACATCGGCGCCGGATGCCGGCCGGTCTGCAGGAACAGCGCGTTGGCAACGATAGCGCTGATGGCGGCGGCGGCGACGAGGCCGGCCAGCGTGTCCTTGGGACTATGCAAGAGCACGCGCAAGACGAGGTTGCGCTCGGTCTCGACATCGATGACCGCAGCCTTGGCCTTGGCGCCACGGCGGCGCGGAGCGGCTTCGTCGTTGGCAGACTTCTTAGGCACTTTTCTTCACCAGAGCAGGTTGGTCCTGAACGTCATGACGCAGCACCGGCGTCAACGTCGCGATCTTGCTCGCCACCGGCTTTGCTTGCGGCGGCGTGTAGACGAGCGGCAGCTTGACCGTGACGGCGGTGCCCTCGCCGAGCTTGCTTTGTACCGTCAATTCGCCGAGATGCAACGCCACCAGGCTCTTCACGATCGAAAGCCCAAGGCCAGTGCCTTCGTGCCGGCGCTCATAGGTCTTGCCGCACTGGAAGAACGGCGCGCCGATGCGCTTGAGGTCGTCGGGCGCGATGCCGACGCCGGTGTCGCTGATGCGCAGGGTCAGCTGCGAAGCCGATGCCGACGCTGATACCGTGACCTGGCCGCCGCGCTCGGTGAACTTGACGGCGTTGGCGACGAGATTGAGCACGATCTGCTTGAAAGCGCGGGGATCGCCGGTCATCACGGGCAGATCCTGCGGCGCGTCGGTGATGAGGTCTATGCCGCTCTCGCGCGCCTTGAGCGCGAGCAGATTGCAGCAATGCATCAGCGCGGCGCGCGGCGCGAACGGCTCGGAGGCGATCTCGAAATTGCCCGATTCCATCTTCGACATGTCGAGGATGCCGTTCACCACCGACAGCAGATGCTGGCCGGAGGCGTTGATCAGCTCGGCATATTCCTTGCGCTGGCCTGCGGCCAGCATCAGGGTCTGCTCCTGCGCGATCATCTCGGAGAAGCCGATGATGGCGTTGAGCGGCGTGCGCAGCTCATGGCTCATGGTGGCGAGGAAGCGCGTCTTGGCGGCGTCGGCGGCTTCCGCCGCGCTACGAGCCTGATCGAGCGCCTGCTCCGACAGCTTGCGATCGGTGACGTCGCGCATCACCGCGACGACCTCGAGCTCGGCGGTGACGTCGCCGTAAGGATTCCTGCGCTGATCCTGGTCGAGCGGGCGGCAGCGCATCTCGACCCAGATGAAGTCGATCTGGCCGCGCTCGGAACCGGTGGGATCGCGCCGCAGCCGGAATTCGACGCTGCGGACCTCGCCACGCGCGGCGTCCGACAGCGCGGTGAGATAGGCCGGACGATCGGCGACATGGACGCGATCGAACAGGCCGTGGCCGAGCAGTTGCGCGACCGGCATGCCGAGCATGGCTTCCGCGGCCGGCGAGATGAACTGCACCGCGCCGTTGCGCTGATGCCGCGAGATCACATCGCTCATGTTGCGCGCGAGCAGGCGATAGCGCTCCTCCTCGCGCGAGAGCAGCGTGACGCTGGTGCGCGCAAGCGACTCGGCGCCGAAAGCAAGGCCCGCGGCATAAAGCGTCGCCGAGGCAACGCCGAGCGCCATCATCACGCCGCGCTGGGTTCCGCTGAGCTCCCCAGAAGGCAGCCAGCCGAGCAAGCTGAGCAGGATCAGGACGGCCGCGCAGGACAATGCGAGCAGCGAGGCGAAGGCCGCGACACGGCGCGAGGCCGACAGGGCGGCCTCCAGGGGAACCACGACCAGCCAGATCGCCGCGAAGGATTCGATACCGCCGGTCGTGGCCGCGATGGCCATGATCAGCCCGGCAAGCGCCAGCGACGACAACACATGGGCGCCCTCATAGCGCCCGGTGCGCGACAGGAACCAGGACAGCAGAATCGGCGCGATCAGCCAGGCGAGGGCCGCGACCTCGATCGCGCTCGGCGCGCCGCGCAGGACAAGATAAACGGGAAATGCGGCAAAAGCGGCCAGGCTTCCAAGAAGCCGCGGCGCCATGAAGGCCCGATGCCGCGCACGCGTCAGCGCATCGTAGCGCGCGGAGGGATGCAGCAGTGCATCGAGACAATCGCGGATGATACTCAAAACTGTCACGGGTCTCGCGCTTCGGCTCACTCGTCAAAAGACGCGCCGGAACGCCTCCTTGTCGTTGAGCCACCGTGTCAGAGCGACCTTAAACGAGTGCTAAGGCGGATCGGCGCGCGGCCGGACGCCGTATTTTCGTTGAGATTTTTAGGCGATTTGGCGATGTCATCATCGGTGATGGTGAACACAGGGTTTCGCCTTGCCCTTCATGGTTTCGAATTGGTGGACGTGCAGGTCCGGGACACCACGGACGGGCCGATCAATCGAAAATTGACGCGACCTCGCCCTGCGAAGTTTTTTGCGTAAATTTTCTGCGAATTAAGCTCAAGGCAATCACTTGCGATTTATCGAGAGTTGCTAGGTCACTGGCGCCGCGCGGAGATCGCCGCGTGCCAGATCTAACTACAGGTCGATAAGATGCGCTTTCTGCTTCGCATCACATTCTGGCTCGGGCTGGTGCTGGTGCTCCTGCCGCGGGACAAGACGCCCGAATCGGGCAAGCTGCCGAACATCGGCGCTGCCGACGCGGTGCAGGCCGCGACCGCGGCCGTCTCCGACATGAGCCAGTTCTGCAAGCGCCAGCCGGCGGCCTGCGAGGTCGGCGGACAGGCCGCAACCATCATCGGCCAGCGGGCGCAGGACGGCGCGAAGAAAATCTACCAGATCATCAACGACAAGAAGGAGCAGATCACCAACGACAAGAATGAGAAGACCGACAAGAAGGCGCCCGACCATACCGGCTCGATTGCGGTGGCAGGCGAAGGCGATGCCATGGCGATCGAGGCGCCTCGCGACACGCTGACCCAGGACGATCTTGCGTTGGAATGGCGCGGCCCCGAGGCGACGGCGAATTAGGCCCCGAATCCTATCGATTTCGACGCCTCGCGTGCCTATATTGGCCTGAACGGGAACCACAGGCCATCAATGACTTCGATCGACGATATCCGCGAGAATTTCGAGCTTCTGGACGATTGGGACGACCGTTACCGGTACGTCATCGAGCTCGGCCGCACCCTGGAACCGATGCCCGAGGCGGAACATTCGGCCGAGAACAAGGTGCAGGGCTGCGTCAGCCAGGTGTGGCTCCAGAAGCTGGTCGAACGCGACGGTGGTGCACCGATCCTGCGGTATCGCGGCGACAGCGACGCGCATATCGTGCGCGGGCTCGTCGCGATCGTGCTCGCGCTTTATTCCGGCCGCACCCCGCAGCAGATTCTCGAGACCGATGCGATTTCCGTGTTCAATGAGTTCGGCTTCCGCGATCACCTGACGCCGCAGCGCTCCAACGGCCTGCGCTCGATGGTGGAGCGGATCAAGACCGATGCGAGAGAGGCGTTGGCGGAGGCGTCTTGAAGAGGCTCCCGTAGGGTGGGTTCGCTGCCGTAGGGTGGGCAAAGCGGAGCGTGCCCACCATTTGCGTGTGACGGAGAGAATTCGTGGGCACGGCGCAAGTGCGCCTTTGCCCACCCTACGAGATCCAGCGCGCTGCCCTACTTCCCCTTCTTCCGCTGCTGCTGTCCCAGGCCCATCTTCTTTGCCAGTTGCGAACGGGCCACCGCGTAGTTCGGTGCGACCATGGGATAGTCGGCCGGCAGGCCCCATTTCTCGCGATATTGCTCCGGCGTCATGCTGTACTGGGTGCGCAGATGGCGCTTCAGCGACTTGAAGCGCTTGCCGTCTTCCAGACACACCAGATAGTCCGGCGCGATCGACTTTTTCAGCGACACCGCGGGCTTTGCCGGTTCGAGCGGCGCCTCGACACGGCCTGACGACACCCGCGTCAACGCACCGTGCACCTGGCTGATCAGGTTCGGAATCTCGCCGGCAGGCGTCGGGTTATTGCTGAGATAGGCCGAGACGATGTTCGCCGTCAGCTCGATGAAATTCTTGCCCGCGGCATCCGACATGGCGCGACCTCTCTCCAATCCGGCTCCGTCGCGCTGCATTGGCGGCGATGAAGTATTCTCTGTCAACAATACGTTTGGCCGAAATACGACGACTGGCGAATATGAGCCGATTACTGATCTGGCGACAATAGCGGCGAGGCTTTACTTGAAATGGGAGATACTTTCAGCCACCGCGCTGGTCGAGATGGGCGCGCAGCTCGTCGATCGAGGCAAAGCGCATCATGCCCTCGGGCATCTGCGCCTCGATCGAGCCGTCGGAATAGAGCGAATAGGCCATGCCATCGACGATGCCGGATTTCAGCACCGTCACCTGCGGCTGTTCGGCTGGCGGCTCGGACGCAGGCGAAGCTGCGGTGGGTTGAGGCGCAGCCGGCTCGAACGTCGATGACGGGCGCGGCGGCGGGGGCGGCGGCGGCGGTGGACGACGCGCCGCCGGTGGCTCCGGCGGCCGCGCGCGGTCCGGCTTCGGCCAGGCATCGTCGAAGCTCGCATGCGGCGCATCCGGCGCGGCGGGCTCTGCGGGGGCAGGAGATGCCTGCGGCGGTGCGCTCTCGGCGGCTTTCGCCTCGGCACGCTCGCGCTCCTTGCGCGAGCTCGAGGCGAACAGCAGGTTCCGCTTGCGCGGTGTTTCCGGCGCTGCTGAGGGTAGCGGAGGTGCTTCCGGCTCGGCCGTCGGCTCGACACGGGGGCGCGCGGCCGCTTCGGCCTGCCAAGGCGGCGCAGCCAGAGTGGGCGGCGCAGCCAGAGTTGGCGGCGCGGCCGGCGATGGCGGCGGCTCAGCCCGCATTGCCGGAGCGGGTTCCGGCGCAGACGCACCGAGCCCGTTGGGCGATGCCAGGCCCGGCGGCAGCACCGGCCTGACGCGAACATCCGAGGCCGCGGCTGCGCCGGCCAGCCTGCGAGCGATGGCCCGTAGCTCGAGCAGCACGACGTAGAGGCCTATCAGTAGCATACCGGAGCAGACGCCGATCGTTCCGCTCGTTATGAGCGTGCTGCCGAGGCTGAAATCCCTGATGGAATAGCCAAACGCGACCGCAAGGAGGCCCGCCAGAATGGCGAAAATCCCAGCGATCAACAGAGCCACACTCATCGAACACACCCCCGGCGCGCAACCATGCGCGATACCCGCTACGCCACGATACCGTCTTACTGCGTTCCACGCCAACGACCAAATTGCCGCCACTGTTCCTAAAGGGAAGGATATCAGGGACTTATTCACATTCCCTTCAGCAATGCTCCGCTAGCTCTAAAGGGCTGCCAAAGTTGGAAATTGCTGCGTTGCATCAGGAATTTAGCCATAATGCCCAATTACTTGGTCATGGAACTGCGCTATAGGGAGTCCGGGGTTGAGGCCCGCGCGCACCAGCTGGGCCACGAGGGGATTCCGGGTCACCAATTGCCATGACATCCATTACGACTTCGGCGATCGACACGCCTCAGCGGCGCTCGGTTGAACGGACCTGTGACGACCTTGCCATGCTGGTGCTGGCTGCCGTCGCCGTCATCGCAGGCTTGACCTTCCGCGACTACGGGCTCGGTTGGGACGACTACACCCACGCAGAATATGCCGACCTGCTGCTGCGCATGTATGGCTCCGGCTTCAGCGACACCTCCGCCCTCTCCTTCGCCAATCTCTATATGTATGGCGGCGGCTTCGACATGGCCGCGGCGCTGCTGCACAAGATCATTCCGCTCGAGCTGTTCGAGACGCGACGCCTGGTCGGCGCCGTTGTCGGCGTGATCGGGCTTGCGGTGACGTGGCGGCTCGGCCGTCGCATCGGCGGACCTCTTGCCGGCCTCGCCGCGCTGCTGCTGCTGGCGCTCTGCCCGATCTTCTATGGCCACATGTTCATGAATCCGAAGGATGCGCCCTTCGCGGTGGCGATGATCATCCTGATGCTCGGCCTCGTCAGGCTCGCCGAGGAATATCCAAAGCCCTCGCCGCGCACGATCCTGATCGTCGGCCTGGGAGCCGGGCTCTCGATCGGCTCGCGCATTCTCGGTGGGCTCGCGCTGGTCTATGCCATGATCGGCTTCGTGCCCCTGTTCCTGGAGGAACTGCGCAGCGAGGGCGTCCGCGAGGCTGTCAGGCGTTTTGCCCATGTCGTCTACGTCCTGCTGCCCGGCCTTGTGCTGGGCTATCTCGTGATGGGCCTGATCTGGCCGTGGTCGATCATGGAGCCCGGCAATCCCTTCGAGGCCTTGACCTATTTCTCGCACTTCTTCGAAAAGCCCTGGAAGGAAATGTTCGACGGCGCGATCGTGTCCGTGCCCGACATGCCATGGTCGTATCTGCCGACGCTGTTTGCCCTGCAACTTCCCGAAGTGATGCTGGTGTTGATGGCCGGCGCCATGTTCAGCACCTTCGCCATGCTGCCGCGCCGCGAGGTTCCGGCGCGCCGCAAGACCATCCTTTTGATGCTGACGCTGGCGGCGACCCTGCCGCTCGCGATCGCGATGGTGAAGCGGCCGGCGCTCTACAATGGCATCCGCCATTTCGTGTTCGTGATCCCGCCGATGGCGGTGCTTGGCGGCGTCGCCTTCGCCTGGACCATGGAGCGCCTGCGCGTCAGCCATCGCGCCTGGCAACCGGCCATGCTTGCACTGTTCTGCTTCGGTCTCGCGCTGCCGCTGGCCGAGATGATCCGGCTGCATCCTTATCAATACACCCACTTCAACCACATCGCCGGTACCGTGCGCGCCGCCGACGACCGCTTCATGCTGGACTATTGGGGCCTCGCCTTGAAGCAGGCCTCCGACGAACTGCGCGAGCAGCTGGTCGAGCGCCAGGAAGTCCCGCCGCGCAATCGCAAATGGAAGGTCGCGGTGTGCGGTCCGCAGCGCCCGGCGCAAGTCGCGCTCGGTCCTGATTTCACCATCGGGTGGGATTCCAACGCGGCGGATTTCGCAATGACGCTCGGCGAGTTCTATTGCAAGGGACTCACCGCCCCCGTGATGGTCGAGATCAAGCGCGACGACGTGGTGTTCGCCCGCGTCTACGACATCCGCGGCCGCAGCATTTCCAGCCTGCTGTCGATCCCGGCGCCGTAATAGTTTTCTCCGGATCCGTAGCCCGGATGGAGCGGAAGCGAAATCCGGGGACAGCGGCCCCGCATTCCGCTTCCGCTCCATGCGGGCTACGCTTGGCTGCCGCGATTTCGTCGGCTTGCTGCCGGCTTCACCCGAGACTACGCTCCCTCTCCACAACAACGAAGTTCGGAGAGATTTGCCATGTCGCCAGCGGAAGCCCGCCTGAAGGAAGTGCCGTCTCATATGACGGAGGCCGAGTGGCAGCAACGGATCAATCTCGCCGCCTGCTATCGCCTCGTCGCGCTGTATGGCTGGGACGATCTGGTCGACACCCACATCTCCGCGCGCGTGCCCGGCCCTGATCATCACTTCCTGATCAACCCCTATGGGCTGATGTTCGACGAGATCACGGCCTCGAGCCTGGTCAAGGTCGATTTGCACGGCAACCAGCTCTCGGAGAGCGAGTACAGCATCAACCCGGCCGGCTTCACCATCCATTCGGCGATCCACGAGGTGCGCGAGGACGCCATCTGCGTGCTGCATCTCCACACCCTCGACGGCACCGCGGTGTCGAGCAGCGCCGAAGGGCTGTTGCCGCTCAACCAGACCGCGCAGCTCGTCACCCACGACCTCGCCTATCACGACTATGAAGGCATCGCGCTCGATCATGACGAACGGCCGCGGCTGCAGAAGGATCTCGGCGATCACAACCATATGCTGCTGCGCAATCACGGCACGCTGACCGTCGGCCGCTCGGTCGCCTCCGCCTTCGAGCGCATGTACCATCTCGAGCGCGCCTGCTCGATGCAGGTGCGCACGCGTGCGCTGGGCACGCCAGTCTATCCGGTCGAGCAGATCGCGATCGAGAAGAACACCGAGCTGCTCGCCAACCGCGACCGCGCCGAACTGCGCGCGAACAACCTCGTCTGGCCGCCGCTGCTGCGCAAGCTCGACCGCGAGAGTCCGGGCTACCGGTCTTGAGATTTTCATGAATGTGAGGTAGTGTCTTTGTCGAACTACCTCTGCACGTTCTAGAATGAAACGCCGTCCAATCCCGGGCGGCGTTTTTATTTTGGCGCTTCGTAGGTTGGGTTAGCCGAAGGCGTAACCCACCAGGCACCCACGCCTGCCGAACCAAGTTGGTGGGGTACGCCCAGCAACTGCGCTTCGCGCAGTCGCAGGGCAACCCACCCTACGGCAGCTCGGCCTACTTCACTTCCGCCAATGCCGCGATGATCCGCGCCCAGGAGCGGATGCCCTTCTGGAAGCTGCGCAGATCGTACTTCTCGTTCGGCGAGTGGATGTTGTCATCGTCGAGGCCGAAGCCGACCAGCAGCGAGTCGAGCCCAAGAGCGCGCTTGAAATCGGCGACGATCGGGATCGAGGCGCCGGAGCCCATCAGCACGGTCTCCTTGCCCCATTCCTCGGTCAGCGCTTGTTTGGCCGCAGCCAGCGGCTTCATGTTCCAGTCAAGCGCCACGGCGGGCGCGGCGGAATGATCGCCGAACTCGACCTTGCAGTCGCCGGGAATCCGGGCGGTGACGTAATCGCGGAAGGCCTTGCGGATCTTTTGCGGGTCCTGTCCCTGGACGAGTCGGAACGAGACCTTGGCCGAGGCATGCGACGGGATCACCGTCTTGGAGCCCTCGCCGATATAGCCGCCCCAAATGCCGTTGACGTCACAGGTCGGACGCGTGGACGCCTGCTCGACCATCAAGCGCCCCTTCTCGCCCGCGGGAATCGACAGGCCGACCGGCTTGAGAAAGGTCTCGGGCGTGAAGTTGAGCTTCTTCCACTGCTCCAGGATCTCCGGCGGCGTATCCTTCACGCCGTCATAAAAGCCGGGAATCGTGATCCGATTGTCGTCGTCGAACAGCCCGCCCAGGATCTTGGTGAGCACGCGGATCGGGTTCATCGCGGTGCCGCCGAATACGCCGGAATGCAGATCGCGACTGGCCGCGGTGATCTTCACCTCTTCATAGAGCAGGCCGCGCAGCGCCGTGGTGATCGCCGGCGTGCTGGGGTCCCACATGCCGGTGTCGCAGACCAGAACGTAATCGGCCTTGAATTCGTCCTTGTGGGCCTCGACGAAGGGCACGAAGTTCTTGGAGCCGACCTCTTCCTCGCCTTCGATCAGGAATGTGACGTCGATCGGCAGCGAGCCCGTCACTGTCTTCCAGGCGCGGCAGGCTTCGACGAAGGTCATCACCTGACCCTTGTCGTCCTCGGCGCCGCGCGCGACGATGATCTTGCGGCCGTCTGCGTGATCCGTGACTGCAGGCTCGAACGGCGGACGGTGCCAGAGCTCGAGCGGATCGACCGGCTGCACGTCGTAATGGCCGTAGAAGATCACATGCGGCCGTCCGCCCGCCTTGACCTTGCCGACGACAGCGGGATGGCCGGCGGTCGGCCTCACGTCGGTCGCGACGCCGAGGCTCGCAATGTCCTTGGCCAGATGCTCGGCTGCTGCCTTGCAATCCCCGGCATAGGCCGGATCGGCGGAAATCGACTTGATCCGCAGCAGCGAGAACAGGCGCTCGAGGCTGTTGTCGAAGTCCTTGTCGATGTGGTCGAGCACGGATTGAAGCTGCGCATTGGCCATGGTCGGATGTTCCGCTTGTTGGAGTCTCAAGATGGCTGCGATTTTAGCTCCGCCGCAGCGTCGGAGCTAGCCGCTTCAGGCGGATGCCGGATGTGCCAGGCGAGCGTAACGGCGAGAATAGCCGTGGCAGCAAGGTTGTTGCCCCAGGCCTGAATGGCATTGGGAAATGGCGGCAGCGACAGCAGCATGAGGATGCCGGCCGCGCCAAGCGCAAGCCAGCTTCCCAGCTGCACCTTCGGCCTGACGTCGAAGGCGGCCCGATGCATCAGCACTGTCAGCGGGAAGAACAGCCACATGAAGTAATATTGTCGTGCCAGCGGCGAGGCCACCGTCATCAGGCAGAACAGAATGCCGAGCTCCTCGGCATCCGATCGCGCCGTTCGTTGCCGCTGTGACGGCATCACTGCGATGAAGCCGAACCCGAGCAACACCGATACCGCGAGCACGATCCAGTTCGCCGTCTTGTAGTCGACGTCGATGATATTCATCGTGCGCACCGGCTTGCTGGGATCCTCCAGATTGAAGTTGATCGGGCGGACCAGGCGGTGCGTGACGGCGATGATGGACTGGTTGACCCACGACCAGTTCTGCTCGTCGCGCTGGCCAAAGCCCTTTTCCGAGCTCGAGCCGACCATGCCCTGGTACCAGGTGTTGAGCTCGGCGGCATTGCGCTCGAAGCCGCGGATCGGTGCAGGCACGACGTAGAGCAGGATGCCGATGAAGGCGAGCATGCTGACGACCGCCGCCCATTGCCGGCGCCAGACCAGATAAGGCAGCACCGCGACCGGAAACACCTTGATGGCGGTGGCGAGCGCGAACATGAAGCCCGCAGACCAGGACCGCCGATGCTGTAACAACCGGAAGCCCCACAGCATCATCGCCAGCAGAACAAGGTTCGGCTGACCGAGATCGAACATGTCGAACACGAAGGTCACGGTGACCAGTGCCGGCAGCGCTTCGAGCCACGGGCCCGGCTTGCGGTCCGCCCCGGTCATCGCATTGGAGAGCATCCCAGTGT
The DNA here is from genome assembly GCF_028128665.1 of Bradyrhizobium sp. CCBAU 45384. Classification (NCBI taxonomy): domain Bacteria; kingdom Pseudomonadati; phylum Pseudomonadota; class Alphaproteobacteria; order Hyphomicrobiales; family Nitrobacteraceae; genus Bradyrhizobium; species Bradyrhizobium sp. CCBAU 45384. Next base: position 432,483 of record NZ_LBIZ01000117.1, read on the forward strand.
ACCACCACGCCACGGCGTTCAGGATCGACAGCACGACGTAGAGCGGGATCTTGCCGAACCAGCTTGGGATCGCCAGCAGGATCGCGGGCAATGGCGGATAGATGAACTCGAACTGGTTGCGGATGTCGCTGGGATAGAGCGCGCCGCCATGCAGCACCTGCTGCCCGGCCCAGTACCACAGGGCATAGTCCTTGGTCTTGCCGTGACCGAAGATTTCCGGCCCGAGGACATCGGCGGTCAGGATCAGGCAGCAGAACAGGAAGAGCAGGTCGAGCGGCGCACGTAGCGAAAGAGCTCGGAGTGCGCCGGGTTTGTTGGGCGAACGGGCTGTGGTCACAATGCCTTCAATCTGCGGCCGGGAGAGTGTCGATATATGTCTACCGACACACAGGCCGCAAGTCTGCCCCTCTCCTCACAGGCGCAAGAGGAGCTGCAGCGGCCCAGAAATCCGCTTCAACTATGCCCTGCCTGCCTACCGTCGGAGCAGTCCGCCGAGCGCGCCGCGGACCAGCGCGCGGCCGACCGAACCGCCGAGTTGGCCGCCGACCGATTTGCCGAGATCGGCCACGACGCCGCCGACAACCTTGTCGGTGACCGTGCGCGTGACGTCGCGCGCGATGCGCTGGCCGGTCGTCAGCCGGTTACGCCCGGTATTGGTGCCGAAGACGGTGCCGACGATCGAGCCGATCTGGCCGAGGAGACCGCCACCGCTACCCGCCTGACCATCGGCCGGGGCCGCGGTGCCCGCGATCCGCTTCTGGATGATCTCATAGGCCGACTCGGCATCAACGGCGGTGTCGTATTTGCCCTTGAGCGGGCTTGCATCCATGATCGCCTTGCGCTCTTCCGGGGTGATCGGCCCGATGCGAGCCGATGGCGGCCGGATCATGACCCGCTCCACCATCGCCGGCGTGCCATTGCCTTCGAGGAATGACACCAGCGCCTCACCCTTGCCGAGCTCCATGATGACCTTGGCGGTGTCGAGCTTCGGATTGGGCCGGAAGGTCTGGGCGGCAGCGGCGACCGCCTTCTGGTCGCGCGGTGTGAAGGCGCGCAAGGCGTGCTGCACCCGGTTGCCCATCTGCCCGAGCACACGGTCGGGCACGTCGATCGGATTCTGTGTGACGAAATAGACGCCGACGCCTTTGGAGCGGATCAGGCGGACCACCTGCTCGATCTTGTCCATCAGCGCCTTCGGCGCATCGTTGAACAACAGATGCGCCTCGTCGAAGAAGAACACCAGCTTGGGCTTGGGCAGATCGCCGGCCTCGGGCAGTTCCTCGAACAGCTCTGACAGCATCCACAGCAGGAATGTCGCGTAAAGCCGTGGGCTCTGCATCAACTTGTCGGCGACGAGGATGTTGACCATGCCGCGGCCGTCGCGGTCGGTCTTCATGAAGTCCTTCAAGGTCAGCGCCGGCTCGCCGAAGAACTTGGTGCCGCCCTGGTTCTCCAGCACCAGGAGCTGGCGCTGGATGGTGCCGACGGTGGCCTTGGTGACGTTGCCGAACCCTTGCGCCGCTTTCCGGATCGGCGCGAGCGGATCCTCTTCCGCCTCCGGCCCCTTCTTGCCGCTGTCGGGCACGATGGCATCGAGCAACGCCCGCAGATCCTTCAGGTCGATCAGGGCAAGGCCATTGTCGTCGGCGACGCGGAAGGCGACGTTGAGCACGCCCTCCTGAACGTCGTTGAGATCGAGCATGCGCGCGAGCAGCAGCGGCCCCATCTCGGTAATGGTGGCCCGCACTGGATGGCCCTGCTCGCCGAACACGTCCCAGAACACCGTCGAGAACTGGTCAGGCTGGAAATTCAGTCCCATCTCGCTGGCGCGCTTGACGATGAAGTCTTTTGCCTCCCCGACCTCGGAGATGCCGGAGAGGTCGCCCTTGATGTCGGCTGCGAACACCGGAACACCGGCCCGCGCAAATCCTTCCGCCATCACTTGCAGCGTCACCGTCTTGCCGGTTCCGGTGGCTCCTGTGACGAGGCCGTGGCGATTGGCGAGCGCCAGCGTCAGCCAGGCCAGCTCGTCTCCCTTGCCGACGAAAATCTTGTCGTCGGTATCGCCGAGCTTGTTGTCCTGCGCCGTCATCACACTCTCTATTGTCGGTTTTATCGTTGGTTTCGCGTATCGAAAACTCGAACCCGCCAGTTCCGCAGTTTAACGCATGTCGCACGTCGATTGAAACCTTTCAGGGCGCCGTCGACATGCGACATCGTCGGAGACTCCGCGCGCGGCGGGCGCCAAAAGTCGGGCGCGCGCATCGATCCGCGGCGATTTTTCGTGAATTTCGTCTCCGCTCTTGCATTGCTGCAACACTTCTCCTGTCTTCGAGAGTGAATCGGGATGTTGCATGCGTTCATTGCTTGTATTTCACATCGCACGGGCTCAAGATCACTTTTCGAAAATAATCTCCGGCATGTGAACCGGCTGAGGGGCGGGTCAATATGGACGAGCTGATCGGACGGCTGGCGACAAACGCCAGCATAGATAGTGCTGTCGCTGAAAAGACCGTCGGCATTATTCTGGGATTCCTCCGCAGTGAAGGTCCTTCCGACAGCGTGCAGGCCCTGATCGACCAGATCCCTGGTGCGGAAGGAGCGATCGAGGCGTCCAGGAGCGGCGGCGGGCTGTCGCGGCTGATGGGCGGCGGCCTGATGGCGGTCGGCACGCGCCTGATGGGCCTCGGGCTTGGCATGTCCGACATCCAGACCATTGCCCGTGAACTTTTCCGCTTCGGCCGAGACAAAATCGGAGCGGATCAGATGGGCAAGATCATCGCGGGGACGCCGGGCCTCAGCCAGTTCGCCTGAGCGACGCTTTTATACCGAGTATCATGACATATCCGATCTCCGAGATTGAGAGCCTGCCGGCCTTTGCCGCCAACAAGTTGAAGGCGCAGGGTATCCGCACCACCGACGCACTGCTGGAAGCCGCAAGCACCGCCAAGGGCCGCAAGGCGCTCTCGGCCAAGACCGGCATCAGCGAGCAGCAGCTGCTGGAGTGGGCCAACGTCTCCGACTACATGCGTATTCCCGGCATGGGCAGGGCCAAGGTGGGCCTGGTCCGCGCCGCCGGCGTCACCACGGTGCGCGAGCTCGCCTATCGGAATCCGGCAAGATTGGCGCAAAGCATGCGCGAAGCCAACGACCGCAAGAAGCTTGTCCGCATCCTGCCTTCCGAGAAGTCGGTCGGCGACATCATCGCCAAGGCCAGGAAGCTGCCGCCGAAGATCACGTATTAGCTCTCTCTCGACATACGATCTGCAGCGCTAGCCCTCGGTGTCATACCCCGCGACCCGGCTACGCCAAGGCTTCGCCGAGGTTTCAGTCTTGGGCGCGCCGAAGCCTTAGCGCAGGCGGCAAGCAGGGTATCCAGTACGCCGCAGCTGCTCCGCCTCATGGCACGGCCTCGGAATACTGGATTGCCCGCCTCCGCGGGCAATGACAGGAAGGGTGGTCTTGACTCCCCCTGCCCGACCGCGCAAAGCCACGCGCATGAATGCCTCGCCCTCCCCATCCGTCCCGCCGGCCGGCTCGGCCGGGCCAGATGTGCTGCGGACGCTCGTGGGCCGGCCGCTGCCGGCGGTGATGGGCGTGCTCAACGTGACGCCCGACTCCTTCTCCGATGGCGGCGATTTCATCGCACCGGATCAGGCGCGGGCGCGGGCGCGGGCAATGATCGCCGATGGCGTCGACATCATCGATATCGGCGCCGAATCCACCCGGCCCTACAAGGGTGCGCAGCCGGTGACGGCCGCGGACGAGCTGGCCCGGCTGAAGCCGGTGCTGGCAGACATCGTTGCACTCGGCGTGCCCGTTTCGATCGACAGCATGAAGGCGGAGGTTGTCGCCTTTGCGCTCGACCAGGGTGTCGCCATCGCCAACGATGTCTGGGGCCTGCAGCGCGACGCCGGCATGGCGCCGCTGCTGGCCGCAAGAGGCGTCCCTGTCATCGTCATGCACAACCGCGAGAGCGTCGATTCCGCCATCGACATCGTTGCTGATATGAAGGCGTTCTTCATGCGCTCGCTGGACATTGCCGCGAAGGCCGGCATCGCGCGGGACAAGATCGTGCTCGATCCCGGCATCGGCTTCGGCAAGACCGCCGAGCAAAGCATGATCGCGTTGGCGCGCTTGCGCGAGCTCGAGATGTTCGGTCTGCCGATCCTGGTCGGCGCCTCGCGCAAGCGTTTCATCGCCTCGGTGTCGCCGTCGGAGCCGAAAGAGCGGCTGGCCGGCTCGATCGCCGCGCATCTGATTGCCGCGCAGAAGGGGGCGAAGATCATCCGGACCCATGACGTCGCCGAGACCTTGCAGGCCCTGCGGGTCGCCAACGCAATCGAGAGCAAGCTATGACCGATACGATCTTCGTCACCGGCCTGTCGATCCATGCGCGCCACGGCGTGCTGGATCACGAAACCGAAGTCGGCCAGCGCTTTGTCATCGACCTCGAGCTCTACACCGATTTGTCGGAGCCTTCGCGCAGCGACCGCCTGGTCGATACCGTCTCCTATGCCGACGTGGTGGCGACGACGACGGCGGCGTTCAAGAATACCAATTACAAGTTGCTGGAACGCGCGGCCGGTGCGGTCGCCGATGCCATCCTGTCGCACTTTCCGCGCATCCGCGCGGTGAAGATCACCGTGCACAAGCCACATGCGCCGATCGCGGCGATCTTCGACGATGTCGGCGTCATGCTGACGCGCTCGCGGCATCACTGATATGGCGAGCGTGCTGATCGCGCTCGGCGGCAATGTCGGCGATGTCCGCACGACATTCAAAAAGGCGATCGCCCATATCTGCGGCATGGCGCAGGCCACGGTGATCGCCCGCTCTTCGGACTATGCGACGCCGCCCTGGGGCGACGAGAACCAGGATCCCTTCGTCAATGCCTGCGTCGAGATCGAGACCGGTCTCGATCCGCACGCGCTGCTGTTCGTGATGCAGAAAGTCGAGCAGAAATTCGGCCGTACGCGCGACCAGGATCGGCGCTGGGGCCCGCGCACGCTCGATCTCGACATGATCGCCTATGACGATGTGTCGATGAACAAGCCCGACCTGACCCTGCCGCATCCGCGCCTGTTCGAGCGCGCTTTCGTGCTGGTGCCGCTGGCCGAGATCGCACCGGAGCGCGTGATCTCGGGCATTCGCGTGCGTGATGCCCTCGCCAGCGTCTCGACGCAAGGCATTGAGCAGCTTCCGGATACCGGTTAACCAAAATCGACCGTTTGCAGGAGCGGGCCGCCGTGGCAAATTCGCCTGCGCATGTCGAGATGTTCGGGAGCCCTTGTCCTTATGACCTCCGTGACTGACGATCTGCCGCTGGCCGCCGATTTTCCCAAGGCGACGGACGCGGACTGGCGCAAGCTGGTCGACGGCGTGCTGAAGGGCGCGCCGTTCGAGAAGCTGGTCGGCAAGACCTATGACGGCCTCAAGATCGAGCCGCTTTATCCGCGCGCGAGGGGGGCAGCGCCGGTGGCGGGACGGCCGGCGGCCGCGCCCTGGCAGATCATGCAGCGGATCGATCATCCCGATGCGCTTGCAGCAAACGCGCAGGCACTGACCGATCTGGAGAACGGCGCCACGGGCCTCTCTCTGGTGTTCGCCAGCGGCAATGGCAGTCACGGCTTCGGCCTGGAACCTTCGGCCGATGCGGTCGCAAAGGTGCTGAAAGACATTCACCTCGACGCCGGCATCGGCCTCGAGCTTCAGGTCGGCCCGGAATCGCGGATGGCTGCGATCCATGTCGCGGAATATGTGAAGAGCAATGGCATCGATCCCGCCGCCTGCGACATCCGCTTCGGGCTCGATCCGCTTGCGGCCTGCGCAGTGTGGGGTCACAGCCCTTACACATGGGAACAGATCACTCCTGCCGTCACCGGCGGCATCAAGGGCCTCGCAGCGCTCGGCTTCAAGGGACCATTTGCATCCGCTGATGGCCGTGTGATCCATGATGCCGGCGGCTCCGAGGTCCAGGAGCTGGCCTTCGTGCTCGCCTGCGGATTAGCCTATCTGCGCGCGATTGAAGGGGCCGGCGTTCCGCTGGAGCAGGCGCAAGGCATGGTCTACGCGCGGCTCACCGCGGATGCCGACCAGTTCCTGACCATGGCGAAGTTCCGCGCGCTGCGACTGCTCTGGGCGCGCGTCGAGGCCGCCTGCGGCCTGACGCCGAAGCCGCTGTTCATTGCCGCCGATACGGCCTGGCGCATGCTGACGCAGCGCGACCCCTATGTGAACATGCTGCGCGCGACCATCGCGACCTTCGCAGCCGGGCTTGCAGGCGCCAATGCGATCACGGTGCTGCCGCATACGCTGGCGCTCGGGCTGCCCGATCCGTTCGCGCGGCGCGTCGCGCGCAATACCCAGCTTCTGCTGCTCGAAGAAAGCAACCTCGCCAAGGTCAGCGATCCCGCGGCCGGATCCGGCGGCATCGAGACGCTCACGGCGCAGCTCTGCGAGGCCGCCTGGGCGCTGTTTCAGGAGAGCGAAAAGGCGGGCGGCGCCTTTGCCGCACTTCAGCAGGGCCTGTTCCAGGGCAAGGTCGCAGCAACGCGCAAGGCGCGCGAGGCCAACATCGCCAGGCGCCGCGACGTGCTGACCGGCGCCAGCGAGTTTCCGAACCTGCATGAAAGCGAGACCGCGGTGCTGAAGGCGACGCCCATCGTGCTGCCGCCCTATGGCGAGGCCAAATACAAGTTCGATGCGCTTGCGCCGATTCGCCTGGCGCAGCCGTTCGAGGCGCTGCGCGACAAATCCGACGCGACGTTGAAGGCGCGCGGATCTCGGCCCAGCGTATTCCTGGCCAATCTCGGCACCCCCGCCGATTTTACGGCACGTGCGACATTCGCAAAAAGCTTCTTCGAGGCAGGCGGTATCCAGGCCATCGACAGCGAAGGTTTCGCCGATCCGGCCAAGCTCGCTGCGGCCTTCAGGGCTTCGGGCGCGGCGCTCGCCTGCCTTTGTTCCAGCGACAAGGTCTATGCGGAACGCGCCGAAGCCGCGGCAAAGGCCCTGCAATCGGCGGGCGCGCGACATATCTATCTGGCAGGCCGTCCGGCCGAGGCGGAGGCGAGATTGCGCGCGGCCGGTGTCACGGGCTTCGTATTTGCCGGGGGCGATGCGCTGGCGACGCTGCAAGAGGCTTATGTTGTGATGGAGTTGGCATGACCGACGCGAGCAAACCCGTTCTCACCGGCGGCTGCCAATGCGGCGCGGTGCGCTTTGCGATTTCGGCAACACCCAACAAGGTGTCGATCTGTCACTGCCGGATGTGCCAGAAGGCGAGCGGCGCGCCGTTTGCTTCCTTTGCCGACATCAACCGCACGGACTTCGCCTGGACCAAGGGCACGCCGGCCGCGTTCCAATCCTCCACGATTGCGATGCGCGACTTTTGTGCGGCCTGCGGCACGCCGCTGAGCTTCCGTCGCATCGATGGTCCGCGCATCGAGATCATGACCGGCGCGTTCGACCGGCCTGACCGGCTGGTGCCGACCCGACAGTACGGAACCGAGTCCCGCCTCGGCTGGGTCGTCGGAATCTCGAACCTGCCGAGCCAGACCACGCAGCAGAATTACGGGCCGGAGAAGATGGCGACCATCGTCAGCCATCAGCATCCGGATCATGATTGAATGATATGGTTGAAGCCATGAGCCGCATTCCCAATTTCGCCGATATCGCGTTCGAGCGAACCGCTGCCGCCGCGCCATCAGGCAGCGCCGAGCCGTGGCTGACGCCCGAGGGCATCCTGGTAAAGCCTGTTTATGGCGAGGCCGATCTCGCCGGGCTCGACTTCCTCGAGACCTATCCGGGCATCGCGCCGTTCCTGCGCGGCCCCTACCCGACCATGTATGTCAACCAGCCCTGGACCATCAGGCAATATGCCGGCTTCTCCACGGCGGAGGATTCCAACGCGTTTTATCGCCGTAATCTCGCAGCCGGGCAGAAGGGCCTCTCGGTGGCCTTCGATCTCGCCACCCATCGCGGCTATGACTCAGATCATCCGCGCGTCGGCGGCGACGTCGGCATGGCCGGCGTTGCGATCGATTCCATCTACGATATGCGCACGCTGTTCGCAGGGATTCCGCTCGACCAGATGAGCGTGTCCATGACCATGAACGGCGCGGTGCTGCCGATCCTCGCGCTCTATGTCGCGGCCGCCGAGGAACAGGGCGTTCCGCCGGAAAAACTCTCAGGCACCATTCAGAACGACATTCTGAAAGAGTTCATGGTGCGCAACACCTACATCTATCCGCCCGCGCCCTCGATGCGGATCATCTCGGACATTTTTGCGTACACCTCGCAGAAAATGCCGAAGTACAACTCTATTTCCATCTCCGGCTATCACATGCAGGAGGCCGGCGCGACGCAGGATCTCGAGCTTGCCTATACGCTCGCCGACGGCGTCGAATATCTACGCGCCGGGCTTGCCGCCGGTCTCGACGTCGACCGCTTCGCGCCGCGGCTGTCGTTCTTCTGGGCGATCGGCATGAACTTCTTCATGGAGGTGGCCAAGCTGCGCGCCGCGCGCCTGCTCTGGGCGAAGCTCTTGAAGCCCTTCAATCCGAAGGACCCGCGCTCGCTGTCGCTGCGCACGCATTCGCAAACATCCGGCTGGTCGCTGACCGCGCAGGATGTCTTCAACAACGTGATGCGCACAACGGTGGAGGCGATGGCGGCGACCCAGGGCCACACCCAGTCGCTGCACACCAATGCGCTCGATGAGGCTTTGGCGCTGCCGACCGATTTCTCGGCGCGGATCGCCCGCAACACCCAGCTCTTCCTGCAGCAGGAGAGCGGCACCACCCGCATCATCGATCCCTGGGGCGGCTCCTATTATGTCGAGCGCCTGACCCGTGACCTCGCGGCGAAAGCGTGGGGCCACATCCAGGAGGTCGAGGAGCTCGGCGGCATGGCCAAGGCGATCGAGGCCGGCCTGCCCAAGCTGCGCATCGAGGAAGCCTCCGCCAAGACGCAAGCCCGCATCGATGCCGGCAAGCAGGCGGTGATCGGCGTCAACAAGTACAAGCCGACCGACGAGGCGCCGATCGAGATTTTGAAGGTCGACAACACCAACGTGCGCCGGCTCCAGATCGACAAGCTGACGCGGCTGAAATCCGAGCGCAACCAGAAGGACGTCGACGCCGCGCTCGCCGCGATCACGCGCTCGGCCGGCGAAGGCAACGGCAACCTGCTCGCGCTCGCCATCGATGCTGCGCGGGCCAAGGCGACCGTCGGCGAAATTTCGGACGCGATGGAAAAGGTGTTCGGCCGGCACCGCGCCGAGATCAAATCGATCACCGGCGTCTACAAGCGGGAGGCGTCCAGCATGGGCAACCAGGTCGAGAAGGTTCAGGCGCTGATCGACGCTTTCGAGGAGGCCGAAGGCCGCCGCCCGCGCATCCTCGTCGCCAAGATCGGCCAGGACGGGCACGACCGCGGCCAGAAGGTGATAGCGTCTGCCTTTGCCGATATCGGATTCGACGTCGACATCGGACCGCTGTTTGCCACCGCCGACGAGGCCGCACGGCAGGCGGTCGAGAACGACGTCCACATCCTTGGCGTCTCCTCGCTCGCAGCCGCTCACCTCACTGCCGTGCCTGAACTCAAGGCCGCGCTGAAGAAGCAGGGTCGAGAGGACATCATGATCATCGTCGGCGGCGTGGTGCCGCCGCAGGACTACGAGGCGCTCTATGCGGCCGGCGCCGAGGCCATCTTCCCGCCGGGCACCGTGATCGCAGAGGCGGCCGAGGAGCTGATCCGCAAGCTCAATGCCCGGCTCGGGCATAGCGAGGCGGCGGAGTAGGAGCGCATCCTTGAAGTTCATGACCGGTTTGAGCGTCGCCCTGGCGCTGAGCGCAACATGTGCGTTTTCCGCCCTCGCCGCCGATCCCAAGCCCGACGCCGCGGTCAAGAACAAGAGCATCGACGCACGCGTCTTGCTCGACGACAGGATCAAGGCCGACGCGCCGCTCGCAGCCGATTGCCTGGCCGAAGGCAAGAAGTGGCTCGACAAGAACGCAGGCGACGCCGCGGCCTCACGCAAGCAGGAGCCGCAATTCTTCAAGGACGGCGGCTGGGATTTCGAGCGCAAATATTCGACCCGCTCTGTGGTTGCCGATCGCTATGTCAGCATCCTGCGCGACGACTACATGGACACCCATGGCGCCCATCCCAATTCGGACGTGAACACGATCCTGTGGGACAAATTCGAGAATAAGCGCATCTCGATCCGCCCGTTCTTCACCGAAACCGCCGACATTGGCGCGACCATGAAGGCGATGGTGCAAGCCGTGATCGCCTCGCTGAAGATCGAGAAGAAGAAGCGCGACAGCGGCGAGACCGCGACCGAGGAATGGTTCAAGGGCCTTGAGCCGAGCCTGCTCAAGATCGGCGCCGTGACGCTGGCGCCATCGACGGAGACAGGCAAGAGTTCCGGCCTGACCTTCCACTACCCGCCCTATGCCGTCGGCCCCTACGCCGAGGGCCAATATGTCGCCTTCGTTCCGTGGGAGACGTTGAAGCCCTATCTCACGGCGGAAGGCGTACGCATCTTCGGCGGCGCACGGCCAAAGGCCGATGCCGACGAACAACAATAGCAACGGAACCCGTTGCACACGGCGGCACGGGGCTGCCGCTTGCGACATCCGCGCAAAGCTGCGTAGCATGTTGCGATGACGCGAGCCCGATTCCCGAGGGCGATGCCGGGAACGTCAATGCCAGGAATTACGCGCCGCGTTTTCGCGGCCTCTTCAGTAGCCGCAGCTACATCCGCGCTCCTCTCGCCTGCGCGCGCGCAAGCCTATCCCGCGCGGCCGGTCACCGTGATCGTGCCCTGGGGAGCGGGTGGCGGCACGGATGCGACCGCGCGCTTCATCGCGACGCTGCTCGAGAAGGAGCTCGGCCAGCCGTTCAATGTCGTGAACCGCACCGGCGGATCCGGCGTCGTCGGCCATGCCGAGATCGCAACGGCGCCGCCGGATGGCTACACCATCGGCATGCTGACCGTGGAAATCGCGATGCTGCATTGGCAGGCCGTGACGCATCTAGCGCCGCGGAACTTCATGCCGCTGGCGCTGATGAACGAAGATTCGCCAGGCATCCAGGTTGCCGCCTCCTCGCCGTACAGGACAGTCAAGGAGCTCGTGGACGCCATCAGATTGGCGCCACCGGGACGGTTCAAGGCGTCGGGCACCGGACAAGGCGGCATCTGGCATCTCGCGCTCGTCGGCTGGATGCAGGCGATGGGGTTGCCGACGAATCAGGTCACCTGGTCGGCGTCGAATGGTGCAGCACCGGCCATGCAGGACCTCGTCGCAGGCAGCGTCGATTTCACCACCTGCTCGTTGCCGGAGGCACATGCGACCATCGAGGCCGGCCAGGCCCGGAGCCTCGCGATCATGGCGCACGCGCGCAACCCGAGCTTTCCTGACGTCCCGACGCTGAAGGAGGCGCTCGGCGTCGACTATTCCACCAGCTCATGGCGCGGCATCGGTGGTCCCAGGGGTCTGTCTGCGGAGATCGCAACCAGGCTGACCGCAGCTTTGAAGACGGTGTACGACTCCTCCGCATTCAAAGACTTCATGACCAGGCGTGGCTTTGGCAGCGTGTGGCGGGATGCAAGCGATTTCAAAACCTTCATGGAAGAGGCTGACAGCCAGATGGGCCAGGCCATGAGGGCCGCCGGCTTTGCCAAGGCCTGAGGGGGCTCTCGCCTGCCTGCTTCCGCCGTTGTAAAGCAAGGCATGGTTGAGAAGAAGTCTTCGCTCGATATCACTGCCCTCGCCCGCGACCTCCGCGCCGGTCATCGCGCAGCGCTCGCGCGCGCCATTACCCTGGTGGAGAGCCGGCGCAGCGACCATCAGGCGCAGGCGCGCGAACTGGTGCAGATGCTGCTGCCCCACACCGGCAAGGCGGTTCGCGTCGGCATCACCGGCTCGCCCGGCGTCGGCAAATCCACCACCATCGATGCGCTCGGGACCTATCTGATCGAGCAGGGCAACAAGGTCGCCGTGCTCGCGGTCGACCCGTCCTCGGCTCGCAGCGGCGGCTCGATCCTCGGCGACAAGACGCGGATGGCGCGGCTGTCGGCGTCCAGCGATGCCTTCATCCGCCCCTCGCCGTCCTCGGGCACGCTCGGCGGCGTCGCCGCAAAGACACGCGAGGCCATGCTGCTGTGCGAGGCCGCCGGTTTCGACGTCGTGCTGGTCGAGACCGTCGGCATTGGCCAGTCCGAGACCGCGGTCTGCGACATGACCGATTTCTTCCTCGCGCTGATGCTGCCGGGCGGCGGCGACGAACTGCAAGGCATCAAGAAGGGCCTGGTCGAGCTCGCCGACATGATCGCGATCAACAAGGCCGACGGCGACAATCTCAAGCGCGCCAACGTCACCGCCGCCGACTATCGTGGCGCGTTGCATATCCTCAGCCCGCGGTCCGAGCATTGGCATCCGCCTGTCATCACCTATTCGGCGCTGGCCGGCACCGGCATCGCGGAGCTCTGGCAGAAGGTTCTGGATCACCGCAAGGCGATGAATGCGTCAGGTGAATTCGCGGCGCGGCGGCGCGATCAGCAGGTGAAATGGATGTGGTCGATGCTGGAGCAGCGCATGCTGTCGCGGCTGCGCAGCGAGGCGTCGGTGCGCGCCAGGGTGAAGAAGATCGAAACCGAGGTCGCCGACGGCCACCTCACGCCGGCACTCGCCGCCGAGGAGATCATGAAGCTGCTGCATTGAGACCGGTACACCTCTTCTCATCGGCAAGAGGTGAGCCGAAGTCCGATCTTGCGACCGAACTCGGTCTCACGACGGCCTAACTGATCTGCCCGGCCAGCACTTTCGAGACGAAGCGCGCGGTCGCCTCGCCGACCTCGCGAGGCGCCTCCTCCTGCAGGAAGTGCGATCCCTTCACCAGAACGGTCTCCTGATTGGGCCAGGCCCGGCAGAACTCGCGCTGCGCGCCGATCAGGAAGCCTGCCGGCTCGGCATCGATGAACAGTTTCGGGATCCGGTTCTTCGACATCCAATCGGCGTAGGCCTCGACGATCGCGACCACGTCGGCCGGCTCGCCTTCAATCGGCAATTCGCGCGTCCAGCTCAGCATCGGCTGACGGCTGGGACCGGGATTGCGGTAGTAGTGGCGATAGACCTCCAGCGCCTCCGGCGCGATATGGCGCAGCGGCAGCAGATATTCGATGAACAGGTTCTTCTGCAGGATCAGGTCTTCGCCTTGCGGGCTGCGTTGGCCCTGGAAGAAGGCGCGCGTCGCATCGGGCCATTCGTCCCAGGAGCGGAACGGCCGGACGATGCCTTCCATATAGACGATGGCCTTGACCTTCTCCGGATGGCGATAGGCCCAGTGAAAGCCGAGCGCCGCGCCCCAGTCGTGCACGACGAGGACGACATTCTCCGTCAGGCCCAGCCCATCGAACCAGGCGTCGAGATAGCGCCGGTGATCGACGAAGCGGTAGGAGCCGTTCGGCGCCGCGCCCGAATTGCCCATGCCGACGAGGTCGGGCGCGAGGCAGCGACCATAGGGCAGGAGATAGGGAATGATGTTCCGCCAGAGATAGGACGGCGTCGGAACGCCGTGCAGGAACACGATCGGGTCGCCCGCGCCGACATCGACATAGGCCATCTGGGTATCGAGGACCTCGATGTATTTCCGGTAGGAGACTTCCTCGGTCGAGATCGGGGGATGGTTGACCTGCAACATGATGGAACTCCGTTCTCTCTCTTGCACACCAGTAAACGATCTATACCCGTTACTTGTTTCAACCGGTAAACAAGATTAAATGGTGTTTCATGTCCAGGGAATCGCGCAAGTTCCATGTGCCGGACGCGCTGGCGAATCTCTACGATTTCGCCAACACGCTGGATCTGCGGCACTTCACCCATCACGGCGTCCAGCATCAGCAGGCGGATGCATTGCAAAATCCCGCCGCGCTCGGCGAGTGGATGCATCAGCATGGGCTGATCCACCGTGCGGCCGTGCCATCGCGGAAGACCTTCGAGGCCGCCTTGCGGCTGCGCGCCGCGATCCGCGCCTACCTCAAATGCGATCCGGCGGAGCGCCACCGCAAGCCAGCCGTCACCGCCCTGCTCGGCGCCGCGATGGAGCCGTTTGCACTGCGCGTCGCCGTCGGCGGCAAGGATGGTTTTGCACTCAGGCCGGTGATGAGCGATGCGCAGGCGGGCCTGTCGGCGATCGTCGCCGAATTGTACGACGCGGCGTCGGCCGGCACGCTCGCGCGCCTGAAGATGTGCGCCGCCGATGAGTGCCAGCGGGTGTTTTTCGATCGCTCGAAGCCCGGCACGCGGCGCTGGTGCCAATCCACCCTGTGCGGTAACCGGGAAAAGACCCGGACCTACCGCGAGCGCCACAGGCACGATCCCACCTCGGAGATCTGAGGACCTGCGCGCTTGGAACACGGCCCGCCCCGGTGTTTACTGGATGCGAGCGTCCGACAGGATCGAGAGGATCACATCCATTGCCCGACAAGCTCCGCATTCTCCTCACGGGCTTCGGCCCGTTTCCCGGCGCGCCGCATAATCCGACCCAGCCGCTGGTGGCGCGGCTGGCGCAGCTGCGGCGTCCCGCCCTCGATGATGTCGAGCTGTCGCGCCACATCTTTCCGGTGACCTATGCCGCGGTCGACCGGCAATTGCCTGACGTGCTGGCAAAGGTGAGGCCGGATGCGATGCTGATGTTCGGGCTCGCGGCGCGTACGCCTTACCTGCGCATCGAGAGCCGTGCGCGCAACGCCGTCACCATGCTGTGGCCGGACGCCGCCAACACCCGCTCCAGCAAGCGAGGCATTGCCGGCCATGCCGATGCGATGAATTTCGGCCCGCATACGGCAAGACTGCTGCGTGCCGCGCGCCTCACCGGCATCGATGCGCGGCCCTCGCGCGATGCCGGCGCCTATCTCTGCAACTATCTGAGCTGGCGCGCGATCGAGAAGGTCAGAGCTGGCGGGCCGAAGCTTGCCGCGTTCATCCACGTTCCGCTGCTTGCCCGCAGCGGCGCCGTGCGGCGCAAGGGCGCTCCGCGGATTACGCTGGAGGAGCTGGTAGATGCGGGAGAAGCGATGTTGATGGAGATGGTAGCGTTGGCAAGGAAGGCACGGAAGACACCGCTCTCGTAGGGTGGGCAAAGGCGCCCTTGCGCCGTACCCACGTGCATCCTTTGCCACAAAACGTGGGTACGCTTCGCTTTGCCCACGCTACGGCAGCTACGGCATCTCGTTCTCGGTAAACATTTAACCCTACCGCGAACAATCCTCACCGCCCCACCCGCCCTGCGCTACCTAACTGTCGCGGACACCCCGCGTCCGCCGAAGGACGCGTCATGGACCTCAATCGCCGTCATCTCATCGGAGCTTCGACTGCCGGCATTGCCGGTGCGCTTGCCTTGCCCTCAGACGCCGCGCGCGCGGCGCCGCTGACGTCGCTGCTCGGCCGTGACGCGACCCAATATGGCGTGCGCCCCGGCAGCAGCGAGGACCAGACGCGCGTTCTCCAACGCGCCATCGACGAAGCTTCGCGGGCGCAGCTGCCGCTCGCGCTGCCGCCCGGAATCTACCGCACGGGCCCTCTACGGCTGCCGAATGGGGCGCAGCTCATCGGCGTGCGCGGCGCGACGAAGCTTGTCTTCACCGGCGGGGCCTCGGTGATCCAGAGCGACGGCTCTGATTCAATCGGCCTCACCGGTATCACCTTCGACGGCCGGAGCATTCCGCTGCCGGCGCGGCGCGGGCTGATCCATGTGCTCGGTGGCCGCGACGTGCGCATCACCGATTGCGAGATCACGGCATCCGGCGGCAGCGGCATCTGGCTGGAGCAGGTGTCGGGCGATATCTCCGGCAACATCTTGACTGACATCGCCGTGACGGCGGTGGTCTCGTTCGACGCCAGGGGCCTCAGCGTGTCCCGCAACACCATTGTCGGCACCAATGACAACGGCATCGAGATCCTGCGCACCGCCATCGGCGACGACGGCACTCTTGTCGCCGACAACCGCATCGAGGACATCAAGGCCGGCGCGGGCGGCTCGGGGCAGTACGGCAATGCCATCAACGCCTTCCGCGCCGGCAACGTAATCGTGCGCGGCAATCGCATCAAGAATTGCGACTACTCCGCCGTGCGCGGCAACTCGGCATCGAATATCCATATATCTGGCAACAGCGTCAGCGACGTGCGCGAGGTCGCGCTCTATTCCGAGTTTTCGTTCGAGGCCGCCGTGATTGCCAACAACACGGTCGACGGCGCCGCCGTCGGCGTCTCCGTCTGCAATTTCAACGAGGGCGGGCGTATTGCGGTCGTTCAAGGCAATATCATCCGCAATTTGATCCCGAAGCGCCCCATCGGCACCGCGCCTGACGATGATGCCGGCGTCGGCATCTATATCGAGGCCGACACGTCGGTCACTGGTAATGTGATCGAGAACGCACCGTCCTACGGCATCGTTGCCGGCTGGGGGAAATATCTGCGCGATGTCGCGATCACGGGCAATGTGATCCGCAAGGCGCTGGCCGGCATCGGCGTCTCCGTCGTATCAGGCGCCGGCACGGCGCTCGTCAACAACAACATGATCTCGGAAACCCCGCGCGGCGCGGTGGTCGGGCTGGACCACGCACGCGCCGTGACGGCGGATCTGTCCGCGGACGGCGCGCAGCGCTTTGCGCAGGTGGTGGTGGGCGGCAACGCCGTGCGGCAATAGGTGTGCGCAGTGGCAGCTGGGCCGTGCATCCTTCGAGGCCCTCCATGGGACGCGATGCGTCCCATGCTTCGCGCCTCAGGATGACGGACAACCCATAGGTTGTTTCAGAAACACTTGACAACCAGAGCACCGCCGTCATCCTGAGGTGCGAGTGGCGTGATGCAAAGCATCGCGCCGGGAGCCTCGAAGGATGATGTTGTGGGCATCTACGTCTACATGCTGCGATGCGCGGATGGCTCATTCTACATTGGAAGCGCCACCGGCGAAGACACATCCAAGCGTGTCGAAGAGCACAACACCGGTGCTTATCCAGGATATACCTATTCGCGGCGCCCGGTTGTCCTGGTGTGGTCTGAATATTTCGACCGGGTCACCGACGGCATCGCGGCCGAACGGCAACTCAAGGGCTGGAGCCGCGCGAAGAAGGAAGCACTCATTAAGTCCGATTGGAAGGTTGTGAGCCAGCTTGCTCGGCGGCGCGCTGGGGCGCCTAGGTCCAAGATGTAAACGTGGTGCGGCGGGCAGTGGGGCCGTTCATCCTTAGAGGCTCCCCATGGGACGCGCTGCGTCCCATGTCTCGCACCTCAGGATGACGGATTGGACGTGGCGCGTCTCGGGAACGCGGATCTCAGAACGTATTCCGCAGCAGCGGGTACTTGGCTTCGATGCCGTCGAGGCTGAAGGTGAACTCGACGACGCGCTCGGGGGCCGCGACGATGTCGTCGGCAGGCGGCGTGAAGGTCTGCAGGAACGATGCGATCGACGGAGCGGCAGGTGCGATCGGATCCACCAGCGTAGCCTCCCGGGCGACTGGCGCAGGCGGAGCTGCGGGCGCCATGCGAGCGACAGGTGCTACTGGGGCAAGCGGTACAATCGGGGCCTCGACGATGTCAGCGAGGATAGCCGGCTCGGGCTCGAGCCTGACCGGAATGGAGGTCTCTGGCGCGATGTGTATGGTCTTGGGCTGCAAGGTCTTGGGCTGCAAGGTCTTGGGCGGCAAGGTCTTGGGCTGCACCGTCTCGGCCTGTTCGCGCGGAAACACCCGCGGCATGGTCGCCGGCGACCAACCGAATGCAGAGGTCACGCTCGCGGCGGCTGCGGCGACGTCCTCGCCATTCGCAAGCGCGCGCCAGGTCTGGACCGCGCGCTTGGCTTCCTGGATGTTTTCGAGAAATGCGAGCTCGGAATGGTAGCGGCGCCACCGCCCGGTCTCGAACATTTCAGAGAGATGCTCCAGCCGCTGCTCTGCGAGAGCGCACCAGCGTGCCGCAATTTCACGGCCGGCCGCGCCTCGGCCAGCGTCATGGCGATGAGTCATTAATCAGCCCGTCAGGAGAAAATTGCGGACGCGACGCAATGCACACGAATCAATCTAGAAGCGACGGGAATATCTTGTGGAAAAGTTTTGACTTGTCCAGCAACGACACGGCTCCGGTCACACAACACCGTAGTCACGCGGAGTTTTCAGCGATTAGGGAGTCAAGCTTCGCACAAGCATGGCGGACCTGCCGTGCAGCGTCGCTGAGTGATCACAGCGACGCGCCGGCGGCCTCAACCGCAAGCTGATCATCGCGCCTCAAGAAACCGGACGCCCCAAAAGAAAAGACCCGTCCGGGGGGACAACCGGACGGGTCGAGCCATATGGGCGCTTGGGGTGGATGGGCGCTCGCGCCTGATATGACTGATGGGGAGGGATGACCGCTCCCACATTATTTGGTCGTGGCAGCAGGCTGAACGTTCAACCCGGGTGTTCGATTTTTTAACCCTTTGGCCCACGCGCAAGGATGTCGCAGGCGCTAGCGCGCCGCCGGCCTATCCGCCTGAGAAACCGTGGATTTATCGTCGGCGCTCGACAGCGAAGGCTGCTCGATCGCGCGGATGTTGGGGTCATCGCGCCGCTTCTCGGCATCTTCACGTTTAGTTGTACCCGACGCAGCCGCGACCGGCGTCGTGCTGTCGGCCGGAACGGCCATGACCGCGGCAAACGCATCGGGCTCGCCGTCGCCGAACAGATCATCACGCCCGGGTGAACCGAGGTCGCGTGCCGTCTTCGCCAGCGTCATGCGCAGCGCTTCCGGCTTCAGGGTGTAATTGCGCTCGAGCAGCAAGGCCGCGACGCCGGAGACATAGGCCGCCGAGAACGAGGTGCCCGACGTGATCTGATATTTGCCATCAGGCGCCGGCAGGAAGATGTCGACGCCGGGCGCGGCCAGCGCGATGTAATTGCCGCGGTTGGATGCGGTGAACAGCTTGTCCTGCTGGTCGGTCGCGCTGACGGCGATCACGTTGGGATTGGCGGCGGGATAGAGCGGCGGCGATTTGGCGCCGGCATTGCCGGCGGCCGCGATCAGCACCAGGCCGCGCGCGGCGGTTGCCGCGATCGCACGCTCGATCACGGCGTCCTTGGGACCGGCAAAGCTCATATTGACGATCTGGGCGCCGTGCTCGGCGGCGTAGTTGAGCGAGCGCAGGATGATGTAGGACGAGCTCTCCGCACCGCCGGTGGTGCCGCCGAAGGCCCTGATGGCGATGATGCGCGCTTCCGGCGCGCTACCCATCAGCTTCGCATGGGCCACGATGGCACCCGCAATGCCGGTGCCATGGACGTGAGCGCCCTCGCTGCTGCCGAGTGCGTCAAAGACATCGGCGATGGAATTGGCGAGTTCGGGATGCTTTGCATCGATGCCTGAATCGATCACCGCAATCGTGACATTGGCGCCGTGCACCAGGGTGTGCGCCTGCGGCAGGCGCAGCTTGGACAGCGCATATTGCGCCGGATCGCCTTCGGTCGGGACCGCAGGCCTCTGGTCTTGCAACACGTAGCGGAAGTTCGGCTGAAGCGAGCGCACGCTCGCGTCGGCCGCGAACTCGCGCCGCGCCGTCTCGTAAGGGCGGCCGTCGGTGATGCGGAACAGGCCGACCGTGGCCCCGATCAGCGGGAAGTTTTCAGATGACAGGCGCGTCAGGCCGTGGCGCCGGGCGAGTTCGTCGGCCTCGGTCGGCGACAGCGCGCTGTCGATCTCGGCCAGGAATTCATTGGCGAAACTGCGCGAGATGATGGCGACTGGCGTAGCGTTGCCACGCCCCTTGCCGGCGCTCTTCCTGGCCGTCTTGCCGGAGCCGTCGCCGCCCCCCTTCGGCTGGCCGAGGCATTCGCCATCGGCATCGCGATAGGCGTTAGAACAGGCCGGATAGAGATTTGGCGAGTAGCGCGCGTAGGGCAGCACGGGGTTGACGGAACTTGGCGCGATCCGCGCAATGGTATGAACCGTCGGCGTTATGTGCGGACCGTGATCGCCGCCGCCCACGGCTCTCGCCGCGCCATTGACGGAGACCGCGCCATTGACAGAGAGCGTCGGCGTGCGCGTGGGAACGCTGATCGTCGGCGTGCGCATGATCGCCTGGGCGTGGGCCACTCCGATGCCAAGACAGGCGGCGAGCAGGAGCGCGGCTCCAGCCGAGGAGGCATAGGCACCGGCTCGCAACTTACTCTCGGACTTGCGTATCATTGGTGCAGGCGCCTAAGGCGCCGCCACGGCGAGGTTGACGAACTTTTCGCGCTGCATTCTGGCGAGCAGCGCTGCGAGCTCGTCCTGGCTCATCGCCTTGTCGAACTGCAGGCGGAACATGCCGCCTTTGGCATCGCCGATGATCGAGGCCTGATAGCTGTCGAGCAACGCGGTGATGTCGGCGACACGCGCCTCCGGCGTGAAGCGTACCAGCGCCCGCGAAGGCGCAGCCGCCCCGAGCTCGCGCGTAATCGGCGCGCCGGTCGAGAGCGATGCGGTCTGGAAAGTCGCGGTCTGCGTCTTCATCAAGACAGCCCCGATGATGCCGGCCTGCAGCAGCAATGCGATGGCGCCCAAGCTCGCCGACCAGGCCAGCGTGCGCGGCGACAGGCTCGCAAAGAACGTGGCGATGCGTGCCGACAGCGGCAGCGAACTGGTCGCGCGCGCCGGCTCGGCGTCGATCGCGGCGAACAGCTTCTGCATCGCGCGCGCCGACGGTGCACCCAGGCTTTCGTTCAGGTGGATGGTCTCTTCGTATTCACCGCGGATCACCCCATATTGCTTTGCGAGCTCCGGATCGCTGGCGAGCGCTTCCTCGACGCGGCGCGCATCGCGCGCGTTCAGCGTGCCGGCGGCATGCCACGGCAGCAGCAACTCGATCTCACTGGGCTCTTGCTCCAGCATCTTCTTGCTCAAAGCCATCATGGCCAGCCTCGCTCAACGCCGGCTGCCTTCAGCAGTTCGGCCAATTTCTTGCGCGCGTAGAACAAGCGCGTCTTTACCGTGTTCTCCGGAATCCCGACGATTTCGGCCACTTCCTCCACGGACTTCTCGTGGTAGTAGACGAGGTCGACGATTTCCCGATGGTCCGGCGAGAGGCCCGTCAGACACTCCCGCAACGCTTCACTGGTATCCTTCTTCTGCACCACCGTTTCCGGATCGTCGGACGAATCCTCGATCGCGTTGGCGGCTTCGTCGTCCAACTCAAAATCCTTCCTGCGCCGAAGCGCAGACAGGGCCTTGAATCGGGTGATTGCCAAGAGCCAGGTGGAAACGGCGGACCGGCCCTCGAACTTGCCGGCCTGACGCCAGACGTCGAGAAACACCTCGCTGATGAGGTCTTCTGCCGTCTGCTCGTCCCGCACGAGCCTGAGCCCGAACCTGTACACCCTGACATGGTGCCGCCCGTACAGCACCTGCATGGCGAGCCGGTCGCCTTGGGCGATCCGGGCGATCAGGACCTCGTCCGTAGCCGCCTGTGTCACGCTCAAGGCACGTCTCGCAAGATTGGTCGGGTCGATGCGGGGGACGGTTCGACGGGAGAGGTGAAATTCTTCAACCTACCGCAGTCACACGGGGACTTGTGTGATCTACCACACATACGCGCAATTTCCTTGTCCCACCCGTGGCGGTCGGCCGTTTGGCTCCAAGACGGTAACATAATACAGAAACACTCTCTCGCGGACTTGCCGTAGGCCGGCGCGGTTGGCTCGGTCGAGCGTCTCTATCACGGCCCCGTGCACATTATGTCGCACGGCGCAGGATTTGGTCCGCGATATCGGCCGCAATGGCTAACTGACCGCCAAATTCCATGCCGCTCGAGGCCCTCACGCACGCGGCGTCGCGTTGGGATTCGGCTCAAAAGGATACCAAACCTAAAGGCTTGCCACGTAGATTTTTTCGGCTGACATCCACCATTGGCGGGACCATGAACACGGCTGCGACGTCCTTTCCTGAGAGGAGTGCCGCAGAGGCCGCCGATCTCGTCCTCACGCGTGAGGAGGCCGCGCCCGGAGTGCTGGCGCGCCGGATCCGTCAGCGCCGGCAGATGTATGTCGGCCAGGTCGCGAGCTATTCGCTCGGCGCCTTGGTGCTGCTGCTCTATGCCTATGACGGCGCCATCCGTAGCACCGTACCATCGCTGTTCTGGATCGGCGGCGTCACGATCATCGGCATCTTCGTCGTGATGTCGGAGGCCGGCGTCGGCGACAGGCACCACGACCACTATCTCACGGTCTTCCAGATCTCGGCGCATATGGCGCTGCAATTCGTCTTCCTGGTGTCGGTGCCGACGATCGGGATTGCCTTCATCAGCGTGCTGTTCCTGATCTTCGCCTTTGGCACGCTGCGCATGACCTCGGTCCAGGCGATGCTGACCTCGGCCATCGCGACCTGCGCGCTCGCGGCCGTCTTCCTCGCCTCCGACCTGCCGATCGGTATGCCGGTCGCGACGCGACTGCAGCGGATTGCCTCGATGCTGTGCTTCGTGCTGGTGATCGGCCAGTGCGCGTTTCTCGGCCTGTTCGGCGCCACGCTGCGCAAGATCCTGTACCGGCGCAGCATCGAGCTGAAGGCCGCCTATCGGCGCATCGAGGAGCTGGCCGAGCTCGACGAGCTGACCGGCTCCTACAATCGCCGCTGCATCATGGGACTGCTCGACGCCGAGATCGAAAAGTCGCGGCAGGCGGGCGCTCCCTGCGCCATTGCGCTGATCGACCTCGACTGGTTCAAGCGCATCAACGACGCCCACGGCCATCCCATCGGCGACGAGGTACTGCGGACCTTTGCCATCACCATCTTCGCCAACATCCGGCCCGACGACCGTTTTGGCCGCTATGGTGGCGAGGAATTCCTGCTGCTGCTGCCCGGCACCGCAAGCGAGGCTGCGACGCGCATGCTCGATCGGCTGCGCAGCATCGTCGCCGAGCTCGACTGGAGCGCATTTTCGCCCGGCATGCGCGTGACGATTTCCGCCGGCGTCGCGACGCTGCGCGCCAATGATACTGCCGACACGTTTCTCGCGCGCGCCGACAGCGCGCTCTATTCCGCCAAGGCGCAAGGGCGCAACCGCATTGCTACGGGCTGACCAATCGATTTGTCGCCGGCACGTGAGAACACGCCGCCGGACCGAACGCTCCAGGACAGGGCTATGAGATCCAAAACCGTCATGTCATCCGCCAATTTGCTCGAGGAATTGCAGTCGGTGCTCGCGCACGGCACCGTCGCGCGCCGGGTCGAGACGCTGCGGCGCGTCACTGACCTGTTCGTGGGCAACGCGGTGGACTATTCGGACGACCATATCCGCGTGTTCGACGACGTCTTCCAGTGCCTGATCGAGCAGATCGAGACCTCGGCCAAAGCCTTGCTCGCCGACCGCCTCGCACCGATCGCAGCCGCACCGCCGCAGATCATCCGCACGCTGGCGCTCGACGACGTCATGGAAGTCGCAGGCCCCGTCCTGACGAAGTCGGAACGGCTGGACGAGACCACCCTGATCGAGATCGCGCGCAGCAAGAGCCAGGCCCATCTCAAGGCGATCTCGCTGCGGCGAGTGCTGTCGGAGGCGCTGACCGACGTGCTGGTGAGCCGCGGCAACGAAGACGTGGTGCAATCGACCGTGAGCAATCCGGGCGCGCAGCTCTCCGAAGGCAGCCTCACCGATCTCGTCACGCGCGCCGAGCGCGACGACGACCTCGCCACCTGCATCGGCCGGCGGCCCGATCTGCCGCGGCATCATTACCTGAAGCTGGTCGCCAAGGCCTCCCTGAGCGTTCGCAGGAAGCTGGAAGCAGCTCATCCCGAGCTCGCCGGCGAAGTGCCGAGCGCGGTCCAGGAGGCGGCGCAGCGCGTCCGCGCCGCGGCCATGACGAGACAGACCGAAATGGCGCGGGCGCTGGTGAAATCGCTGCACGAGGACGGCCGCCTCACCGAGTTCCAGGTCGCGACCTTCGCCGAGCAGGGCAAGTTCGACGAGGCCAATGCCGGGCTCGCGGCGCTCGCCGGCGTTTCGGTCGAGACCGCCGAGAACATGATGATCGAAAGCCGCACCGAAGGCCTGATGATCCTCGCCAAGGTCGCCGGCATGCAATGGTCGAGCGTGCGCGCCATCATCGCCATGCGCGAGAAGCTCTCGGGCGGCTCGCAGACCGACATGCTGGCGCTGCGCGATACCTACGAGGCCCTGCGCTCCTCCACCGCACAGCAGGTGCTGCGCTTCCACCGCATGCAGAACGTGACGTCCGCGGCTTAATATCTCAGGACTCGCGATCCGACAGCGGCGCCGATGGCTGTGACGACCGCGGTCGCGATCGTGTACCAGGTCGCGACGAACAGCGGCGAGTCGTCGGTGCAATGCGAGGCGTAGAGCGTGGCGGCGAGCCCGGCCGACAACAGACCGGCGAGCGCGCCGGCCTGCGCCGGTCGCGACGGCGCGCCATGGCGCAGGCCGAACAATGCACCCGCGAGAAGCGGCAGCGACATCGCGGGGATCGCGAGCATGCACCAGCGCGAATTCTTTCCGACCAGCCGCATCGTCATCGGCATCGCCGGCGCCATCATCGCCTCGCTGCCGATCGCCACCGCAAGCAGTCCGACGGGCAGCAGCAGGAGCCAGCCCCAGCCCCGCATCAGGGCTTCGGGCCGCGACAGATGCAGGCTGATGATGATGGCGGGAATCGCGAGCGACAAAGTAACCGCGAACTTCGCATCGAAGAACGGGTTGTGCATCGCTGTCATCACGTCCGGCCGCACGCCCAGGAAGGTCGCGAAGATCAGGATCGAGAACGGCGCCGCGACCAGCAGTCCCGTGGTCAGCAGTGCGCCGACGCGCGGGACGCGGTGGGCGTTGTCGGCCGCGAGGGTGCGAATCAGTTGATCGGTATCCATGACTAATGGTCCCGTAGTTTGGCGGTCAGGGCCGCAAGCCCCCGATGCAGCGCGACCCGCACCGCACCTTCGCTCATGGCGTATTTCGCCGCGGTATCCTTGATCGAGGCACTGTCGACCGCAATCGACTGCAATACGTCGCGCTGGCGCTGCGGCAGCGTGTTGAGCTGCGCCGTCACCTCGCCGGCCGAGGCCGTCTCCTGCGGCGCCTCGCCGGGCAGCGTCTCGGCAAAATCGTCGATATTGACGAAGACGCGCCGGCCGCGGCGCCTGAGCGCATCGATCAGCTTGTTGCGCCCGATCGCGAACAGCCAGGGGGCGAAGGGGGCTTCGCTGTCCCAGGTGTGCCGCTTCAGATGCACCGCCAACAAAATCTCCTGCACGATATCCTCGGCCTGGTCAGGAGGCTGCCCGGCACGTGCCAGGCCACGCCTCGCAGCAGCGCGCAGCACCGGCGTGACCGCTCTCAACAGGCGATGATACGCCGCATCATCCCCTGCCATGGCCGACCGCATCAGGTCGGTCCATTCGTCCTCACGTCCGCGCACGCGCGCTCCTACACGGCAATTCGGCCGCTCTTTCAATTTGTTACATCGCCAACCCTGAAATCACGAAGTCGTGATCAGAGCGCAGCCAGGGAATCCGGTCCCACCCGGAAAGACCGGAGGCTCATAACACCGATCGGTCCGTCTCGCATCCGGGAGCGCGGCGGCGCTCGCCAGTTTGCCGCCTTTTTGCCCCCTGTGGCCCGAAGATTCCCATTTTTTGCCCCGCTGTCGTCATGCCCCGGGGTCTCTGTTCGCACCCGGGACGGGCGAATTGGGGAGATAATCAACATGATGAAAGCCAGCGGGCGCGCGGCATGGATTGTTCTGGCCGGGCTATTTTTGCTGTCCGCAGGCGCGGCACAGGCCGCGCCGAGCTCTGCCGCGAGCGCCAAGCCGGACAGCGCGAGCAAACAGGCCGATGCGGACAAGCAGCGGCACCACGCCTCTCGCCGCCATAGCGATAGCAAGACAGCGCAGAAATCCGGCGACAAGACTGACAAGACCAACAACGCGGACGCAACGCCGCAGGCTGGCGAGGTCAAGGTCGACAACAAGGCCGACAATAACGTGCCGGCCTCGAGCCAGATGCCGCCGGAAGTCGCCAACGCCAACGCGCAGCTCGCTGCCGGCGACACGCCGCCTGCGGCTGCAGCCTCGGCGATGACCGGGCGCGCCAACGACAATGTTCAGGCCGCAGCCGATACCAACGCAGCGCCCGCCGCCGAGAACCAGGTCGTGCCGCCCGACCAGCCCAACGACCTCGACCGCGCCCTGCAACAGGACAACCCGTCTGCGCAGAAAGCGGTGATCGCCGCGACCGACGCGCAGCCGCGCCCAGCACCGGTCATGGCGAGCAGCCATCCGAGCTCGGCCTGGGACCAGAGCTCCCTGATCGGCAAAATATTCATTGGTGTTGGCACGCTGCTGACATTGGCCTCGGCCGCGCGCATGTTCATGGCCTGATTGGCGCGTTCCGGCCCCCTTGAAGGCATCCGCGCCAGCGGGCACATTGCCCGCTCCAGCAAAAGCGTGGGTGGAGCATGAGCACGTTCGAACACATCATCATCGAAAGCAAAGGCGCAGTCGGCATCATCAAGCTGAACCGGCCGAAGATGCTCAACGCGCTCTCCTTCGGCGTCTTCCGCGAGATCGCCGCAGCCGTCGACGATCTCGAAGCCGATGACGCCATCGGCTGCATCGTCGTGACCGGCAGCGAGAAGGCCTTTGCCGCCGGCGCCGACATCAAGGAGATGCAGCCGAAGGGCTTCATCGACATGTTCTCCGAGGACTTCGCCACGATCGGCGGCGATCGCATCGCGCGCTGCCGCAAGCCGACCATTGCCGCTGTCGCAGGTTATGCGCTGGGCGGCGGCTGCGAGCTTGCGATGATGTGCGATTTCATTATCGCCGCCGACACCGCCAGGTTCGGCCAGCCCGAGATCACGCTCGGCACGATCCCCGGCATCGGCGGCACGCAGCGCCTCACCCGTGCGATCGGCAAGTCCAAGGCCATGGATCTCTGCCTCACCGGCCGCATGATGGATGCGGCTGAGGCCGAGCGCAGCGGCCTCGTCAGCCGCATTGTGCCCGCCGACAAGCTGATGGACGAGGCGATTGCGGCGGCGGAGAAGATCGCATCGATGTCGCGCCCTGCCGTTGCGATGGCCAAGGAAGCGGTCAACCGCGCCTTCGAGACCACGCTCGCGGAAGGCATGAGCGTCGAGCGCAATCTGTTCCACTCGACCTTCGCACTCGAAGACCGTTCCGAAGGCATGTCGGCTTTCATCGAGAAGCGCAAGCCGGTGAACAAGAACCGGTGAACCTGGCCGACGGTAAGGCTGGTGTAAGATTACATCCCGTTTTCCGCAATCCCTGTGACGCACCTGCAACAAGCACGGATTTCGTGGGGGTTTCCCCCGCGGCAGTTTGCCTGCGAGACCCGCGCTGGGTAAACAGTTAAGAGAGCCGCCGTCGGCGGGGGCGGACAGCCGGGGTTTTGCGGGATTACATGATTGGGCGTGCCGCCAGAGCTGGCCGCGTGATGACGCGGCAACGATCGGGCGTGGGTCCTGTCCTGGCGGCATGGGCCACGCTGGGGCTGTGTTATGCCCTGCCCGCCGCGGCCTCCGCAGAGGCGCTGCCGGAGGCGCTGGTCAAGGCCTACCAGACCAATCCGCAGCTCAACGCCGAGCGCGCAAGGCAGCGCGCCACCGACGAGAACGTGCCGCAGGCACTGGTCGGCTATCGGCCGCAGATCGTGGCCAGCCTCAGCGCCGGCCTGCAAGCGGTGCGCAACCTGCTTCCTGACAACACCATCCAGACCGCGACGCTGAAACCCTGGACCATCGGGGTCACGGTGTCGCAGACCCTGTTCAACGGCTTCCGCACCGCCAACAGCGTGCGGGTGGCGGAACTCCAGGTGCAATCGGGTCGCGAGGCGCTACGCAATGTCGGCCAGGGCGTGCTGCTTGACGCGGTCACCGCCTACACCAACGTGCTGGCGAACCAGTCGCTGGTGGAGGCGCAGCGCTCGAACGTCGCCTTCCTGCGCGAGACGCTCTCCATCACCCAGCGCCGCCTTAACGCCGGCGACGTCACCCCGACCGACACCGCCCAGGCCGAGGCGCGTCTCAATCGCGGCCTTGCCGATCTCAATGCCGCCGACGTTGCGCTCGCGGTGAGCCAGGCGACCTATGCGCAGGTGATCGGCAATGCGCCCTCCGCGCTTCGTCCCGCCGAGGTGGTCGATCGCTATTTGCCGAAGACCCGCGAGGATTCGATCGCGATGGCGATCCGCGAGCACCCGGCGGTCATGGCCGCAAGCTTCGACGTAGACGTCGCCTCGACCAATATCCGCGTCGCCGAAGGCGCGCTGCTGCCCAGCGCCACCCTCCAGGGCAGCGTCAGCCGCAGCCGCGACAGCGACCAGACGCTCGGCACCTTCGGCACCGATCAGGCCTCGATCGTCGCCAACGTCACCGCGCCGATCTATGACGGCGGCCAGGCAGCGTCGCAGACGAGGCAGGCCAAGGAAGTGACGGCGCAGAGCCGGCTGGTGCTCGACCAGGTCCGCAATCAGGCGCGCACGGCGGCGGTCAGCGCCTGGGTCGCCAATGAGGGCGCCAAGATCGCGGTCTCGGCCTCGGAGTCCGAAGTGAAGGCGGCAACCGTCGCGCTCCAGGGCGTGCAGCGCGAGGCCGCCGGCGGACAGCGCACGACGGTCGATGTGCTGAACTCGCAGGCCGATCTGATCCAGGCGAGAGCCCGGCTGATCGGCGCGCTGCGCGACCGCGTCATCGCCTCCTACACCCTGCTCAGCGCCGTCGGCCATCTCGACGTCAAGACGCTGAGCCTGAACACGCCGGACTATCTGCCCGAGGTGCATTACCACCAGGTCCGCGACGCCTGGCACGGACTGCGCACGCCGTCGGGACAGTAAGCTCAATCCTTCGGGTCGACACCCATGCAGAGCCGCCGCATCCATCTGATCGGAGCTTCGGGCTCCGGCGTGACGACGCTTGGCCGCGCGCTGGCGGGCCGGCTGGCGCTGCCGCATCACGACAGCGACGATTATTTCTGGCTGCCGACGGTGCCGCCCTACCGGACGACGCGCCCAGCCACAGACCGGCTGCGCCTGATGCGCGAGATGTTCGTGCCGCGTCTCGATTGGGTGCTGAGCGGATCCGTCACCGGATGGGGCGACGAGCTCGTGCCGTTGTTCGATCTTGTGGTCTATGTGACCACACCGCGTGAGCTTCGCTTGCAGCGCCTGCGTGCCCGGGAAGCTGCGCATTTCGGCACTGAAGCCGTCGCGCAGGGCGGCTGGCGTCATGAGGAGACGGAGTCGTTCGTCGATTGGGCCTCGCATTACGAAGCCGGTGATCGCGAGGGCCGCAGTCTCGCAAAACATGAGGCCTGGCTCGCGCGCCTGCCCTGCCCGATCGTCCGCGTCGACGGTTCGCGGGCCGTTGCGGAGCTGGTCGAGCAGCTATGCAGCCACGTGGCGGAACTGCCCGGTTGATGTGATATCGTGCGGCGCCTCTATCGCGACGCCGGAGCAGCCATGACCGACAAGATCTACGCGCGAGCCGCGCAACCCGCGACGCCGATCAATTTCGACGTGCCGGCGCATGCCTGCGATTGCCACACCCACATCCATGGCGACGTCGAAAAGTTTCCGTTCTTCGCGGGGCGCGTCTATACGCCGGGACCTGCTAGCCCGGAAGAGATGGCGGCGCTGCACCAGGCGCTGCACATCGAGCGCGTGGTGATCGTCACGCCGAGCGTCTACGGCCCCGACAATTCCTCCAGCCTGTTCGGGATGAAGGCGCGCGGCGACACCGCGCGCGGCGTGGCCGTGATCGACGACAACACCACTGAAGCTCAACTGGACGCGATGCATGCGGACGGTTTTCGCGGCATCCGCATTAACCTCGCAACCGACGGCGTCAACAATCCCGATGTCGGCCGTGCTCGCTTCACGGCTGCCGCCGAGCGCATGACGACACGCGGCTGGCATGTGCAGCTCTACACCACGCTGGCGATGATCTCCGCCATCAAGGATCTCGTGCTGGCCTCGCCGGTGCCTGCGGTTTTCGACCATTTCGGTGGGCTCGAGGCCTCGCTCGGGTTGGAGCAGCCCGGCTTTGCCGACCTCGTCGCACTGGTCAAGTCAGGCAAAGCCTACGTGAAAATCTCGGGCGCCTATCGCTCGTCGAACCTGGCGCCCGATTATCAGGACATCGCGCCGTATGCGCGTGCGCTGATCGCTGCGAACCCGGATCGCATCGTCTGGGGCACCGACTGGCCGCACCCGGATTCGGCGCAACTGGCGGGGCGCAAGGCCACCGACATCGCACCGTTCCACCAGATCGACGACGGCCGGCTGCTCAACCAGCTTCCAGTGTGGGCACCGGATGCGGAGGTTCGCAGGAAGATCCTGGTCGACAATCCCGCGCGGCTTTACGGCTTTTGAGATCAGCGCGCCCGGCGCGAGAAGAACGAGATCAGCACCGGCAGCGTCACCAGGATCACGACGGGCGCCAGCATCATGCCGGTGACGACCACGACCGCGAGCGGCTTCTGCACCTGCGAGCCGATGCCTTCGGACAACGCGGCCGGGAGCAGGCCGACGCCGGCAACGACGCATGTCATCAGCACCGGCCGAAGCTGCAATTCGCCGGTGCGGACCACCGCGCTCATGCGGTCCATGCCCTCTTCGATCAGCTGGTTGAACTGCGAGAGGATGATGATCCCGTCCATCACGGCGATGCCGAACAGCGCGATGAAGCCGATCGCCGCCGAGACGCTGAAGGCGGTGCCGGAGATGAACAGCCCCAGCACGCCACCGAAGATCGCCATCGGGATCACGCTCATGGCGAGCAAGGTGTCGGTCATCGAGCCGAAATTGAACCAGAGCAGGATGCCGATCAGCGCCAGCGAGATCGGCACCACGACCGACAGGCGCCGGATCGCGTCCTGGAGATTGCCGAACTCGCCAACCCATTCCATGTGCGAACCGGGCGGCAATTGCACCTGGTCGGTGATCTTCTGCTGCGCTTCGCGGATGGCGCTGCCGAGGTCGCGCTCACGCACCGAGAACTTGATCGGCAGATAGCGCTCCTGCTGCTCGCGATAGATGTAGGCTGCGCCCGAGACGAGGCTGATATTGGCGACCTCGCTCAGTGGAATCTGGGTGATGGAGCCGTTCGGTCCGGGCGCGCCGATCCTGATATTCTGGATCGCCTCGGCGCTGCGGCGGTACTCCGGCGCAAGGCGAACGATGATCGGGAAGTGGCGATCGCTGCCCGGCTCGTAGAGATCGCCCGCGGTGTCGCCGCCGATCGCGACCTTGATAGTGGCATTGATGTCGCCGGGCGCCAGGCCATAGCGCGCGGCCTTGGCGCGGTCGATGTCGATCAGCACGGTCGGCTGCCCCAGCGAGGTGAAGACGGCGAGGTCGGTGACACCTTGCACCGTCGACAGCACCTGTTTGATCTTGTTGGCGGTATCGGTCAGCGCCTGGAGATCGTTGCCGAACAGCTTTATCGAGTTCTCGCCCTTCACGCCGGAGACGGCTTCGGAGACGTTGTCCTGGAGATATTGCGAGAAGTTGAACTCGACGCCGGGGAAGCGATCGTCGAGTTGCTTGAGCAGCTCCGCGGTCAGCTCCTCCTTGTCATGCGTGCCGGGCCATTGGCTCGCGGGCTTCAGCGGCGCGAAGAACTCGGCGTTGAAGAAACCGGCGGCGTCGGTACCGTCGTCGGGACGGCCGTGCTGCGACACCACGGATTCGACCTCGGGCCGGGCGCGGATCAGCTTGCGCATCTCGTTGACGTAGGTGTTGCCTTCCTGCAGCGAGATGGTCGGCGGCAGCGTGGCGCGGATCCAGAGATTGCCCTCTTCGAGCTTGGGCAGGAATTCGAGGCCGAGCAGCCGGCCGAGGGTGACCGTCATCATCACGAGGCCGACCGCGCCGCCGAGGACGATGGCGCGGTTGGCGACGGCCCAGTTCAGCACCGGCATGTAGAGCCGGTGCAGGACCTGCATCACGCGGGTCTCGGTCTCCTCGACATGGGCGGGCAGAATGATCGCGGACAGCGCGGGCGT
Source organism: Bradyrhizobium sp. CCBAU 45384 (assembly GCF_028128665.1). NCBI lineage: Bacteria > Pseudomonadati > Pseudomonadota > Alphaproteobacteria > Hyphomicrobiales > Nitrobacteraceae > Bradyrhizobium > Bradyrhizobium sp. CCBAU 45384. The sequence continues at coordinate 464,533 of NZ_LBIZ01000117.1, forward strand.
GACGGTGAAGGTCGCCAGCAGGCCGCCGGCGAGCGCGTAGGCATAGGTGCGCGCCATGGGTCCGAAGATGTTGCCCTCGACGCCCGACAGCGTGAACAGCGGCAGGAAGGCCGCGATGATGATGGCGGCGGCAAAGAAGATCGAGCGCGAGACGTCGGCGGCGGCGCTGAGGATGGCGTGGCTCTTCATGCCGAACAGCGTCTCTGGCGACATCTGCTCGGATTCCGACGGCGGCGTGGTCTGTGTCAGGCGGCGGAAGATCGCCTCCACCATGATGACGGTGGCATCCACGATCAGGCCGAAATCGATGGCACCGACCGAGAGCAGGTTGGCCGATTCTCCGCGCAGCACCAGGATGATCACGGCGAAGAACAGCGCGAACGGTATCGTGGCGCCGACGATCAGCGCGCTTCTGAGATCGCCGAGAAAGATCCACTGCAGCAGCACGATCAGCAGGATGCCCACCACCATATTGTGCAGCACGGTGTGCGTGGTGAGGTCGATCAGGTCCTTGCGGTCGTAGATGCGCTCGATGCGCACGCCCGGCGGCAGGATGGTCGAACCGTTGATCTGATTGACGAGCTGCTCGACGCGGTTGATGGTCGGCGTGCTCTGCTCGCCGCGCCGCATCAGCACGATGCCCTGCACGATGTCGTCGGAATCGTCGAGGCCGGCGATGCCGAGCCGCGGCTTCTGGCCGACGGTGACGGTGGCGACGTCCTTCACCAGCACCGGATTGCCGTTGGTCTGGGCCACCATGGTGTTGGCGAGATCGTCGATCGACTTGATCAGGCCGACACCGCGCACCACGGCCGATTGCTGGCCGATATTGACGGTGTTGCCGCCGACATTGACGTTGGAGTTGCTGACCGCCTGGAGCAGCTGCGGCAGCGTCAGGCCATTGGCGACCAGCTTGTTGTTGTCGACCTCGAGCTCATAGGTCTTGCTCTTGCCGCCCCAGCCGGTGACGTCGATCACGCCGGGCACGGCGCGGAAGCGGCGCTGCAGGATCCAGTCCTGGATGGTCTTGAGGTCGAGCACGCTGTAGTTCGGCGGGCCGACCAGCCGATAGCGGAAGATTTCGCCGATCGGACTCAGCGGCGAGATCTGCGGCTGCACGTTGCCCGGCAGCGGCGCCAGCTGCGCCAGGCGATTCAAGACCTGCTGCAGCGCCTCTTCATAAGTGTACGCGAAGGAGAACTGCAGTTTGATGTCGGAAAGGCCGTACAGCGAGATGGTGCGGATCGTCGTCAGGTTCTTCAGGCCCGCGACCTGGGTCTCGATCGGGATCGTGATATAGCGCTCGATCTCCTCCGCCGACAGGCCGGGGCTCTGGGTGACGATGTCGACCATCGGCGGGGTCGGATCGGGATAAGCCTCGATGTTGAGCTGGTTGAACGCAATCAGGCCGCCGATGAGCACGGCGACGAACATGCCGACCATCAGGAAGCGCCGGTTGACGGCAAGGGCGACGAGACGGTCCATTCAGGTTTTTCGCAGTTTCGTGGGGCTCGCCGATCAGCTACCGGACGCCGCGCGGTCGATGAACAAGCTGCCTTTGACGACGATCTGTTCGCCGGGCTTCAGGTTGCTGGTCACCTCGACGAGGTTGCCATTGATGAGCCCGACTCTGATCTGGCGGAGCTCGACCGACTTGTCTTCACGCGCGACCCAGATGCGGACCTGGTCGCCTTCGTAGATCAGCGCCTGCTTCGGCACCGCCGGCGCCGCGCGGTCGCCGGCCGAATAGATCGTGACGTTTGCGAACATTTCCGGCTTGAGCAGGCCGTCCTTGTTGTCGATGGTGGCGCGCACCAGCAGACGGCGCGTGTTGGGGTCGATCGCGGCGGCGACATAGTTGATCTTGGCGGTCAAGGGGCGGCCCGGCAGCGCCATCACGTTGACGGAGATGTCCTGTCCGACGCTGACTTGAGCTGCATCGCTCTCGCGCACGAAGGCGGTGAGCCAGACCGTGGAGAGATCGCCGATCACGAAGACCGGATCGCTGGCGCCGGCGCTGACATATTGCCCGGGGCCGATCTTGCGCTGCACGACCGTGCCCGAGAGCGGCGCATAGATCGTGATCTCAGGGTTGATGGTGCCCTTGTTCTGGAACGTCTTGATCGTCTCGTCGGTGAAGCCGAGGATGCGCAGCTTGTTGGTCGCAGCTTCCAGCGCCGTCACTGCGGAGCGCATGTCGTTCTGCGCCTGGACCTGGGTCGCTTCCGCCTGCTGATAATCCTTGAGCGGAATGGCGCGGCCCTCGTAGAGATCCTTGGCGCGCTTGTACTGGATGTCGGCAAGCTCCAGCGCAGACCTTGCCTTGTTCTGCGACGTCATCGCCGCGATGAAATCGTTCTGGGCCTGCACGGTATCGGCGGCCTCGATCGTGAACAGCGGTTGACCCTGGGTCACGCTCTCGCCCGGCTTGGCAAGCAGCTTGGTCACCCGGCCTGCATAGGGCGAGAACACCGGCGTCGAGCGGTCCTCGTCGACCGCGACCTTGCCCTCGGTGACGTACTCGGCACGGAAGGTTTTGGCGTTGACGGGCTCGATCGTCAGCGTCGCCCATTCGGACGGTGTCGGCGTGAAATTCTGCGCGTTCTTGCGCGACTGGCTGGAGACTTCGGAGTGCTTCTTGTCCTTGGCGCCGGCAAACAGGAGGCCGTAGGCGCCAGCCCCGGCAAGCGCCAGTAAAACTACGGATGTGATCACCCGTCGTTTTGTAAGCACCTGCAATCGCTTGGTCTTTTCAGCTACCATGGAGCCCGGTCATGTCTGCGACGATCTCGGCAGACGACTGCCTTATCGGTCGCGCTAATAGTGCCGATATGGGATTTCAAACAACCTAAAAAACGCTGGCCGTCCTTCGGTTTGCGTTAAAAAATTGCAACACGTCAGCTTCACGTCAGCTTCAGCACGGCCATTGCTGCGAATGGCTGCCGAGCGGCATCGCCGGGCGGCTCCAATGCGCCGGCGTCCGCGACAGCACGGCCGAGTGGCGCACCGCCTGCAATGTGCCGAAGCCAGATGACACCTTTTCCATGAACGCTGCATGTACGGCCTCGCCCGTAAGATCCGGGGTATTGAGACCGCTTTCGAGCCGGCCGAGATTCCACAGCCAGCGACCGGTCTGTGCCAGCGACACGCGCACATGCCAGCTGCCGCCCTCACGGGCCTGGCGCGCCTTCGCCATCATTGCGCCGAACGCCATCAGATAGCCGGTGGCGTGGTCGAGCATCTGGGCCGGCAATTCCTTCGGACCGTCGACGCCCGCGGCCTTGCCTTCCGCATGGTTGAAGCCGGTCGTGGTCTGCACCAGCGAATCGAAGCCGCGTCGTCCGTCCCAAGGGCCGGCATGGCCGTAAGCCGATAGCGTGACGTAGACGATACCAGGGTTGATCTCCGCGGCCGCTTCCGGCGAGAAGCCGAGGCTGGCGAGCGCGCGCGGGCGATAGCCTTGCGAGAAGATGTCGGCGTCTTTGAGCAATTGGCGCAGCTGCGCCCGGCCCGCCTCGCTCTTCAGCTCGATGAAGGTGGTGAGCTTGCCGCGGCCGGTGTCGATGGTGAGCCAGGGAATCGCCGGCAGCTCCGGCCCCGACACCAAGAGCACATCCGCTCCGTGTCCCGCGAGCGTGCGGCCGGCGACGGGCCCTGCGATGACGCGGGAGAGATCGAGCACGCGCAGACCCGCGAGCGGGCGATCACCTTTCGGCCATTGCTTCGGCCGGGCATCGCCGATCTTCTCGATCGAGATCAGCGGCAATTGCGCAAGTGCGCGCGCCTGCGGCAGCGCCGACCATTCGTCGTAAGAGCGCATCAGCGCGACGACGCCGCCAGCGGCATAGACTGCGGTCTCAAAGTCCTCGCCTTTCCATTGCAGCAGCGCGGCCTGCACCTTGTCACGCTCGGGGGTACAGCCAAGCACCTTGCAAACGGCGTCGCGGTGATGCGGAAAATTGGTGTGGCAGCGGACGAAGCTGTTGTCGCCGGTCCTGTAGACGCCGGCGATGGCGTCCCAGGCCGGCGGAGGCGGTTTGTCGTCGAGCCGCAGATAACGCTCGGAGCGGCATTCGACGACGGCATGGCGCATGTCGACGCTGACCTCCTGCACCTCGCCGCTGCGCAGCCGCCAGATCTCGGCGGCGGCAAGACCGGCGGCCGCGATTGTCGTTTGGCCGGCGACAGCGACACGGAACGAGGACGGAATCTGCGGCTCCTCGCCGGTCAGATGCATATGTTCGAGCGCGGCAGGCTCTCCGCCGGTGGAAGTCCAGATGTCTTTGAGAATGTCGGCGGGGCTTTGCATGGCCGCTTCTCTCCCGTAATTTTTATCACCACCCATTAGCACAAAGGGAATGCAATGGCCGCCATCGATCCCCTCACCGCAGGCGCCGTGTTCGTCGCAACGGCGGCCACCGACGCGGTCTATGTGATGTTTACCTCAGCCGTCGTCGCCCGCAAGCGCGTGCCGGCCGCGAGCTGGAGCGCGATCTGGTACCTACTCTCCTCCTATGCCGTGATCAGCTACACCGAAAACGCCGTCTATGTGGCCTTCGCTGCGATCGGTTCCTGGGTCGGCGCCTTTGCGTCGCTGACCTTCCTGCACCGTCCGCCCGGCGGCCCACCGGTGGGGGCCGCGCCGGAGTGAGGGGAGCGCTGTTCCGGCTCGCACGGTGTCATCATCCGCGAAAGCGGATGATCCAGTATTCCAGAGGCGGTTGTGATTGAACCGCGAGGCCGCGGCGTACTGGATACCCCGCTTTCGCGGGGTATGACACCGAGAACCAATTCGACATCCTAGCTCAAACAACTAAGCTCCCTACGATCAACAAAAAAGGAATCCCAAACCATGGATCTCGGTCTCAAGGGAAAAAACGCCATCGTGCTCGGCGGCACGCGTGGCATCGGGCGGGCGATTGCGGCAACGCTGGCCGGTGAAGGCAGCAATGTCGCGGTGTGCGCGCGCAATGCTGAGCAGGTCGCGGCCACCGTTACTGAATTAAAGGCGAGCGGCATCAACGCCACCGGCGGCACGGTTGACGTCACCGATGGCGCCGCGCTGAAGGCGTGGATCGAGGGCGCGGCAAAAGAGCTTGGCGGCATCGACCTGCTGTTCGCCAATGCGGGTGCGATGGCGCAAGGCCATGATCCCGCATCATGGGAGCAGAATTTCCGGCTCGACGTGCTCGGCGCCGTGCATGCATTCGACGCGGCACGGCCGTTCCTCGAGGCCAGCGGCGAGAGAAGCGGTGATGCTGCCTTCGTCATCATCTCCTCGATCTCGGCGGCGCAGGCCGATCTCGCCAGCTCCTACGGCCCGATCAAGGCGGCGCTGATCCACATGGCGAAAGGTCTGGCGCGGCAATACGCCAAGAAGAAGATCCGCGTGAATGTCGTCTCGCCCGGCACGGTCTATTTCAAGGGCGGCGTCTGGGAGATGATCGAGAAGAACATGCCCGAGCGTTACAACGACGCGATGAAGCGCAATCCGACCGGGCGCATGGCAACGCCGCAGGAGATCGCGAGCGCAGCGGTGTTTCTGGCAAGCCCGGTATCGGGATTCACGACGGGGTCGAACCTCGTCGTGGATGGCGCGATCTCGAACCGGGTGAATTTTTAGGGAAGCGCGGCATCAAACAAGTTGTAGGGTGGGCAAAGCGAAGCGTGCCCACCACTTTCCACGAAAACGAAGAACGGTGGGCACGGCGCTTTCGCGCCTTTGCCCACCCTACGGCAGCTGAGCGTGAGGCAGCACCGCGCCCCACCTCAATGGAAATCCCGCGACGGCGGCAGGATGCGGACGTTGCGGGGGTGGCGGATTTTTTGCGCCGCCATATCGGCGTGGTCGCGCCGGTCGTCGTTGAGCGGCTCGACCACAGTCGCGCCTGATGGCGCCGGATGCTTGCGGCTCAGCGCATCGTTGGCGAGGCCGACCAGATCGTGCGAGCGGTCGATCATGCGCTGCGCGATCAGATGCGTCACCTTTTCGGGGCTGCTCTGGATGTAGCCCTGAACCTCGATGAGGCGCGCGCCCATCACCTCCTTGCGATACTGCTCCATGACCTTGGGCCAGACCACGACATTGGCGATGCCGGTTTCGTCCTCCAGCGTCATGAACACGACGCCGCTGGCGCTGCCCGGCCGCTGCCGCACCAGCACCACGCCGGCACAGCGAACGCGCCGCCGTTCGTTCTCGTGGCTGATCTCCTTGCAGGCGACAATGCGCTCGCGCGAAAACATCTCGCGCAGGAATTCCATCGGGTGGCCTTTGAGTGACAGCCGGATGGTCTGATAGTCGGCAACGACCTGTTCGGGACGCGGCATCACGGGGAGCGGTTTTGCGTGCTCGTCCGGCTGCTCGCGCGCGGTGGCTGCTTCGAACAGCGGCAGCGCCACGTCGTCAGGCAGGCGTCGCACCTGCCACAGCGCCTCGCGGCGGTCGAGCCCGAGCGAGCGGAACGCGTCGGCATCGGCGAGCAGGATCAGCGCGCGCTTGGGCAGACCCGTGTCGCGGGCAAAGTCTTCGAGCGAGGTGAAGGGACGGCGGTTGCGCGCCTTGATGATGCGGTCGGCCCAGTCTTCTTTTTTGTCATTCCGGGGCGAAGCGCCAGCGTCGAACTCTGGTGCGCACATGCGCACCTGAGAATCTCGAGATTCCGGGTTCACGCTTCGCGTGCCCCGGAATGACAGCTGCAAGCGTTTCAGCCTCTCTTCATCCTCATCCAGCCAATGAAAGCCGTCGATCTGGCGAAAGCCGAGACGCACCGCGCAATATCTGCCGTCAGTATTCTCCAGCGTGTTCTGCGCAAAGCTGTAGGACACATCGATCTCACGGACCTCGACGCCGTTCTTGCGGGCATCGCCGACGATCTGCGCAGGCGCGTAAAAGCCCATCGGCTGCGAGTTCAACAGGCCGCAGCAGAATGCGTCGGGATGATGATATTTCAGCCACGAGGAGATGTAGACGAGCTGCGCAAAGCTCGCGGCATGGCTCTCCGGAAAACCGTAGGAGCCAAAACCCTTGATCTGGTCAAAGCAGCTTCTGGCGAAGTTGGCATCATAGCCGCGCGCGACCATGTTGCCGATCAGCTTCTCCTCGTATTGGCCGATGGTGCCGACATTGCGGAAAGTCGCCATCGAGCGGCGCAGGCCATTGGCTTCCTCGGGGGTGAATTTCGCCGCCTCGATCGCGATGCGCATCGCCTGTTCCTGGAACAGGGGCACGCCCTTGGTCTTGTGCAGTACCTTGTAGAGCTCGTCCGCGGGACCGTGCTCGGGTGATGGCGAGGGATACGTCACCTTCTCCAGATTGTTCCGACGCCGCAAATAGGGATGCACCATGTCGCCCTGGATCGGCCCCGGGCGCACGATCGCGACTTCGATGACGAGATCGTAGAAGGTCCGCGGCTTCAGGCGCGGCAGCATGTTCATCTGGGCGCGGCTCTCGACCTGGAACACGCCGAGCGACTCGCCGGCACACAGCATGTCGTAAACCTTGGGGTCATCCTGCGGAACGGTCGCAAGGACCCAACGTTTGCCCTTGTGCTGGTCGATCAGATCGAAACATTTCCTGATGCAGGTCAGCATGCCCAGCGCGAGCACGTCGACCTTCATCATATTGAGTGCATCGACGTCGTCCTTGTCCCATTCGATGAAGGTGCGATCGTCCATCGCCGCATTGCCGATCGGCACATAGGTGTCGAGCCGGTCCTGGGTCAGCACATAGCCGCCGACATGCTGGGACAGATGGCGCGGGAATTCGATCAGCTCGGTCGCAAGTTCGACCGCAAGGTTGATCATGGGATTTTGTGGATCGAGCCCGGCCTGCCGGACCTGCATGTCGTTGAGGCCCTTGCCCCAGCTGCCCCAGACGGTGTCGGCGAGCGCAGCGGTAACGTCCTCGGTCAAGCCGAGCGCCTTGCCGACGTCGCGGATGGCGCTGCGCGGGCGGTAGTGGATGACGGTGGCGATGATCGCGGCGCGGTGGCGGCCATAGCGGCGATAGACATATTGCATCACCTCCTCACGCCGCGAATGCTCGAAATCGACGTCGATATCGGGCGGCTCCAGCCGCTCCTTGGAGATGAAACGCTCGAACAACAGATCGACCTTGGTCGGATCGACCGAGGTAATGCCGAGCACGTAGCAGACGGCCGAATTCGCCGCCGATCCCCGCCCCTGGCACAGAATGTTCTGGCTGCGCGCGTAATGGACGATGTCGTGCACGGTGAGGAAGTAATGCGCGTATTTCAGCTCTGATATCAGCGCGAGCTCTTTCTTGAGCGTTGCACGCAGCTTGTCGTCGATCTTGCCGCCAAAATATTTGTCGACGCCTGCCCAGGTCAGATCCTCCAGATGTCCCTGCGCGGTCTTGCCCGGCGGCACCGGCTCATCAGGGTATTGGTATCTGAGCTGGTCGAGCGAGAACTCGATCCTGTCCGCAAAACGCATGGTCTCCGAGATCGCCTCTGGGACATCACGGAACAGCCGCGCCATTTCGCGGGGCGTCTTCAGAAAGCGCTCGGCATTGGCTTCCAGCTTGCGTCCGACCGCCTCGATCGTGGTCTTTTCCCGGATACAGGTGAGCACGTCCTGGAGGGGACGCCGGCCGGGATCGTGATAAAGCACCTCGTTGGTCGCGAGCAGCGGCACTTTTGCTTTGGCGGCGAGATCGTCGAGCCGCGCCAGGCGGCGGCGATCGTCGCCGCGATAGATCAGGCTCGCCGCCAGCCACACGCCCTCGGCGCGGCTTGCTTTCAGCTTTGCAAGCACATCCAGCGCTTGCGCATCATCGAACCGGTGCGACAGCGTCAGGATCAGGAGCTGGCCTTCCGCAAACTCCAAGAGATCAGCGAAGCCGAGATGGCACTCGCCCTTCTCGATCCGGGTGATGTCGTCGCCGCGCTTGCCGCGGGTCAGGAGCTGGCAGAGCCGGCCATAGGCGGCGCGATCGCGCGGATAGACGAAAATGTCGGGTGTGCCGTCGATGAAGACGATGCGCGCACCGATCAGCAGCTTTGGCTTGTGCAGCACCTTGTCATTGCCGAGCTCGTTCCAGGCCCGCACCACGCCGGCGAGCGTGTTGTGGTCGGCAATGCCGATCGCGGGAATGCCGAGCTTGCTGGCCTGATGCACATAGGCGCGCGGATCCGATCCGCCGCGCAGGAAGGAGAAATTGGTGGTGATGCCGATCTCGGCATAGGCAGGAATGTTCATGCGAAGAGACCGTGCACATACCAGCGAGGCGGAGCGGGCTCGCCGTCGGCGTCGACCACCTCCCCTTCATAAAGACCGTCGCGGAAAATCCAGAAGCGCAGGCCTTCGGCGTCCTCGATGCGGAAATAATCCCGCGTCAGCTGCTTGCCGTCCTGCCGCCACCATTCCATCGCGATGCGTTCGGGTCCTTCCACCCGCACCACCGCATGTTTCGCGCGCCGCCAGGTGAATTGATGCGGCGGGCCATCGGGCACGGTCGCGAACGGCACGCTGACCGGCTCCGGCTGGTCGAACAGCCTGAGGGGGCGCAGCGGCGGCTCGCCCTCGGCACGATCTGGCCATTCGGCCTGCATGGCGGCAGCGAGATGATGCTGGGCTGGCGCGGCCAGCACCGCCTGCTCGGGGATATGGGTATCCTGCGGCAGATGCACGACGACGCGCTTTCCGCCGATCCGCGCGGCAATGCGGTCGATCAGCGCGGCGAGCTCGTCATTGTCATGGACATGGGCATCGAGATCGCGCTGCTCCTGCACCACGATCTCGGTGCGGCTCGCCGACAGCCGCACCATGTCGAAGCCGAAGCCGGGATCGAGCGGATCGGCGAGCGCATCGAGCCGTTCGCGGAACAGCCGGTCAATGACGGCGCTTCGCGTCACCGGACGCCCGGTCTCGACCATGATCGCGCGCACCACGCCGTCGGTGCGGAAGAACGCAGCTTCCAGCCGCCGCGCGCCCTTGCCCTGCTTCTCCATGGACGCGATCAACGTGTCAGCGAGCCGCGACAGCGTCATCGCGATCATGGTGTCGGTCGCGATCGGCTCGGCAAAGCGTTTTTCCACGATGTAATCGGGCAGCGGCTTGCGCGGGCTGATCGGCGCATCGCCCTGCCCCAGCGCATGCGCGAGCAGCGTGGAAAACCGCGCGCCGAACCGCGCCGTGATTTCGGAGGCGTTGCGCGATGCGACATCGCCGATGGTTTTCAGGCCGGCGCGGCGCAGGCCGGTGGTGATCGCTTCGTCCGCACCGAGCGCGGACACCGGAAACCGGTCGATCGCCGCCGCCTCTTCGCCATCGGCAACGATGCTGCCCGTGGCCTGCCGCGTCAGCGTGCGCGCGCAGACCGACGTGCCGGCGATGGCCGCACTGACGGCAAAGCCTTGTCGACCGAGCGCCCGGACCAGCGTCTGCAACAAGGCAGCCTCGCCGCCGAACAGATGCGCGCAGCCGGTGATATCAAGGAACAGCCCATGCGGCGGATCGAGCGCCACCAGCGGGGTGAAGCGGTCGCACCAATCGGCGATGTCGCTGAGCGTCTTCGCATCAGCCACGACATCGGCGTCGAACACTTTCAAATCTGGGCACATCGCCCTCGCATTGGCCAGCGGTTGGCCGATATACAGGCCGAGGCGCTCTGCGGCCTCGTCCAGCGCATGGATTACCAATGCATTGACGTCCTTGATGACGACAATGTTCGGCTCATTGTTATTCTTACCCAGCCCGGCGCTGCTGAAGAAGCGCTGGATCCGGTCGATGGGCAGGCGCGGCAGCCACAGGCTGAGGATACGCCGACGGTTCACTGAACTGGCGCTCATCACATTTCCATTCCATGATCCACCGGCCACACGGGCCATGACGATTGCGCAACAGCTCGACATCGAAGCGCGGCGCGCCCCAGACATCCCAAACCGATCCTGGCGGTGAATGCGCCGCGCGCAGCATCCAGCGCGTCTCCGCGGTTGACGGCAGCGGCTGCGCCGCCATCCGCAGCAACAGGCCAGTGACGCCTGAGCCTTGCGCAGCCAGCGTCAGCTTGCGGCTCGCCACCAGGTCGAACTGTCTGATCTCGCCCCAGAGCTCGAGCACGACGGCGCCGAGCGCATCGCAGGCGAGCGCATCGGCCGAGGTGCGCAGCGCGCTCTCCACGTCAGCCGCACGCACCATCACCACGCGGCGCGGATCGAGGCCGAGCTCGGCGAGCCCGCTCATCGACAGCGCGCCGGTCTCGATCTCCGAGAAATCCTGCCGCACCCATAGCAGCGGCCGCTGCGTCGTGACGCGGCCCGCAAGCCCGGTGACAAAGCCCGTTGCGGCCGCGCCCTGGCGCCCTTCGCAAAACACCTCGTGGATCGCCGCGCGCGCGAGCCCGCCTTTCAGCGCGCGGTCTACTTCGCCGTGACCGAGCGCGACGCGGTCGTGGTGATGCGTCTCGATCCGTTCGATCTGGCTGCGCAAGGTCGCAAGCGCGCTCATGCGTGCGCCGCTCATGCTCGCCGCTCCTCAAAGATTGATGCCGTGGCTTTCAAAAGAAGAACCAACGGCTGGCTCATTTGTTCATGATATGTTCTAATATAAAGCTAACGGCAGCCGAAGAGTCAATCGAATTGGCGCGCCAAAGATTCATGAGCGGAATCAAAGAGATTCAAACATGGACATACAACGCAAGCTGGAAATTCTCGCGGATGCCGCCAAGTACGATGCCTCCTGCGCCTCCAGCGGCACCGAGAAGCGGGATTCCAGCGACGGCAAGGGCATGGGCTCGACTGCGCCGGCCATGGGCATCTGCCATTCCTACGCGCCGGACGGACGCTGCATCTCGCTGCTCAAGGTGCTGCTCACCAACGCCTGCAATTACGATTGCCTCTATTGCGTCAACCGCGCCTCCTCCAACGTGCCGCGCGCCCGCTTCACCATCGACGAGGTGGTCAAGCTGACGCTGGACTTCTACCGGCGCAATTACATCGAGGGACTGTTTCTCTCCTCCGGCATCATCCGCAGCCCCGACTACACGATGGAGCAAGTGGTGAGCGTCGCGCGAAAGCTGCGCGAGGAGCATCACTTCCGCGGCTACATCCATCTCAAGACAATTCCGGAAGCTGACGATGCGCTGATCGCGGAGGCCGGCAAATATGCCGACCGTCTCTCCATCAACATCGAGATGCCTGAAGCCGCGAGCCTGCAGCAATTCGCGCCCGAGAAAGACGTGCGCGCGATCCGCCGCACCATGGGCCGGCTGCGGCTGAAGCTCGACGAGGCCGAGGAAGGCCGTAACGAAAAAACAAAGGCAAGACCGCAGCGTTTCGCGCCGGCCGGCCAAAGCACGCAGATGATCGTCGGCGCCGACAGTGCGAACGATCACACCATCCTCCACACCAGCGCCAATCTCTACGGCTCCTACCGGCTGCGGCGCGTCTACTACTCCGCCTTCAGCCCGATCCCCGATGCCAGCCGCGCCTTGCCGCTGGTGCAGCCGCCTTTGCTGCGCGAGCACCGGCTCTACCAGGCCGACTGGCTGATGCGTTTCTACGGCTTTGACGTCGGCGAGATCGTCGACGACAGCGCCATGCTGTCGCTCGATATCGATCCGAAGCTTGCCTGGGCGCTGCGCCATCGCGACCGCTTCCCGCTCGACGTCAACCGCGCCAGCCGCGAGGAGCTGCTGCGGGTGCCGGGCTTCGGCACCAAGGCGGTCGAGCGCATCATCGCGACGCGGCGCACCACCACGATCCGCCTCTCCGACCTGGCGCGGCTGCACGTGCCCAGGCACAAGGCGCTGCCGTTCATCATTCTCAGCGATCACCGCCCTTCGCCGCATCGTCTCGATGCTGCCGGACTGATCGAACGATTCAAGCCGAAAGCAACGCAATTGGGGTTTGGATTCTGATGCAGTACATGACCCTCGACAGCGAAACCGATTTCGACGGCTGGCGCAAAGCCGCCCGCAGCCTCGTGCTTCATCATGTGCGGCCCACTGACGTCACCTGGGCCGTGCAAGGCGGCGAAGCGGAGTTGTTTGCGCCGCCCGCACCGTCGCCGATCCTCGAAGTGAATGACGGCACGTTCAATGTATCAGGCAAATTCGTCGATCTCGCAAAATCGGCAATCCTGCATCGCGATCGCGAGCGCTTTGCGATCCTCTATCGGCTGCTCTGGCGGCTGAAGGACAATCACGATCTGCTCGAGGTCGCGACCGATCCTGATGTTGCGCTGGTCACGGCGATGGCACGCGCGGTCCATCGCGACGAGCACAAGATGCACGCCTTCGTACGCTTTCGCGAGATCGGCCGCGAGCGCGACGCCCATTACGTCGCCTGGTTCGAGCCGGAACATCACATCGTCGAGCTCGCGGCGCCCTTCTTCGCAAGACGCTTTGCCGACATGCCCTGGTCGATCCTGACGCCCGATCTCTGCGCGCATTGGGACGGCCATGCGCTCTCGTTCACGCCGGGCGTGAGCAAGAGCGAAGCACCGGGCGAAGACCGGCTGGAGGAAACCTGGCGGCGCTATTACGCCAGCATCTTCAATCCGGCACGCCTGAAGGTGAAAGCGATGCAGACGGAGATGCCGAAAAAATACTGGAGGAACCTGCCCGAGGCTTCGATCATTAAGCCCTTGATCGAGGACGCCGAGCGCATGACCGGCGCCATGATCGCCAACGCCGCAACCGATCCGCACAAGCCTCAGAAACGGCCGGAGGCTCCGATGAAACGTAAACCTGCCGCCGACGATCTCGAAACGCTTCGCGAAGAGGCTGCGCATTGTCGCGCCTGCCCACTCTACAAGAATGCGACGCAGACAGTGTTCGGCGAAGGCCCTGAGAACGCCACCATCATGCTGGTCGGCGAGCAGCCCGGCGACAAGGAGGACCTCGCCGGCCATCCCTTCGTCGGCCCGGCCGGCCAGATGCTCGACCGCGCGCTTGCGGAGGCCGGCGTCGACCGCAAGAAGGTCTATGTCACCAACGCCGTGAAGCACTTCAAATTCGTGCCGCGCGGAAAGATCCGCCTGCACCAGAAGCCGGCAACACCAGAGATCAAAGCCTGCAGGCAATGGTATGAGCGGGAAGTTTCGGCAATCCAGCCCAACCTCATCGTTGCGATGGGCGCGACCGCCGCGCAAAGCGTGTTCGGCAAGATCACGCCCATCGGCAAGACCCGCGGCCGGCTCATAGACCTCACCGACGGACGCAAGGCTCTTGTGACGGTGCATCCGTCCTATTTGCTGCGGTTACCCGATCCCGAGGCGAAGGCGATGGAATATCAGCGCTTTGTCGAAGACCTGAAGATTGCCGCCGCGTTGCAGAAGAAAGCCCCGCGCGCCGCCTGACGCGGCTCCGATGCGCAGCAACAGGCCGTAGAGAACTCCCGCCTTTTCAACCGCCTGTCACATGCCGCGCGCAAAATCGGGGCCTTGGGACAGGAGAATTTCCAATGAGTGACGTTGCTTTGCCGGGCTCGATCGAGCCTGCCTTGAGTAAGGGGCCAGACCTCAATCGTGGATTTCATCCGCTCACCGGCGTGATCTACATGGGCGTGATCGCCGCCGCGTTGCTCTTCGTCGCCTACAGCATCTGGGTCGACGTCGATGCCTCCGGCGCCCAGGTCAAGACCTTCGCTCCGTTCCTCCTGCTCTTCGTCGCGCTCCTGATCGCACTCGGCTTCGAGTTCGTGAACGGCTTCCACGATACGGCCAACGCCGTGGCGACCGTGATCTACACCCGCTCGCTGCCCGCCCACCTCGCCGTGGTGTGGTCCGGCATGTTCAACCTGTTCGGTGTGCTGCTGTCCTCGGGCGCGGTCGCGTTCGGCATCGTCTCGCTGCTGCCGGTCGAACTGATCCTCCAGGTCGGCTCCAGCGCGGGCTTCGCGATGGTGTTCGCGCTGCTGATCGCCGCCATCATCTGGAACGTCGGCACCTGGTATTTCGGCCTGCCGGCCTCGAGCTCGCACACCCTGATCGGCTCGATCATGGGCGTCGGCATCATGAACGCGGTCCTGCATGGCCGCAGCGGCACCTCCGGCGTCGACTGGACCCAGGCCACCAATATCGGCAAGGCGCTGCTGCTGTCGCCGCTGTTCGGCTTCGCGCTCGCCGCCGGCCTGCTGCTGATCCTGCGCACCGTGTTGCTGCGCGCCACGCCCGCTCTGTTCGGCGAGCCGAAGGGCGACCAGCCGCCGCCTTGGTGGATTCGCGGCATCCTGATCCTCACCTGCACGCTGGTGAGCTTCTTCCACGGCTCCAATGACGGTCAGAAGGGCATGGGCCTGATCATGCTGATCCTGATCGGCACGGTGCCGACCGCCTACGCGCTCAACCGCGCGCTGCCAGAAAGCCAGATCGCCACGTTCATCCAGAACTCGGAAGCCGCCAGCAGGATCATCGAGGGCAAGGCCGCCGGCTACAGCGTGATCGGCAATCCGCGACCGGCCGTGACCAACTTTGTCGCGCAGCGCGAGGTCACTGGCGGTACGTTCCCATCGCTCGCCGTGCTGGTGCGCGACATCGCCAAGCAGGTGAGCACCTACGGTTCGCTCGCCAAGGTGCCCGCCGACCTCGTCGGCAACACCCGCAACGACATGTACCTCGCATCGGAAGCGCTGCGCTTCCTGATGAAGGACAAGGAAGCCGAGCTCAGCGCCGCCGACGTCGCCGTGCTCAACGCCTACAAGGGCTCGCTCGACAGCGCGACGAAGTTCATCCCCGGCTGGGTGAAGATCGTCGTCGCCATCGCGCTTGGTCTCGGCACCATGGTCGGCTGGAAGCGCATCGTTGTCACCGTCGGCGAGAAGATCGGCAAGACGCACCTGACCTATGCGCAAGGCGCCTGCGCCGAGATCACCGCGGCCGCCACCATTGCCGCCGCCGACGTCTACGGCCTGCCGGTCTCGACCACCCACGTGCTGTCATCAGGCATCGCCGGCACCATGGCCGCCAACGGCTCAGGCCTGCAATGGGCGACGATCCGCAACATCGCCATGGCCTGGGTGCTGACCCTGCCGGCCGCGATGATCATCTCGGGCGTGCTGTACTACCTGTTCTCGCACGTGTTCTGAGCCGCGAGAGACATGCCAACAAAAAGGGCCCGTGCGATGCACCGGCCCTCTTCAGTTGTGCCTCAGCTCAGCGCGTCATGACGCTGCGAGCTGTTCCTCGACCAGCTTGACCCAGTAGGACGTGCCGAACACGATCGCCTCGTCGTTGAAATTGTAGGCGGGGTGATGCAGGCCGGCGCTGTCGCCGTTGCCGCAGAAGATGAAGGCACCGGGGCGCGCTTCCAGCATGTAGGCAAAATCCTCGCCGCCCATCATCGGCGACATCTCCACCACATTGGTATCGCCCGCGACTTGCCTCGCGATACGCATCGCTACCTCGGTCTGCGCGGCGTGATTGTTCACGACGGGATAACCGCGCTTGTAGTGCAGGTCGATCTTTGCGCCGGTGATCTGGGCGACGCCCGCCACGACTTCGCGCACCCGCTTCTCGACCAGCTTGCGCACATCAGGCGTCAGCGTGCGGATCGTGCCCCGCAACGTCGCCGTTTGCGGAATGACGTTGCGGGCATTGCCGGCGTGGAATTCGCAGATCGAGATCACGGCCGATTCAAGGGGATCGACGCTGCGCGAGACGATCGACTGCAAGGCGGTGATCAGCTGCGCGCCCACGAGAACGGAATCGACGCATTTGTGCGGACGCGCGGCATGGCCTCCGAGGCCCTCGATAATGAAATCGACCTCGTCGGTCGACGCCATGATCGGGCCGGGCCGGATCGCGAAGGAGCCGATCGGAATGCCGGGGCCGTTGTGCATGCCGTAGACCTGCTCGATGCCGAAGCGCTCCATCATGCCGTCCTTGACCATCGCCGCTCCGCCGGCGCCGCCCTCCTCGGCCGGCTGGAAGATCACGACGGCGTCGCCGGCGAAATTGCGGGTCTCGGCGAGATAGCGCGCGGCCCCTAACAGCATCGCAGTGTGGCCGTCGTGGCCGCAGGCGTGCATCTTGCCCGGCGTCTTCGAGGCGTAAGGCAGGTTGGTCTGCTCGTCGACAGGCAACGCGTCCATGTCGGCGCGCATGCCGATCGCCTTGAGCCCCTCGCCGGCGGGCTTCTTGCCCTTGATCACGCCGACCACGCCGGTCTGGCCAATGCCGGTCACAACCTCGTCGCAGCCAAACTCGCGCAGGCGATCCGCCACGAATGCTGCGGTGCGGTGGACGTCATACAGCAGCTCGGGATGCTGGTGGATGTCCCGCCGCCAGGCCTGGATATCGGGTTGAAGGTCGGCGACGCGGTTCACGATGGGCATGGAGGATCTCGAGCTCTGTTGAAAATACAAGCCCGTCTACCATGCAAGCGCCAGTCCACCTAACTGCCGCAGATCGAGGGTAGCCCTGTCCTCTCGTCATGGCCGGGCTTGTCCCGGCCACCCACGTCTGCCTATTAGGACAGAAAGCGCGTGGATGCCCGGGACAAGCCCGGGCCTGATGCCTGGTGGGATGGAAAGCAGAAATGCCAAGGCGGCTCGAAGGTGAGTTTGACTACATCGTCGTCGGCGCCGGCACGGCCGGCTGCATCCTCGCCAACAGGCTGTCGGCCGTATCAGCAAACCGCGTCCTCATTCTCGAGGCCGGGGGTGACGACAACTGGATCTGGTTCCACATTCCGGTCGGCTACCTCTTTGCCATCGGCAATCCGCGCGCCGACTGGATGTTCAAGACCGAGGCCGAGCCAGGCCTGAATGGCCGCTCGCTCGCCTATCCCCGCGGCAAGGTGATCGGCGGCTGCTCGGCGATCAACGCCATGATCTCGATGCGCGGCCAGGCTGCCGATTACGATCATTGGCGCCAGCTCGGCATGACCGGCTGGGGCTACGATGACGTGCTGCCGCTGTTCAAGCGGCTGGAAGACCACTTCCTCGGCGCCAGCGAGCATCACGGCGCCGGCGGCGGCTGGCGCATCGAGGCGCCGCGGCTGTCCTGGGATGTTCTCGACGCCGTCGGCGATGCAGCCGAGGAGATGGGCATCAAGCGCATTCCTGACTTCAACACCGGTGACAACGAGGGCACCAGCTATTTCCACGTCAACCAGAAGCGCGGCCGGCGTTGGTCGTCGGCGCGCGGCTTCCTCAAGCCGGCCTTGAGGCGTCGCAATCTTCGGCTCGAAATGCATGTGCTGGTCGACCGCCTGATCATCGAACAGGGCCGCGCCGTCGGCGTGCGCTTCTTCCAGAACGGCGAGATCGTCGAGGCACGTGCAAAACGCGAGGTGATCCTCTCCGCGGGCTCGATCGGCTCGGTGCAGGTGCTGCATCGCTCCGGCATCGGGCCGGCCGACTGGCTGTCGCCGCTCGGCATCGACATCGTGATGGACAAGCCCGGCGTGGGGCGCAATCTGCAGGACCACCTCCAGCAGCGCGCGATCTACAAGGTCGAGGGCGTGCGAACCCTGAACGAGACCTACTACAACCTGTTCCGCCGCGGCCTGATGGGTCTCGACTATGCCTTCCGCCGCCGTGGCCCGCTGACCATGGCGCCGTCGCAGCTCGGCATCTTCACGCGGTCTGACGCAACGCGCGCGCGCGCGAACATCCAGTTCCACGTGCAACCGCTGTCGCTCGACAAGTTCGGCGATCCCTTGCACCGCTTCCCGGCGATCACGGTCAGCGCCTGCAATCTCCAGCCGACCTCGCGCGGCACCGTGCGGCTGCGCTCGGCGAGCCCGGACGACAAGCCGATCATCGCGCCGAACTATCTGTCGACCGACGACGACCGCCAGGTCGGCGCCGACGCGATCCGCACCACGCGCCGCCTGATGCAGCAGAAGGCGCTGGCGAAATATCGACCGACAGAATATCTGCCTGGACCCACCGTCGGAGACGACGACGCCTCGCTGGCAAAAGCCGCCGGCGACATCGGCACCACCATCTTCCATCCCGTCGGCACGGCCAAGATGGGAGCGGCGAACGATCCCATGGCCGTCGTCGACGAACGCCTGCGCTTCTATGGCCTCGGCGGCCTACGCGTCGTCGATGCCTCGATCATGCCGACGATCACCTCGGGCAACACCAATACCCCGACGGCGATGATCGCCGAGAAGGGGGCTGCGATGATTTTGGAGGATGCGAAGTAGTAGCCCTGCCATTGCTCTCGTGCCCCCGGACGCAGCGCAGCACGCAGTGATGCGCTGCTGAGCCGGGGGCCATCTCACGGCGCGCCGCTCGGCTTTCTGTTGGGTCCCGGCTCTGCGAAGCAACGCTTCGCGTTGCAGCGCGTCCGGGCCACGAAACTACCTCACGAAATCGTCATCGCATTCGGGAATAAGTCCTCCCCTCCCCCGATCACCTCCCCGAAGCCCAATTCAGGGCCAAGGGAGACGTTGCGATGAGCGGACACAATCATGGGGACGACGGCGTCAGCCGCCGCAAGGTGCTCGAATGCATGACATGGGCCGGCACCGGGGTGCTCTGGACCATCACTGGCGGCGTGCCGCGCTCGCTTGGCATCATCGATTCCGCTGAGGCCGCAACGGCCGCCGCGCCCGGCATGACCTTCCTCCAGATCAGCGACAGCCATGTCGGCTTCGACAAGCCGGCGAATCCCAATGCGCTCGGCACGCTTGAGGAAGCCGTAGGCAAGATCAATGCGATGCCGGCCAAGCCGTCGTTCATGATCCACACCGGCGACATCACCCATCTGTCCAAGGCAGCCGAGTTCGACAATGCCGACCGCATCATCTCGCAGTCCAAGCTGGATGTGCACTACGTGCCCGGCGAGCATGACTTCCTCGACGAGGAGGTGAAGTTCTATCGCGATCGTTACGGCCGCGGCACCAAGGGACAGGGATGGTACTCCTTCGATGCCGGCGGCGTGCACTTCATCGGGCTCGTCAACGTCGTCGATCTCAAGGCCGGCGGTCTCGGCAATCTCGGCACCGAGCAGCTCGCCTGGCTCGAGGACGACCTCCGCGGCAAGTCGAAGTCGACGCCGATCGTGCTGTTCGCCCATATCCCGCTCTGGACCGTCTATCCGGAATGGGGCTGGGGCACCGAGGACGGCGGCCGCGCGCTCGAATACGTCAAGGGCTTCGGCTCGGTCACCGTGCTCAACGGCCACATCCATCAGGTGATGCAGAAGGTCGAGGGCAACGTCACCTTCCACACCGCGCGCTCCACCGCCTTCCCGCAGCCGGCGCCCGGCACCGCCGCCTCGCCCGGGCCGATGAAGGTCGAGGACGCCAAGCTCCGATCGATGCTCGGGGTCGCCAGCGTCAACTTCAAGCAGAACGAGCAGCGGCTCGCCATCATCGACACGCCGCTCCAAGGTTGATCCAAGGTTGAAGAGAAGCTGACCATGAAGACACTCAATCGCCGCGACTTTTCCGTCGCTGTGGCCGCGGCCATCCTGCTCCCCGTCACGATCGCCCGTGCCGACGACAACGCCATGGAGGTGCATATCGACAATTTCGTCTTCCAACCGCCGGAGCTCAACATCAAGCTCGGCACGACCGTGACCTGGACCAACCGGGACGACATCCCGCACACAGTGGTGTCGGCCGGCAAGTTCCGGTCAAAAACCCTGGATACCGACGACAAGTTCACGTTCACCTTCACCGACGCGGGCGACTACAAGTATTTTTGTTCGTTGCACCCGCACATGACCGGGATGATCAAGGTTGAGTAACGTCTCCAACCAAGGCATCTCTGTCTTGCCCGGCCGGTGGTCGCACACCGGCCGGGCTCGCGCGCCTTCGGTCAGGCCCCAAAACGACGCGAAACACGAAACGACGGACCAAACGCAGCAAGAGGCAAAGCGAGAGGCGATGCCCGTCAGCGACGATTTCCAGAAGGCGCAGCGCTTCCGCGAGGCGGCACTGCCCTATCTTGACGACGTCTACACGCTCGCACGCTATCTCCTGCGCGACGCCTCCGACGCGGAGGACGCGGTGCAGGAATGCTATCTGCGCGCGCTGAAGCATTTTGACAGCTATCGCGGCCCGGCGATGAAGCCGTGGCTGTTCGCGATCCTGCGCAATGTCTGCAACGCCGAATATGCCAGGCGCGCGCATTCGCACGCCGCGATCGAGGATACGCCGGGCGCGGCCGACCAGACGCCGATGTGGCAGGAGAGCGAGGCAAGCCCGGAGACCGAGGTGCTACGCAATCGCGACGCCGGCGCCATCCGCAAGATGATCGACGCGCTCGCCGAGCCGTTCAAGGAAACCTTCGTGCTGCGGGAGATCAACAACCTGTCCTATCGTGAAATTGCCGAAGCCGTTGGCGCCCCCGTCGGCACCGTGATGTCCCGCCTTGCCCGCGCCCGCGCCATGCTGCGCGCGGCCTGGACGGCGGAAGAGGAGCACCCGAAATGACCTGCGACGAAGCAAAAATCCTGCTTCACGCGCTGCTCGACAACGAGCTTGATGCCGGCCACGCGCGCGAGGTCGAAGCTCATATCGCCGCCTGCCCGGCCTGCGCGGCCGAGTTCGCGGCCCAGCGAGAGATGAAGCGCGTACTGGCCGACACCAACCTGCGCTACAGCGCGCCTGCCAGCCTCCGGACTCGTATCGAGGCGTCGATCCCGCAAGCGCGGCCGCAGCCCAGCCGACGCTCGGTGCTGCGCGGCTTTGCGATGGGTTCAGCGGTCTCCGCACTCGCCGCTTCAGGCGTCGTTGCTGTCGTGCTGCGCCAGGACGACCAGCAGCGCATCCTCTCGGAGGTCGTCTCCGCGCATCTGCGCTCGCTCCAGGCGGGCCATCTCATCGACGTGGTCTCGACCGACCAGCACACGGTGAAGCCGTGGTTCAACGGCAAGCTCGACGTCGCCCCGCCGGTGATCGACCTCACCGCGCAAGGCTTTACGCTGGTCGGCGGCCGGCTCGATTATATCGATGCGCGCGCCATCGGCGCGGTCGTCTACAAGCGCCGGCAGCACATCATCAACCTGTTCGTGTCGCAGACCGCGAGCACCGAGCATCGGCCACCGAAGACGCAGACCATGCAGGGCTTCAACTGCCGCCGCTGGGGCGAGCGCGGCCTGAACTTCTGGGCCATCAGCGACATCGGCGGCGACGAACTCAGCGAGTTCGTCGACAAGTTCGAGGCGGCGATGAAGGCGAATGTGGAGGGGTAGCAGCGCTCGATAACGAGGCGCAATCACAACTTTCGATTGCGGGGTCAGAGGCGCGCTGCTAATTCAACGCCATGATCCGCGCTCTTTTTCTCGCTGCAGCCCTTGCCTGGACGATCGCCGCATCCGGGCCGGCAGCAGCCCGGGACGGACTCGCCACCACGATGCGCGCCGTCCTCTACGAGGAAGACCTGAGCGATCCGAAAGGTCACCGCGTAGAGGGACAGATCACCTGGCAGGTCGAACCGACGACCGATGCCTCGGCGCCATCAGACGACGTCACGATACGCGGCACCGTCGAGATACCCTCGCGAAAACTGCAAATGACGCTCACCATCCGACGCAATTTCGATTCCGCGTTGCCTGCCACTCATACGGTGCAGATCGAGGTTGGCCCAGGCTTCACCGCCGGTCGGATCAAACAGGTCCCGGGCCTTCTGATGAAGGCCAACGAGCAGGCCAAGGGCGCGCCCCTTGCCGCGCTCTCGGTGAGGGTCGCCGACGCGCATTTCCTGATCGGCCTGTCCGCGGTGCCGCAGGATGCGTCCAAAAATTCGCTGCTGATCCGAAGCAAAGACTGGATGGACATCCCGATCCTCTTTGCAACGCAACGCCGCGCCATTCTCGCGATCGAGAAGAACGACGATGTCTCGCCGATGTTCAATACGGTGTTTGCGCATTGAGCTGGACACGGCCTGACGCGGCCGAGCGAACGGCCTAAAGCGCGATGAGATCAGGATGAATCGTGATCGCGCTTTAGGTTATTGTTTGAGCATGATCTTTTCGGAAAACCGCTTCGCACTTTTCCGGATCATGCTTTACGCCGACCGTCGCACCGCGTTGTCCACCAGCGTCTTGCCGAGCGACCAGATCGCACCGGGGACCTTGTGGCTGCCGGCGATCACGTCGTCGAAGGCGCGCTCGATCCAGCTGCAGTCTTCTTCGGTGATGGTGAGCGGCGGCAAGAGCTTGATGGTGTGGCTGCCGTGACCGGCGACCTGGGTCAGGATCTTGTGATCCTTGAACAGCGGCACCGTGATGAGCTGGCAGAACAGGCCCTTGTTGGCGGCCTCCAGCACGTTCCAGGAGGCGCGCAGGCGCAGCGATTTCGGCGGACCGAACTCGATGCCGATCATCAGGCCCTTGCCGCGCACTTCCTTCATCAGCTCGTAGCCGGGGACCATGCGGGTAAGCGCGAGGCGAAGCTCTGCGCCGCGCTTGGCGGCAGCCTCGATCAGCTTCTCGGACTCCATCACATCGAGAGTGGCAATACCTGCGGCCATCGCCAGGTCGTTCTTGGAGAACGTGGAACCGTGCACCACGGCACGGTCCATCTGATTAAAAATCTTGTCGAAGATGCTCTTGCGCGTCAGCACGGCGCCGACGGGGACGTGGCCGCCCGACAGTGACTTCGACAACAGCACCATGTCGGGCTCGACATTCCAGTGCTCGACCGCGAGGAAGCGGCCGGTGCGGCCCATGCCGGTCTGGATCTCGTCTGCGACGAACAGCGTGCCGTATTTCTTGCAGAGTGCGGCCGCGCCCGGCAGGAACTCGTCGGAGGGCATGTTGACGCCCTTGCCCTGGATCGGCTCGACGACGAAGGCAGCGACCTCGCGCGAGGCCAGGGCCTTCTCGAGCGCGGCGAGATCGTTGAACGGAACCGAGGTGCAACCCGGCAGTAGCGGCTCGAAGCCGGTGCGGAAGTTCGAATCGCCGGTCAGCGACAGCGCGCCATAGGTCAGGCCGTGATAGCCGTGCGCGCAATAGACGATGCCGGGGCGCCCGGTCGCGCCGCGCGCGAACTTGATCGCGGCCTCGACGCATTCCGCGCCGGAATTTGCGAAGAAGGCCTTGTCGAGATAGGGAACATATTTGAGGAGCCGCTCGGCGAGCACGCCGGCCAGGGTCGAGACGTCGAATTGAACGAGATTGGGCAGATCGGCGTCAAGCACGCTCTTGAGCGCCTCGCGCATGACAGGATGATTGCGCCCGATCGCAAACACGCCAAAGCCGGACAAGAGGTCGAGATAGCGTGCCCCCTCGCGATCGTAGAGGTACTGCCCCTGCCCCTTCTGGAAGCCGACGTCGTAGCCGATGGTCTTGAGAACCCGGACGAACTGCTCGTTCAGGTACCGATTATGCAGGGTGCTGCGCTGGGCCTGACGGTCCGCGAACAACTGGGACATGTCTGGATTTGGACTGTTCATCCGCTACATACTTCGGTTGAGGGCCGCTTCGTCAACTGAAAACGGTCAGCAAACGGAAAAGGGTCTGTGCGGCCTTTTGCCCTTTTTCGGACCATCTTCGCAAGCACAGCTTTAGACCATGTTGCACTGCCGAGGAACACATATGCGTTTGGCAATTTACACCGGAATTATACTGGCAGGTGGTTACGCCGGCCTGACACCTGCGCTTGCCGCCGATCCGACCGGCGACTGGCGGGTCGCCGACGGCGTCGCCAATATCCGTGTCGCGCAATGCAATGACAGCATGTGGGGCGCGGTTTCCTGGGAAAAACAGCCTGGCGGCCGCGACGAGAACAACCCGGATGCCTCAAAAAAGAACAGGCCGACACTGGGCATGGCGACCCTGATCAACATGAAGAAGACGCCCGGCGCCGAGCAATGGGAAGGTCAGGTCTACAACGCCAAGGATGGTCAGATGTATAGTGCGACCATCACGCCAAATGGCACCGACCAGCTCGAGATCAAGGGTTGCGTGCTGGGCTTCCTGTGCGGCGGCGAGACCTGGACCCGCGTTGGTCCGCCGATCCCCCCGAGCACCGCCAACGCCATGGCCAAGGGCCCGCCAAAAACCACCGGTGCAGCGCCCAAGTCTGCGCCAGCGCCGGCTGCCGCGGCACCTGCGCCGACGGCGGCCGCTCCGAAGAGTGCGGCCGCGGCGAAGCCGGGTCAGAAAGGCGCCACTGACCCGGTCGGCGACATCTGCCTACTCCCTGAGATTGCGGGGTTTGCCCATTAGGGCCGGCTGGAACAGCAGCACTGCGGCAAGCGTCGTCACCAGAGAAAGTGCGAGCAGCTTGCCCATGCTGGACGTGCCCGGATGGCTCGACAGCCACAGACTGCCGAACGCCGTCGCCGTCGTCAGCGCGCTGAAAAAGATCGCGCGCGTCAGGCTGGTCTGAAGCAGGTTTGTCCTGCCGGACCGCCACGCGACGACATAGTAGATCTTGAACGCGACACCGACGCCGAGCAACAGCGGAAACGCGACGATATTGGCAAAGTTCAGCGGCAGGCCGATCAACACGCAGATCTCGAGCGTCACTGCACCTGCAACCAACAGCGGCACCAGCGTCATCAGCACATCCACAATGCGACGGAGCGTGATCCACAGCAACAGGCCGATCACCAGCAGCGCATAGATGCCGGCATGGATGAAGGCGTTCACCACGGTGTCGCCGGATTTCAGGATCGAGACGGGTCCACCAATTGCGGTCGGCTCGGCAGCGAGCACAGCTGCCGCAAACTTGCGCAGCGTATCGTTGTCGTTCGGATCGCCCTTGGGCTGGGCCTCGACGCGAATGATGCCGTCCTTGCTCTTCCAGGCGCTGACGAGATCCGGTGGCAATGAGTTCAGGGTCACCGGCCCGGCCTGCATCGCGTTTCTGAGCTGGTCGAACACGATCTTCATCGGCGTAACGAACACATCCTGCGCCTTGTTGCGGGTCGCTTCATCCGAGTTGGCGAGCTTCTCCAGGGCGTCCGCGAGCCTACGCGAGGCAACCGCACCGGGCCCCTTGGCGTCGCCCGCGGTCCGGCGGAGATTCCCGACCGAGGATTTCAGCGACTCGACGTTCTCCTGGTCCGACGGCGCTGCATCGACCTGGTCCGGATTGAGCGCGGGGTTCAGCACCTTGGCGCCTTGCGCGATCAGCTTCAGCTTGGGCTCCTGGTCCTCAGGCACGAAACTGTTGAGCGACATCACCCGCAATACTTCCGGGACCTTTTCGAGCCTCGCCTCAACTTGCTGGGCCTGCTCTTCCGACGTGACCATCACGTTGATGGCGTTGGCGCCGGTGTTTGGATCCTTGCGCAGGTCGAGGAATGTTGCGATCGATTCCGCGTGCGGATTGCGCAGGTTCATCGGGTTGAAGTCGAACTTCATGAAATAGAGCAGCGGCAGGCCGGCGACCGCGAGCAGCAGCGTGCCACCGACGACCAACACGCGGTGCTTCTCCAGGAAATGATCGAGCGGCGCCAGGAAGGCGTAGCCCACCGGCTCCTTCTCGCCGGGCGGGTTGAGCAGTTTGAGCAGCGCCGGCAGGACGGTGATCGAGGAGATGAACGCCACCAGCATGCCGACGCCGGCGATCTGGCCGAGTTCGGCGATGCCCTTGTAATCGGTCGGGATGAAGCAGAGGAAGCCGGCTGCGGTCGCCATCGCAGCGAGCGACAGCGGGATCGCGGAGCGTCTGGCGGCAAGCACCAGCGCCTTGCGGAGATCATCGACCTTGTAACGCTCCGAGCGGTAGCGGACGCTGTACTGGATGCCGAAATCGACGCCGAGGCCGACGAACAGCACGGCAAACGCGATCGACAGCAGATTGAGCGAGCCGACCATCATGAGGCCGGCGGCGGTGGTGATCGCGAGGCCGACGAAGAGATTGACGAACACGGCGAAGATGATCTTGGCCGAATGCAGCGCCAGCCACAGGATGAACAGCACGACGAGCACCGTGCCGACGCCGTTGACGACAGCACCCTCCTGGACGGTGGCGTATTCCTCGTTGGCGATCGGCACTGGGCCGGTCAGCCGCACGCGCGCCTGGTATTTGGTTGGGAAATTGAGGTTCGCCGCCGCCTTGCGGATCGCATCGGTGGCATCCTTGCCGGGCTCCAGCGCGTTGTAGTCGAGGATCGGCTTGAACTCGATGAAGGCGCGCTTGTCGGAATCCTTCAGCGGCTCGTCGCTGACGAGCTCGCGCCAGGAGAAGACCGCATTGCCTTTGTTGAGCACGGTCTCGACCGTCTGTGCGATCTGGTTGAACGGCCGCTCGGTGCTGTCGAGCTTGACCTCGCCGCGCTTGACGCCGGCAAGCCCGGTCTCCAACGCGCCGGTCAGGCCGCGGATCGAGGGATCGCCGGCCATGATCTCGATCAGGGGCGCTGCGGATTCGAACTGGCTGGTGATCTTGGCGACCTCCTCGGTCGGCAGGAACAACAGGCCGTTCTTCTCGAAGAACTCGCCGGTGCCAAGCTGCTGCATCGACTGGAAGTGGGTCTTGTCGTCCTTGAGCTTGGCAAACAGCGCCTTCGCCGCCGCGTTTACCATCTCCGGCGTCCTGGCCTCAACAACCGCGAGGATCGTGGCGTCGCGATCGAAGGCTCGGTCAAACTGCTGATCGCGCTGGCGCCAGTCCAGATTCTGGGCAATCAGCGAGTTGATGTCGGTGTTGATGGCAAAGTGCTTGGACGTGTAATAGCCCGCCCCCACCGCCAGCAGGAGCCCGAGAACGACGACGAGGGAGGCAAACCGGGTGCAGGCCCTGACGATGGCAACGACTACGCTTTGCAGCACGTATTTTCTTTCTGGTGTTAACAGCTTGCCGGAAACGCCCGCTGTTTATCGGAGTTCCGGAGCGAAACCTATTGCTGTTTTGAGTGGTTCTCAGCGGAACAAGGTTCGATGTGAACGCCGGGAGACCGTGGCAAAATCATGCGGGACGGCCGGTATAGCCGGAGACTTGAGGCGGCAAAGTGACGGAGGAGTGGGCACAAACGTCGCCGTCCGGCTCTTGTAGGCCGACTACTATAATACCTTGACCGGCACTGCCGGGAACCAGCAGCTCTATTCCCACCTTTCCTTATTGCCGATTTTTTGACACAAAGTGCTGTGCCTGCATGCGACCAGGCCCCGATGGGGGTGGGCAGTTACCGCGGTTGCGACACCGATGGTGCGGATATTGCAGCATGGGTCCATATCGGGGTGCCGCCGGGGACAATGAAGCGGATTGGTGCAACTTGCGTGATGGGCGTCCAATGGAAGTTTATCTAGCGCAGCCGCGCGGCTTTTGCGCCGGTGTGGTGCGCGCGATCGAGATCGTAGAGCGGGCGCTGGAGAAATACGGCCCGCCGGTCTACGTGCGCCACGAGATCGTGCATAACAAATACGTGGTCGAGAGCCTGAAGGCCAAGGGCGCCATCTTCGTCGAGGAGCTGTCTGAAGTTCCGCCGAAGGCCGTGACCGTTTTCAGTGCCCATGGCGTCGCCCGCAGCGTCGAGGAGGAGGCTGCCGCCCGCGACCTGCCGGTGCTGAATGCCACCTGCCCCCTGGTCACGAAAGTTCACAATCAGGGGAAGCGGTACATCACCAAGGGCCGTACCCTGATCCTGATCGGCCATGCCGGCCATCCCGAGGTCGAGGGCACGATGGGCCAGGTCCCCGGCCCGGTTCTGCTGGTCCAGAGCGTCGAGGAAGCCAAGGCCCTCACGCTGCCTGCCGATATGCCAGTGGCCTACATCACCCAGACCACCCTGTCGGTCGACGACACCAAGGGCATCATCGAGGCCCTTCAGGCCAAATTTACAGATATTCAAGGCCCAGACATCCGGGATATCTGCTATGCGACACAGAACCGCCAATCTGCGGTAAGGGACTTGAGCAAGCTGGTCGACGTGATCTTGGTGGTGGGCGCTGCCAATAGCTCGAATTCGAACCGGCTTCGCGAGATCGGCACCGAGGCCGGCGTCGCGAGTTATCTGATCGCCGATGGAAGCGAGCTCAACCCGCAGTGGTTGAAAGGTGCGAGGTCCGTCGGCCTCACGGCCGGCGCCTCGGCGCCCGAGGTGCTGGTGGATGACGTGATCGAAGCGCTGCGGCGGATCGGACCGGTGACGGTCTCGGTACTTCCCGGCCGCGAGGAAAACATCGAATTCAGGCTTCCGGCCGAGCTGGCTGCAAGCTGACCTACCCGAATTTCAAGCCCAGAAAGAAACGTGTAATGGCAATCCCCTTCTTCAAGGAAATGCGTATCGGCGGCTATTTGCTCAAGCAGAAACTGCTTGGCCGCAAACGCTATCCGCTCGTGCTGATGCTCGAGCCGCTGTTCCGCTGCAACCTCGCCTGCGTCGGCTGCGGCAAGATCGATTATCCCGACGCGATCCTCAACCGCCGCATGACCGCCCAGGAGTGCTGGGACGCGGCCGACGAGTGCGGCGCGCCGATGGTCGCCATTCCCGGCGGCGAGCCGCTGATCCACAAGGAGATCGGCGAGATCGTGCGCGGCCTCGTCGCGCGCAAGAAGTTCGTCTCGCTCTGCACCAACGCGCTGCTGCTGGAGAAGAAGCTCGACCTGTTCGAGCCCTCGCCCTACCTGTTCTTCTCGGTGCATCTCGACGGCCTGCGTGACCACCATGACAAGGCGGTGTCGCAAGTTGGCGTGTTCGACCGCGCCGTCTCCGCGATCAAGGCGGCCAAGGCGCGCGGCTTCACCGTCAACGTCAACGCCACCATCTTCGACGGCCATCCGGCCGAGGAGATCGCAAAATTCCTCGACCTCACCGTCGAGCTCGGCGTCGGCGTCTCGATGTCGCCCGGCTACGCCTATGAGCGCGCGCCGGACCAGGAGCACTTCCTCAACCGCACCAAGACCAAGAAGCTGTTCCGCGACGTCTTCGCGATGGGCAAGGGCAAGAAGTGGAACTTCATGCATTCCGGCCTGTTCCTCGACTTCCTCGCCGGCAACCAGGAATACGAATGCACGCCGTGGGGCATGCCCGCGCGCAACATCTTCGGCTGGCAGAAGCCCTGCTACCTGCTCGGCGAAGGCTACGCCAAGACCTTCAAGGAGCTGATGGACACCACCGACTGGGAGACCTACGGCACCGGCAAGTACGAGAAGTGCGCCGACTGTATGGCCCATTGCGGCTACGAGCCGACGGCGGCGACCGCAGCCCTCAACAACCCGCTGAAGGCGATGTGGGTGTCGCTGCGCGGCATCAAGACCACCGGCCCGATGGCGCCGGAGATCGACCTGTCGAAGCAGCGCCCGGCGCAGTACATCTTCTCCGAGCAGGTCCAGAAGAAGCTCTCCGAGATCCGCAAGGACGAGGCTGAAGCCGCAGCCGCGAAGGCGGCGCGGAAGGCTTCGACGGCGGCGTAAGCGCAACAGCCGATACGAACGAACAAGGCCCGGTCGCCGATGGCGACCGGGCCTTTTGTTTTGCTCCCTCTCCCACAAAAATGGAAAACAACCCCATGCACAGTAGAGGAGGGCGATCCGAGACCAACCCAAATTTCGTATTTGGCGAAATTAACTTGACCCGTCGGGCAAAACACCGGCACGATGGCATGCTGCCCTGTCCCTATCCAGAGCAGCAGCTCGTCTACCCCCGCTTATGGACCGTTTGCTTTTTCATGCCTGCTTGATGCAGTTTGATCAGGTCGGGATAGAGCGAACACAACGTCACGGCCACGATCGCAATGCTGGCGGCCGCGCCGCCCTGCTTGTCGATCAGATATCCGAACAGAGGGGCTACGAGCGAGAACGATCCGTCTCCCGCCATGGACGCAACCGACATGGCCGTCGCGCGGCTATCCGAGTCGGCATACCGATTGATCAGGATGCGCATGATCGGGTCGGAAATGCCCTGCGCGATCGCGTGAAGCGCAAGCCCTAGGGAAACGATGAGGATGCCGGCCTTGCCTTCGGAGGCAAAGGACAGGCTCATGATGGCGAAGGCTGCCACGATCAGCGCCGTCTGCGTGTGCAGCAAGCCAAAGACGCGGCAGATCCGCTTGACGAAAAACGAGGCGACCAGCGATATGAACAGCAGCGCGGTGAAGCACGTGCCGATCCATTCCAGCGGCAGATGATGCAGATCCGAGAAGGGCTGAAACGCCCAGAAGCCGGCTTTGACCCCGATCGTGATGATCGCAAATTGGAGAAGGACGCGGCGATACTCGGCGTTGCGCCGGACCAGCGAAGCTGCCGATGCGACCACGGCTCCGAGCGACGTCTTTCGACGGCCTCCCTCTTTCAGGAAGATGGCCGCAACCGGCGCGGACATGAAGATCGCGATGGATGTGAGAATGAAGGTGCTGCCCATCGTGTACCAGGTCGCAAAGAGCGATCCGAAGGCCGAGGCAACACCCCGCGCGATGTTGCGCATACCCCATCCGATGGATTCGACATGCTCATATTCCGCGGTCTTTGCGAGCGCCTTGTACTCGTCATACACCAGAGCGGAGTCCGTGCCTGATGCCATCGACATCGACAGGCCAAGTCCGGCCTCGAACAGCATCATCTGCCAATATTGGTCGCACAGCCCGAGACCGAGATAGCAGGACGCAGCCGCCAGCGAGCCGAGCACGAGCGTGAGCTTACGGCCGACACTATCCGCAAACACGCCGCACGGGACTTCGCAACCCGCCTTGGCGATGTAGTAGAAGCTTTCCAACGAGAGAGCCGTTGCGAGTGAGAAGCCAAGGCTCTGGAAATACAAGACGCTGAACGCCACGTGAAAGTAGCTGTTGCGCGAGAACCGGAAGGCGATGAAGGCTAACCCGAACGGCTGTATCCTCATCGAGCGGCGATGCCCCATCACGCTGGTCTTCAAATCGTCCCGGGCGCCACTGACGGGTCCGCATCGATCCTGCGTGACACCTTTGTGAATTAGTTGCGTCGTGGCAATTGACAATTTCTAATACGCATTAGAAAAACCAAGGCATGACCTTCGCGAACCTGCCTCCCCTCAATGCATTGCGCTATTTCGAAGCCGCAGCACGCAGGAGAAGCTTCACCCTGGCGGCCGACGAACTCCACATCACCCAGAGTGCAGTCAGCCAGCAGATACGAAACCTCGAAAGTTTCATCGGCACCGCCCTGTTCAAGCGCGGCATCGCGACGGTCGTGTTGACCGACATCGGCAGGACATATTTCGAAGCCATCAGCAAGGCGCTCGAGCGCATCGATACGGCAACGTCCCAAGCCAGGACGACGCAGCGGAGCAAGAGGATCGAGCAGATCTGTCTCAGCGTGTCGCCGTCATTCACGCATCTATGGCTGGTCAAACGCCTCTCCAAGTTTCACCAGGAGGTCAAGGACATCCAGTTGGCGCTGAATGTCACGCGGCACTATGTGGATTTCGAAGTCGAGAACGTCGACATGGCGATCCGCCACGGCGACGGCGAATGGCCCGGCCTTCATGCCGATCTGCTGATGAAGGACCATATGATTGCGGTCTGTAGTCCACGGCTCTTTCAAGCGCGGGCAATGCCGAAGAGCTTGCCGGAGATCGCGAGCTATCCCATCATCGAGGACCCGGTCTACCGGTACTGGGCCCGCTACGCCCGCCAGACCGGCCATCAACTCGACCTGACCGACGCCATTCAGTACGACGATAGTGGCGTCGTCGTCGAAGCCGCCATCAACGCGCAAGGCATCGCGATGGCGCGCGAATCGCTCGCCTCCGCGGCTCTCGCGCGCGGCCAGCTCGTCAAGCTGCTCGACGCCGATTTTTCCGACGCCCTCGGATATTACATCGTATTCCCATCCGCACATAAGGTTCGCCGGAGCGTGACACGCGTGAGCAAATGGTTGCGGCTGGAGGCCTCGCGCGAGCGAACCGAGTTGCGATGACGGTGGCACCGCCCTCGACCGCAGGGAGCCTCGAGCGTTTCGGTCGGTCCAGGTTACGGACCGTCAAAGCAAACGGCCCGGCCGCCAATGGCGACGGGGCCTTTTCTCTTTGCCAGCGAGAAATCCCCCTCAGATCGTCTCCGCCAAGGCCGAAAGCTTCACGAAAACGCTCAAGGCCGAACCGATCAACGGCAAAGCCTTTGCCGACCTGGGCGACGCCCGCCGCCACATCACTTGCTTCATCGCGGAGGTCTACAACAAAGTGCGCCTGCACTCGGCGCTCCGACGACGCCGAGAGATACGTCATCTAGTCAAGCGCCAGATCATAAGATCGTCGGCGCCGCTCCCGGCTTGAGCTCCAATATTCTGAGGCGCCACAGGATTATCTGTTTCCGAGTCGACCGATATTAATTTAACGCTACGGCCGGTTTGACTATCAACAAACTTCAAGGGCGGCCGTTTCACGCCTGTGGGACTCCACCGGTCGCCAATCTGCACCATAGCCTGCATGACAAGACCAATATCGCGCCCTTTGACGGTCGGTCTGTACTCGAAACGATCGGGACGGGACTGATACAGCCTTCGCTCGATCAGCCCGTTTTCTTCCAGCATCTTCAAGCGATCCGACAACGTGGTGTTGGTGATGCCGGTTGAGTGGCGCAAATCTTCGTAACGGCTTAGTCCCAGCAGCAAGTCTCGCATGATGAGCATGCCCCAGCGATCGCCAATCGCTCCCATGACTTTGGCGACGGAACACACCATCCCCTCGAAACCCTTTGAGCGCATTGTTTGGTCCCTGTGCTGCCCGTTTGACGCTGGCACACGGTACCACATTGTCACTCCGATGATAAGAGCTTGACTAACTCTTATTATTGTAGTTGCATAAGGAGAGTGAGCATACAGAGGGGCTCTCGATGAATTCAGCGCAACGGGCGATCAAGGGGACGACCCTCGTCACAGGCGCATCTTCAGGTATCGGTGCTGTCCGTGCGGACCGATTGGCAGCACGTGGATGTGATCTCGTGCTGGTTGCACGGCAATTTGATCGGCTGGAGGCGCTTGCCAAGCGACTCTCTGGCGAGCACGGCCGAAACCTTCCCGAATCTTCAAGACGAAACGGCATGGGCGTTTCGAAGGTGCCCACTCCGGTCTTGTGGCGGCGCCTTGCGGAGCCGGCTAGCGCGCGCCGCGGTACGCCAGCCAGTTAGCCGATCAAGCAGAGCAGCAATTTAAAAAGGAGACCGAAAATGCCGATGTGGCAGATCTATCACCCCGAAAATGTATTCACCGATTCTGATAAGCAGCAGCTGTCACAGAAGATCACCGCCATCTACGAAAGCTTTCTGCCTCGCTTCTATGTTAATGTGTTCTTTCACAAAATTCCGAAGGGAGGACTCTATATTGGCGGCGAGCCTGCGAATGACTTCGTGAGAGTCACAGTGGACCATATCGCCCGATCGATCGATGATCCCAAAATGCAGCAGCAGTTCTTGCAGGGATGTGCTCGCGTGCTCGAGCCTTATGTCGCTGGACGCGGCTATCGCTGGGAGCTGCACGTAGATGATACGCCTTTCGAATTGTGGATGATAAACGGCTTTAAGCCTCCGTTGCCTGGCACGTCGGCGGAATTGAAATGGCGTACGGAAAACAGGCCCTCGGCGTATGCCGAAACCTGACCGATACTGCGGACACTCGCTATCTCCCGTCCGATCGAAACCGCCAGATCGGAAACGGAATTGAGGGCATTTTTTGCCGCATGATTGTGGCGCCGGTGTTGACGACGCCAGCCTTCGCTAAGCCTGCCGCCGCAATCACTTGGCCCCAAAGGGCATTGTTGGAGTTACCAATACTCACGCCAAACGCGAGGGAAGTATTTGATGAATCGAGTGGGTCGGCGCTCCGCGCGTGTCCACCCCTCTCGAAACCTTGCACTAGGGACCGCGCTCCGACCAGGCGGACCTCGGATTGATCTATAACGCTTGTCTTCTGACGCAGGTTTGGCTGAGAAAGTCAGCGATGAGCCGTGCAACTGTTTCTGGGGAATCCTCGAAGCAATAGTGCCCGGTGGCAGGCAGGCGCGTAATTTGCCCAGTCGGAAAAATTTCTGCGAACAGAGGCAGGAAATGTTCTGCATTCAGCGTGCGATCAGCCTCGCCCCAGATTGCCAATGCTGGCTTTTCTCGAATGGCGCGAACGGCCGCGGCGTCGGGTTCCTCGAATTTGTGGGAGCCGATGGCGAACCCCTTCGCCCAGCCGATCGCGCCGAGACAATCCTGAGGACGCGCGAAGGGAGCGGCATAGGCGCCGATGAAGCTATCCGAAATGATGGCGTTGTTTTCAAAGCCGTTGAGCTTCAGCGTGCTCAAGATGTTGAATCCTAGTTGGCCGAGCACGGATTCGAGCCGCCCCTCGGACTCCGCTTTCGCAATCCACTGAAACCAAGGCGAGACGGCAGCATTCGCCATTACGCGTTCGAAGAGATCGGCCTGACCGAACGGCGTTGGCCCATTGGCGGAGATGATCCTGCTGATGCGAAGAGGATGCCTGGCGGCGAACCCCATTCCGACAGGACCGCCAAAATCATGCATGACCAGGGTTATACCGGTGAGATCGAGTGCAAGGACCAACGCCTCCAAATTATCGATGTGGTCCTGAAGCCAGTAGCTGCGCTCCGGCGGGGTCTCACTCTTACCAAAACCCATATGATCGGGCACGACCACCCGATGCGTTGGGCTCAATGCCGAAATGAGATGGCGAAACAGATAGCCCCAAGTCGGCTCGCCATGCAGGCACAGCACAACTTCACCTTCGCGCGGCCCTTCGTCAACGTAATGCATCTGAAACCCCGGAGCGTTCGTGAAATGCGGTGCGAACGGAAAGGTGCTGGCGAATGTGGCGTCGGCTTCAATCATCATCGTGACCTGGAGTGGTTTTATATTGAAACCACATATCCCTATATCTTGCGGTTTCAACTTGCAACCAATATCATCTGAGGCAGCAACCGCACGATCCGCGCTGGGGCAATTCGAAGGGCAGGTGCTTCAGAATGGCCAGGAGAGTCCGTCACAAGACATCCATGTGCGGCGTCGCACGACCGCCGGATGCAATTGGCGATTGGTGGTCGCTGCTGATCGTTCGCGATGTGCCGATGTGCAGCCCGTAGGACGAGTTCAGCTCTTGCGAAACCCATCGCACGTGCTTCGTGGTAACGTCGCGTCATGACCGCGTACCGTCGCAACTTCGTTCAGGGTGGATGCTTCTTCTTCACCGTCAATCTGGCGGAGCCGAAGCCATCGTTGCTGACGTATCATGTCGAGCTGCTGCGCATGGCGTTTCGCGAGACACGCCGACGTCACCCATTCACGATCGACGCCATCGTGGGGTTGCCTGATCACCTCCACACCGTTTGGAAGCTGACGCCGATTTTGCAATGCGCTGGCAGCTGATCAAGTCCGCCTTTTCGCGCCGGCTGCCACGAAACGAAAGGATATCCCAAAGCCGCTCGGCCAAGAGCGAACGGGGCATCTGGCAACGCAGATATTGGGAGCATTCGCGACGAAGCCGATTTCGCCCGGCATGTTGATTACGTTCATATCAAGCCGGTCAAGCACAGGCTCGTCGACCGGGTACGGGCGATCAGTCCGACGGACTGTCCACCAGCTCCGCGCCGATCAGAAAACCCCGGCAGTCGCGCGGGGCAGCCGGCCTCGGCGGTGCCCGGTGACCGCTTCCCCGGTGCCGAAGTTGCAGTGCACTTGAGCGATACTGCACTCAAGATGTGCAGAGACACAGCAATCGAGGCGCGCCGTGCACAAAATCCGACATGCACGTCACGGGAATGTCATCTAACAATACCGGGTTCCCTGCCCTGACGGCGCCGGCCCCTGGCCAACATCGATGGAGCCCGACATGAACCTGTGCACGACAACCGGTCTGCGATGCGCTGTTGCGTCGATCGCCGCCATGTTCTGCCTCGCCACGACAGCTCGCGCGGCAGACCTCACCGTTTACACGGCCTTGGAGGCCGACCAGATCAAGCCCTACAAGGCCGCCTTCGAGAAGGCCAATCCCGGCATCAACATCCTCTGGGTTCGCGACTCCACCGGCATCATCACCGCAAAACTCCTTGCAGAGAAAGCAAACCCCAAGGCCGACGTGGTCATGGGTCTTGCTGCAACCTCGCTGATGCTGCTGCAGAAGGAAGGCATGCTGATGCCTTACGCGCCTGTCGGTCTCGACAAGGTCGACGCCAAGATGCGCGATCCAGCCGCCACGCCGGAATGGGTGGGCATGGATGTCTGGGCATCCGCCTTCTGCGTCAACACCGTGGAGTCGGGCAAGAAGAACCTGCCGGAGCCTGCGTCCTGGGCCGATCTGACCAAGCCGGTCTACCAGGGACAGATCGCCATGCCGAACCCGGCCTCGTCGGGGACCGGGTTTCTGATGGTCTCCGCCTGGCTTCAGATGTTCGGCTGGGACGGCGGCTGGAAGTACATGGACGAGCTGCACAAGAACATCGCGGCCTACACCCATTCCGGCTCCAAGCCGTGCCGACAGGCCGCCGCCGGCGAGTACACGATCGGCCTCTCATTCGAATATCGCGCCAACAAGACCAAGAAGGGCGGCGCGCCGATCAGCATCGTCCTGCCCAAGGAAGGCCTCGGCTGGGACATGGAGGCGATCGGCATCATGAAGACGACCAAGGAGGTGGAGGCGGCGAAGAAGCTGGTCGACTGGGCGGCGACGCCGGAGGCCAACAGGCTCTACGCCGAGAACTTCGCCATCGTCGCGTTGCCGGGCATCGCAAGCTCCATGGAGTTCATCCAGGGTGACATCGACAAGATGCTGATCAAGAACGACTTCGCCTGGGCCGCGGAGAACCGCGACAAGATCCTGGCGGAGTGGAGCAAGCGCTACGACGGCAAGTCCGAGCCCAAGAATTGAAGAAGAACAAGAACTGAAGACCCCGAACTGAGCGAACTGAACCGAGCATCCCGCCCGGGATGCTCGGAGCAACGAACCCGGCGGTGCACGCGCGCCGCCGGTCAATGCGGGACAGTAGAATGGACAGCACGCCAACGACGGTGCCCTATCTCCGCATCCGCAACCTCTCGAAGAAGTTCGGCGCGTTCACCGCGCTCGACACTGTCGATCTCGACATCATGCCGGGCGAGTTCGTCTCATTCCTCGGGCCGTCCGGCTGCGGCAAGACCACGCTGCTCCGCGCCATCTCCGGCCTCGACGTGCAGACCACCGGGTCGATCTATCAGGGCGGGCTCGACATCTCGACGCTGCCGGTGGCCAAGCGCGATTTCGGCATCGTGTTCCAGTCCTACGCGCTGTTCCCGAACCTCACGATCAAGGACAACGTCGCCTACGGCCTTGTCTCGGCAGGCACGCCGCGCATCGCGATCGACAAACGGGTCAAGGAGCTTCTCGAACTCGTCGGCCTGCCCGAGCAGGCCGGCAAATATCCGGCGCAGCTCTCGGGCGGACAGCAGCAGCGCGTCGCACTCGCCCGCGCGCTGGCGCTATCGCCCGGCCTGCTGCTGCTGGACGAACCGCTGTCCGCCCTCGACGCCCGCGTCCGGGCGCGCCTGCGCGGCGAGATCCGCGACCTGCAGCAGCGCCTCAAGCTGACGACGATCATGGTGACCCACGATCAGGAGGAGGCGCTCACCATGTCCGACCGGATCGTGGTGATGAGCCATGGCAGGATCGAGCAGGTCGGCACGCCCGACGAGATCTACGGCCGCCCCGCGACGGCTTTCGTCGCCGACTTCGTCGGCAAGATGAACTTTCTGGAAGGACGCCTCGTCACCAGCAAGCGCGCCAATGTCAGCGGAGCCGTGCTCGATTTCGGCGAGGATGTGCCGCTCGCCGAGGGCGCGGCCGTCACGGTCTGCCTTCGGCCGGAGGACGTGGTGGTGCGCGACATCGGGGAGCATGCGGACAATCGCCTGTCGGTCCAGGTCGGCGTGATGGAATTCATCGGCAATCATTTCGCGACGACCCTGCATGCGAGCGGCACCAACCTGAATTTCTCGGCCGACTTTTCCATCAACGCCGTGCGCGACCTCGGCATTTCCTCGGGCGCGACCATCGAGGTCGCGCTGCCGCCGCAGCGGTTGCGCGTCTTTGCCCAGCCGCGCTCCGCGCCGGCCTGACACGGGACAGCAGCGATGACGAGCGAGACGCTGAGTCTGCCGGACCGTGCCGCCGCCGTCGCACCGCTGCGGCAGAAGCTCGGGCGCGACGACTGGATCATGCGCGGCGCGGTCGTGGCGCTCGGTCTCTGGTTGATCGTCACCGTGCTATTGCCGCTCTGGGCGCTGCTGTCCAAGAGCTTCCAGGCGGCAGATGGCAGCTTCGTCGGCCTCGCCAATTTCCAGGCCTATTTCGCAAGTCCAGCGCTGGCCAATTCGATCTGGCACTCGATCTGGGTCTCGCTGCTGAGCACGTTCATCTGCGTTCTGCTCGCCTTCGTCTACGCCTATGGGCTGACCCGCACCTGCATGCCAGGGCGCGGACTGTTCCGCATCATCGCGCAGATCCCGATACTCGCGCCCTCGCTGTTGCCCGCGATCAGTCTCGTCTACCTGTTCGGCAACCAGGGCCTCGTCAAATGGATGCTTTTCGGCGCATCGATCTACGGTCCGATCGGCATCGTCATGGGCGAGGTGTTCTGGACCTTCCCGCACGCGCTCATCATCATCACCACGGCGCTGGCGATTTCGGACGCGCGTCTGTACGAGGCCGCGGAAGCGTTGCGGGCAAGTTCGCACCGCACCTTCTGGACGGTGACCATTCCCGGCGCGCGCTACGGGCTGATCAGCGCGGTCTTCGTCGTCTTTACCCTTGTCATCACCGATTTCGGCGTGCCCAAGGTCATCGGCGGCAAGTTCAACGTGCTCGCGACCGACATCTACAAGCAGGTGGTCGGGCAGCAGAATTTCCAGATGGGCGCGGTGGTCGGCCTGATCCTGCTGTTGCCGGCGGCGCTGGCCTTCGTCGTCGACCAGCTGATGCAGCGGCGCCAGCTGGCATTGCTCTCCGCGCGCGCCGTGCCGTATGCGCCCAAGCCCGACGCCACGATCGACCGCGCCATGCTGGCGATCTGTTCGCTGATCGCGTTCGCGATCCTGGTCATTCTTGGCGTGTCCTTCTTCGCCTCGATCGCGACGCTCTGGCCCTACAATCTGACGCCCAGCTTCAGGAACTTCGACTTCGACATGATGGATGGCGGCGGCTGGCGCAGCTATTTCAACTCGCTGGTCATGGCCGGCCTCACCGCGCTGTTCGGGACCGCGGTGATCTTTACCGGCGCCTATCTGGTGGAGAAGACCCCGCGCTTTCGCGCCATTCGCGGCTTCGTGCAGTTTCTCGCGCTGCTCCCCTTGGCCGTTCCCGGTCTGGTGCTCGGCCTCGGCTACATCTTCTTCTTCAACAACCCGGCCAATCCGCTGAACTTCATCTACGGCACGATGGCCATCCTCGTCATCTGCACCATCTCGCATTTCTACTCGGTCTCGCACCTGACCGCGGTGACGGCGCTCAAGCAGATCGACCAGGAGTTCGAGACCGTTTCGGCATCGCTTAAGGTGCCGTTCTGGCGTACCTTCATGCGCGTGACCTTGCCGGTCTGCCTGCCGGCCGTGCTTGATATCGCCATGTACCTGTTCGTGAACGCGATGACGACCGTATCAGCGGTGGTCTTCATCTACGCGCCGCACACGACGCTTGCGGCCATCGCCGTGCTCAACATGGATGACGCGGGCGACGTGGCCCCGGCGGCAGCCATGGCCATGGTGGTGTTCGCCACAGCGGCCGTCACACGCGCTATCTATATGTTACTCACGCAGGGCTATCTTGCGCGCGCGCAGATGTGGAGAAAACGGTGAGCGTGTCCGGCGACGAATTCGATCTGGCCGTGATCGGCGGCGGCATCTGTGGTCTGGCCCACGCGCTTGCGGGCGTGCGCCGCGGCTTGCGGGTCGTGGTCATCGAGCGCGACGCAAGGGCGAACGGTGCCTCGATCCGCAATTTCGGCTTCGTCACCGTCACCGGGCAGCAACGCGGCCGGTGCTGGCAACGGGCGATGCGGTCGCGGCAGGTCTGGGCCGAAGTGGCCGCGGCCGCGGGCATCAGGATCGAGCATGCCGGACTTGCGGTCGCGGTGCGACGACCGGAAGCCGCGGCGGTGCTCGAGGCGTTCCGCACCACCGAGATGGGCGAGGGTTGCGAGCTTCTGAGCCCGCTTGAGGCGGGCCGCCGTTTCCCGATGCTGCGCACCGACCATCTGCAAGCCGTGCTGGCGAGCCCGCACGATTTGCGGGTGGAGTCGCGCATCGCCGTGCCGGCGCTGGCGAAGTGG
This sequence comes from Bradyrhizobium sp. CCBAU 45384, assembly GCF_028128665.1. Lineage (NCBI taxonomy): Bacteria > Pseudomonadati > Pseudomonadota > Alphaproteobacteria > Hyphomicrobiales > Nitrobacteraceae > Bradyrhizobium > Bradyrhizobium sp. CCBAU 45384. The sequence goes on from NZ_LBIZ01000117.1 coordinate 505,626, forward strand.
CTCGCCGAGGTGCACGGCGTCACCTTCCTGTATCAGACGTTGGCCAGGGAGGTCGCCCCGCCTGACATCGACACCACGCGCGGGCCGGTCCGGGCCCGGCTCTGCGTGGTCTGCCCCGGCGACGATTTCGTGAGCCTCTATCCGGAACGCATCAGCGCTTACGGCCTCGTCCGCTGCAAGCTGCACATGCTGCGGGTCGCTTCAGCAAGCGCGGCGCCGCGCTTCAACGCGGCCGTGATGTCGGACCTCGGCCTCGTGCGCTATCTCGGCTACGCCGAACTGCCGGAGGCGGCCGCGCTGAAACAGCGACTTGAATCCGAGCAAGGACAGCATCTCGCCAACGGTGTGCATCTGATCGCCGTGCAGAGCGAGGATGGCTCGCTCGTCGTCGGGGATTCCCATCACTATGACGCGACGCCGGACCCGTTCGGTCCTGAAGCGGTGGACGAGTTGATCATGGACGAATTCCGCCAGGTCCTGGCCTGGCCAACACCCGTCATCCGCGAGCGCTGGATCGGCACTTACGCTTCGGCGTCCGACCGGCTGATGCTGATCGATCGCCCATCTCAAACCGTGCGCCTCGTCATGATCACCAGCGGCACCGGCGCCAGCACCTCGTTTGCGATCGCCGAGGAAGTCATTGACGAATTGACATCCGGGAGCCGAGCGGCATGAGCGAACCATTCGAGCACGTCAGGGCCGTGGTGTTCGACTGGGCCGGCACGACGGTGGACCACGGCTCGCTGGCCCCGATGGGCGTGTTCGTCGAGGCATTCGCGCGCTTCGGCGTGACCATCACCGTCGACGAGGCACGCGGGCCCATGGGCATGGCCAAGCGCCCGCACATCGCCGCCCTCATGCGCCTGCCGCGGATCATCGCCGCCTGGCGCGACAAGCATGGACACGAGCCGACCGAAGCCGACATCGATGCGCTCTATCAGGTGTTCGTCCCGATGAATGTCGAGGTCGCCGCCCGCTACGCCGACGTGATCCCGGGCGTGGCTGAGGCTGTCGCTCACCTGCGGCGCCGTGGCCTGAAGATCGGCTCCAGTACCGGCTACACGCGCGAGATCATGGCCAAGGTGATTCCGGTCGCGGCCGCGCAAGGCTATGCGCCCGACAGCATCGTTTGCACCGGCGACACGCCCGATGGCCGGCCGACGCCGTTCATGCTCTACAAGGCCTTCCTGGAGCTCGCGGTCTGGCCGGCCTGGAGCTGCGTCAAGGTCGACGACACCGAGGTCGGGATCAAGGAAGGCCTCAACGGCGGCTGCTGGACCGTCGGCGTTGCCGTCACCGGCAATGAGTTCGGCTTGTCGCTGGCCGACACGGCGGCGTTGCCGCCGCAAGCCTTCGCCGAGCGGCGCGCGGCCGCGATCGAGCGGCTGACGGACGCCGGCGCTCATTACGTAATCGACGGCGTCGCCGACATCATCCCTGTCATCGCAGCGATCGAGGGCCGGCTGGCCCGCGGAGAGCGGCCATGAGCACGTCCGACATGAGCGCCGCCGAGGGCGACGTCAATCTATCGGCGGAGCGACTTGCATTCCAGCAGCGCCATCTCGACGCGCAGACAAAGCAATGGCTCGACGAGGATGAGCGCTGGTTCCTGCGCCAATCGCTGTCGACGCCGTGCCTGAACGTGGCGACTGGCGCCGAAGGCAGCCACATCGTCGATCTCCAGGGCCGGCGCATCCTCGATTTCCACGGCAACAGCGTGCATCAGGTCGGCTACGGTCATCCTCGCGTCGTGGCGGCCATCAAGTCGCAACTCGATACCCTGCCCTTCTGCCCGCGCCGCTATACCAACAGGTCCGCCATCGACCTCGCCCGGCGCCTCGCCGAGCTGGCGCCCGGTTCACTCGAGAAGGTGCTGCTGGCCCCCAGCGGCTCAGCCGCAATCGGCATGGCCCTGAAGCTTGCCCGCTATGCCACGGGGCGACACAAGACCCTGTCGATGTGGGATGCTTTCCACGGCGCCAATCTCGACGCGGTCTCGGTCGGCGGCGAAGCGCTGTTCCGGCGCGGCGCCGGCCCGCTGCTGCCGGGCACGGAGCATGTGCCGCCGCCGGGCCTCGCCGCGCGCTTCTTCGGACAGGACGGCCGCGCGCATGAACGCCTCGCCGACTACATCGATTATATCCTCGAGGTGCAGGGCGACGTCGCGGCCGTGATCGCCGAGCCGATGCGCTGGACCACGGTCGAGCTGCCTCCATCAGGCTTCTGGCCACGCGTGCGCGCGAGCTGCGACCGGCACGGGGCGCTCCTGATCTTCGACGAGGTGCCGAGCTGCCTCGGCCGCACCGGGACCATGTTCGTCTGCGAGCAGACTGATACCACACCCGACATTCTGGTGCTCGGCAAGGGTCTCGGCGGCGGCATCATGCCGATGGCGGCGATCGTGGCGCGGGCCGATCTCGACGTGGTGCCCGAGGGCGCGCTCGGCCACTACACCCACGAGAAGAGCCCGGTCGGCTGCGCTGCGGCGCTCGCCACGCTCGATGTGATCGAGGACGAGCAACTGCTCACCACGGCGCGCGTGCTCGGCGCACACGCGCTCGAACGGCTGCGGTCGATGGCAGAGCGGTATCCGCTGATCTCAGAGGTGCGCGGCGCAGGCCTCTATCTCGGCGTCGAGATCGGCCGCCGCGACGAGCCTGATGCCAACGCGCGCGCGGAGCGCCTGTTGTATCGCTGCCTGGAAGCAGGTCTCAGCTTCAAGCTCGGCGGCGGCAACGTCGTCACGCTATGCCCGCCGCTGACGATCTCGCGGGACGAGCTCGACCAGGCTCTCGATATTCTCGAGGCAGCGATGTCGGCCTTGTGAGCCGATCGCGAAGCGCGCGCTTCGCGACAGCGCGCGACCGAGCCTTGTCTCTCGGTTCGAACAAACCGCTCAGATCGTCTCCGCCACCAGCGCCTCGCTGTCGACCAGCTCCGTGCCGATCAGGAAATCGCGGCAGCCGCGAAGCGAGCGCAGCGCGCGGTTGAAGTCGAGGCCTGTGGAGACCAGGGCATGGAGCGTGGCCGGATTGCGGACGATGCCGCGGAAGACCGCAGCAAGGTCGATCTGGCCGTTGGGCTTGATGGCGGCGCGGGCAAGCGCTGGCAGCGCGCGGTGGGCGGGGTCGCTGATGACGCGGACCGCGGCGAAGGGCAGGCCGGCCTCGGCGGCATAGGCGGCGGCGATGTGGCTCTCCATGTCGACGGCGGAGGCGCCGGTCTCGGAATGCAGCGCCGCCTTGCAGGATGAGCCGGTGACCACTTCCTCGGCACCGGCGAGGCTGCCACGCACCACCCGGCGGCGGCCGGAGGTCAGCTTGTCGATGAGGTCCTCGCTGAGCGACAGGCCGGCGGCCCAGCGGGCATCGCCCGAGAGCACCTCGGAAGCCACCACGACGTCGCCGGAGCGCAAGCTCGGGTCGAGCCCGCCGGCCACGCCGAACGAGATCACGCCGCGAATCGTCTGGGGATCAACCACCGTCAGCAGCGCGCGCAACTGCGTCGGGCTGCTGGACGAGCAAATGACCGCCATCCCGGGACCGGCGGCAATGCGGGCCTCCTGAACGAGTCCAGTCACGATCAAGATCGGCCGCGGATCAATGGCATTGCCCGCGGTAACATAGTCCCCCGTCCCCAAAGTCACATTCCGACCCCTACCACCCTGCTGTTGGTGTTCCGCAAGTTCCGATATCGCGCCAGCGCCCACAGCGGAAAGAACTTCGGGTAACCATGATACCGTAGATAGAACACGCGGGGGAAGCCTGTGGCGGTGTAGCGCTGCTCGTCCCACAGTCCTTTTTCGTTTTGTGTTGCAATCAGGTACTCCACCCCGCGGGCGACGGCCGGGTGATCAACCTCGCCAGCAGCCATCAAGGCAAGCAAGGCCCATGCCGTTTGCGAGGCGGTCGAGGGGGCGGGTTCCCATCCCCGGTAGTCCAGCCGGTAGCTGACGGCGTCCTCGCCCCAGCCGCCGTCCTTGTTCTGGATCGATGCCAGCCAGGCGGCGGCCTTTCGCATCATGGGGTCGTCGTGACGGACGCCGGCCATGTTGAGAGCACACAGAACCGACCAGGTTCCATAGATGAAGTTCATGCCCCAGCGGCCATACCAGGACCCCTCGGGGTGCTGGGTCTTGCGCAAATAGGCAACGCCGGCGGCGACGTGCTTGCTGGTCCTCTCGGTCTCGCCGAGCTGGCCGAGCATCGAGATGCAGCGCGCCGTGACGTCCTCGGTCGGCGGATCGAGCAGCGCACCGTGATCCGAGAACGGGATGTTGTTCAGGTAATATTCGAGGTTGTTGACGTCGAAGGCGGCCCAGCCGCCATCGTCGCTCTGCATGCCCTCGATCCACTCCCGGCCGCGGTCGATCGCTACGTCATAGCCGGTGGCACCGTGCTCCCGGCGCATGCGGTCCATCGACATCACCACCACGGCGGTGTCGTCGAGATCGGGATAATGCGCATTGTTGTACTGGAAGGCCCAGCCGCCCGGGCGCACGTCGGGGCGCTTCGCCGCCCAGTCGCCCTTCACCTGAAGCTCTTGCCTCGGGATCAGCCAGTCGAGGCCCTGCTTGGCCGCAGGCACCGCCTTGTCGCCGCCGGCTTCCAGCAGCGCATGCGCCGACAGCGTCGTGTCCCACACCGGCGACACGCAAGGCTGGCAATAGGCCTCCTCGCCCTTGATCACCAGCAGCTTGTCGATGCCGCGGCGCGTAATCGCACGCGGCGGGAAATTCTCGTCCTTGCCGAGCGCGTCGTACATCATGACGATGTTGGCCATCGGCGGATAGATCGCGCCCATGCCGTCCTCGCCATTGAGCCGCTCCTCGGTGAAGGCGAGCGCGGCATCGATCGCGCGCTTGCGCAAGCTCTTCGGAAACATCGGCTCGAGGACACGCAGAATCGCATCCAGCGAACGGAACAGCAGGAACCAGGCCATGCTCTGATGCGGCGCCTTCGCGGTCATGCCGATCGAGCGCGGATCCTGCAGGAACAGTTCGTCGATGCCGACGCCTTTGGGATTCCTCGCCCGCGGCTTCAGCGCCGCGATCACCATCAGCGGCACCATGGTGGTGCGCGCCCAATAGGAGATCTTGTTGAGATGGAACGGCGACCAGAACGGCAGCAGCATGATCTCGATCGGCAACACCGGCACCGCGCGCCAGGTCACGACGCCGAAGGTCGCGAGCAGGAAGCGGGTGAAGACGTTGCTGTGAATCGCGCCGCCGCGGGCGTGGATCGCCTCGCGCGCGCGCACCATGTGCGGCGCGTCCACGGAGTCGCCGATCATCTTCAGCGCGAAATAGGCCTTCACGCTGGCACTCATGTCGAACTCGCCGTCATGCACCAGCGGCCAGCCGCCATGGGCGCCCTGGACCCGGCGCAGATAGTTGCCGATCTTGGCCTCGAGCGCTACGTCGACCGGCTCGGCGAGATAATGGCGCAGCAGGATGTATTCGGCCGGAATGGTGCAGTCGGCCTCGAGCTCGAACACCCAATGGCCGTCGGCTTGCTGGAAACCGAGCACGCCTTGCGTCGCTGACGCAATGCTCGATTCCAAAGCTTCGCGGCTGGTCGCGTTCACGGAATCCATGTCGCTCGATTGCTCCTGGCGTCGATTTGAAAGTGAGCTGGACATTGCATCAGGCCCGCTTTTCAGGATTTTTTGGCGGCCAGCACCAGATCGGCGGCGCGATCACCCGACCGGACCGATCCCTCGATCGTTGCAGGCAATCCCGTAGCAGTCCAGTCACCGGCGAGAAACAGGTTTTTCAGCGGTGTGACCGGCCCCGGACGCAAGGCATTCTGGGCCGGCGTTGCCGCAAATGTGGCACGGCGCTCGCGCACGATCTGCCAAGGGGGCAGCTCGCCGGAGACCCCGCCGGCCGCGCAGACGTCATTCCAGATCGTCTGTGCGAGCTCCTCGCGCGGCATGTCGACGAGACGGTCGCCATTGCTGATGGTGACGGAGAGCCGGTTCGGGAACGCAAACAGCCATTCCACGACGCCGCCGATCACGCCCAGGATCGGCGCTGATCCCGGCGGCGGCTCAAAGCGGAAATGCGCATTGACGATGGCGCGGAATTCGGTCGGCGCGGTCAGGCCCGGCAGCAGGCTCGTCGCGGCGCGCGGCGGCACCGCCATCACGACCACGTCGCCCGCAGCTAGCTGGACCACGTCCTCGCCGCCGAAATTCAGCGCGCTGACCTTGCCATCGGTGGTGACGAAGCCGCGCAGCTCATGGCCGAGCTGAACGGTGTGGCCCCGCTCTGTGAGGAATTTCACGGCGGGCTCGATCAGCACGGCGCTGAGGCCGTCGCGTGCGATCAGCGGACGGCAGGCCTGCCCGCCCGCCAGCAGCGTCTCGCGCACGATCGCGCCGGCAAGCCCGGCCGAGCCCTCGGGCGGATCGACATTGAGGGCTGCGAGCAGCAGCGGCTGCACCAGGCGATGGTAGAGCGTGCCTTCGCACGGAATCGACTTGCCGACCAGCGTCTGCTCCGACGCCCAGATCAGCGGGGCCAGCTTGAGATAATCGGTGAGACCCGTATCGGGCACGCGGCGGCCCTCATCAAACACCCAGGTCGGCAGCCGGCCGCCTCCGAGATCGAGCTGCCAACGCTGGCCGGTCTTGATGTCGACGAAGGGAAACTGCGCGGTCTCAGGCCCGACCAGGCCCGCCTCGGTGCCGATCGCGCGCGCATAGGCGCGGGCGTGGCTGTTGCCGGACAGCAGCAGATGATTGCCGTTGTCGATGGTGAGATTGGTGGCACCGTCGAAATAGGAGCGGCAGCGGCCGCCGGCCTGGTGCGTCGCCTCGTGCACGGCGACCTTGTAGCCGGCATTGGCGAGCCGCACGCCGGCGGAGAGGCCGGAAATTCCAGCGCCGATGATGTGAGCTGTGTTTTGCATCAGATGAAAGCGTAGCGGAGCAGGATCAAAATGCGTGTGACCTTCGACACACGCACGGGCTGGCGCGGCGCGTTGAAGCCGCGCGCGATCAGGAGGTCCAGGATGGAATGGTAGTATTTCGACATGATCCGCGGCGCGCGCACCGCGCGACGCTTGTTGCGGTTCATGATCTCGTCCGACTTCTCGAAATGCGCCTTCGCGCGCTGCGTCAGCGGCATGCAGACCTTCGGCAGCGCGCGCTCGGCGATGACGCGGTTCGGATCGTTGGAGGTGATGCCGGCATGCAGCAGCGCCTCGCGCGGCAGATAGAGCCGGCCGAGGCCCGCGTCCTCGTCGATGTCGCGCAGGATGTTGGTGAGCTGGAGCGCGCGGCCGAGATGATAGGCGAGCAGGATGCCGTCCTCTTCCGGCAGGCCGAACACGCGTACCGACAGCCGCCCTACGGCGCTGGCAACCCGGTCGCAGTACAGATCCAGCGTCGCCATGTCGGGCGCGCGGATGTCCTGCGGCACGTCCATCTCCATGCCGTCGACGATGGCAAGGAAATCCTCGCGCTTCAGGCCGAAGGTTTTGACCGAGGCGACGTAGTCCTTCAGCCGCGGCGGCGGATTGCCCTGGTAGAGCGCGTCGATGTCGTTGCGCCATTCCTGCAGCGCGGCGAGCCGCTGATCGCGCGGGCCGTCGGAATCGGCGATGTCGTCGACCTGGCGGCAGAAGCTGTAGATCTGAAACATCGCCTCGCGCTGGTCGCGGGGCAGGATGCGCATCGCAGCGTAGAAGGAGCTGTTCGATGCGGACGAGCCATAATTGGCGCCGGGCGCGGTCGCCTCAAGCGTCATGGGCAGTCCCCGGATTGGTGATGGTTTTGCGGCCGATCGCACGGCGGCCGAGCTCACCGGCGATACCGGCAAGGCTGAAGGTGAGCAGTTCGAACTTGTTCAGATGCACGCGCTCGCGCAGGGGATCGCGCACCTTCAACAGACGCACGATGCGGTCGGCATAGGCCTGGATCACCGCGACGTCGACGCCGAGGCGGACATCCCGGATCTCGGCAGCCAGCGACCTGCCCTCGCCCAGCAGCGCTTCGTTGCGCACGGCAAGCGACTGCAGGCAGGCCAACATCGCCGGCGGCGACTGCGCGAGGCCGAGCTGCTCGACCGAGGCACCGTGTGCTGCCAGCGCGTCGCGCGGCAGGTAGACGCGATTGAGCTCGCGATAATCCTTGCCGCAATCCTGCAGATGGTTGTTGATCTGCAGGCCCGCACACAGCGCATCCGACGCCGCCCAGGTCGAGGTGCTCTCGCCATGGACGTCGAGCATGAAGCGGCCGACCGGCATCGCCGAATAACGGCAATAGTGGATGACCTCGTCCCAGGTCTCGTAACGCAGCTTGGTCACGTCCATGCGGAACGCGATCAGCACGTCGAGCGCGTGGCGCGGCGCCATGCCGCGCTCGGCGAGCGCGCGCCGCAAGGTGACGGCCTCGGCCTGGGACTCGCCCTTGCCGAGCAGTTCCGCCTCGAGCAGGTCGAGATAGCGAAGCTTCTCGTCCGCCGGCAAGCTTCCGTGGTCGGCGATGTCGTCGGCGGTCCGGACGAAATTGTAATAGGCCAGGATCAGGGCGCGATGACTGGGATGAATGATCCAGGACGCGACGGGAAAATTCTCGTCGCGGTCACCCTTGCCGGATCGCAATTCGCTCGCAGAGGTCATCGAGGGCTGATCAACAATCGTTTGGACAGAAAGGGCTTTTGCGTTCGCGCGGGCTCATGCCGGCGACGCCGCCGCGGCCCCCATATAGGGGAATACGGCCGCAAAACCAATCCTGTCGCGCGATGGCAGCCCCTTGCGGATCCGGCCCGGAAAAGGCGGCCCCACGGCCGCCTTTGTGGGCCAGTGGCCGATCTTACTGGTTGTGATCCTTCAGGACCTGGTCGCAGGCCTGCGAGATCTTGGCCCGGTTCTCCTTGAGGCAGGCCAGGATGGTGAAATCGCCCTGATCGATAACCGGACGGCAGAACTTCTGCACGTCGCGCGTGCAGGCCTTCTGCTCGGCTTCGGTACCGCGGCCGCCCTGCTGGGCGAATGCAGCCGTGGACAGGGTGGCCGACAGCACGGTGAGAGCGACGAGAAGCTTACGCATTGTATTCCTTCATTCTGACGGCAGAATCGCACCAATCCCGGACAGCACAGGGCGGAGAGCCGGAACGGATTGTTCTGATGGCAAGTTGCCGCTGGAAGCGTGCGGCACCGGAGGAGGCACAAGCGCTGGTAAATGCGGCCAAATTGGCGCCGCGCCCACCAAATCAGGTCTTCCCTCGGCCTTCATTGGCAGATGTAAGAGGTTGATACTACGTCATAATTCCGGCACACGGTGTTTTACTGCATACCTGTTGCAGAGCTGCATCTGTCCGGCCGGCCAATTGGCCCGGAAACTTATGGAAATAGAGGGAATCCGGGGCCGAACTGGCAGGTGAGAACCGCTTTCGCGAGCCTGACGCCGCGGGCAACCGGGCCTATCCGGCACAGAACTTGAACCTGATATAGGCTGGCAACACTAAACTTTCGATGTGGCGAGACGGCTTGCGATGAAGCAGCCGTCGTTCCAAAACGGGATATTGATGATGAAATTCATTGGGCGATCTGAACTGGCAATCAAGGCAGCCGGCATTGGTGCAGCGCTGCTCTTCTCTGTTGCGACAAGCCACGCTCAGTCGTCCGGGCCGTTCGCCGGCTTCGACGGCGCCTGGACCGGCACCGGCACGGTGTCGCTGTCCGACGGCTCCACCGAGCGCATCCGCTGCAAGGCGGACTACAAGGTCGCCGGCACCGGCCTCAACCTCAAGCAGGCGCTGCACTGCGCCTCCGACAGCTACAAATTCGACCTCACCAGCGACGTGACCAGCCAGGGCGAGCGGATCTCCGGCAATTGGAGCGAGTCCAACCGCAACATCTTCGGCAATTTGCAGGGCACCGCCGGCGGCGGCCAGATCGAAGTGTTCGTCGAGGCCAACGGCTTTGCCGCCAATTTGTCGCTGCGCACCAACGGCTCCAAGCAGACGGTGCAGATCTCGTCCAAGGGCGAGATCCGCGGCGTGAACATCACGATGACAAAGGGCTGATTGCCCACTCTACCTCGAAAGCAACAAAGCCCCGGCTCTTCTCGAGCCGGGGCTTTTTGCTGACGAGAAT